>CAUVJL010000023.1:0-25583 GCA_963552075.1 uncultured Neisseria sp.
GTACTGTCTGCGGCTTCGTCGCCTTGTCCTGATTTAAATTTAATCCACTATAGTAAGCAGACACAAAACCCGATTATCCGCCCGCAAGGTCGTCTGAAAACCCAAATACCTGCCTTCGCGGCAGATTCCTACAACAAAAAAGGAGTAGAAATGAAACTATCCGAACTGTTCAACCCCAACGAATTTGCCGCGCGTCATTTGAGTTTCGGCGACGAGGCTGCGCTTTTGGAAGCGCTCGGCGAGAAGAGTATGGACGAATTTGTCGGCAACACCGTGCCGCAAAGCATCCGTATGCCGTCCGAACTCTGCCTGCCCGAAGCCCTGACGGAAGCGGACGCTTTGGCGAAGCTGAAAGCCATTGCGGCGAAAAACGTGATCAACAAATCCTATATCGGCTTGGGCTATTACCCGACCCGCGTGCCGAACGTGATTTTGCGCAACGTATTGGAAAATCCGGGCTGGTACACCGCCTACACGCCGTATCAGGCGGAAATCGCGCAGGGGCGTTTGGAAGCGTTGCTGAACTTCCAGCAGGTGTGTATCGATTTGACCGGTTTCCCCGTGGCGGGCGCGTCTTTGCTGGACGAGGCGACCGCCGCCGCCGAAGCGATGGCGATGGCACACCGCGTGGGCAAGGTAAAATCCGAGCGTTTCTTTGTGGACGAGCGCGTTTATCCGCAGACTTTGGACGTGATGAAAACCCGTGCTAAATATTTCGGCTTCGAGCTGGTGGTCGGCGATTTTGCCAAAGCGGATGACGGCGAATACTTCGGTGCGCTGTTCCAATACGTCGGCAAAGACGGCGACGTGCAAGACTTGCAAAGCGTCATAGGTCGTCTGAAAACCAAAGGCACGATTGTCGCCGTTGCCGCCGACATCATGAGCTTGGTCTTGCTGAAATCGCCTGCCGAGTTGGGCGCGGACATTGCGTTGGGCAACACTCAACGCTTCGGCGTACCGATGGGCTTCGGCGGGCCGCACGCCGCTTATTTCGCGTTTAAAGACGAGTTCAAACGCTCCGCCCCGGGCCGCATCATCGGCGTATCCAAAGACGCATCGGGCAAACCCGCGCTGCGCATGGCGTTGTCCACTCGCGAACAACACATCCGCCGCGAAAAAGCCACGTCCAATATTTGTACTGCGCAGGCATTGCTGGCGAACTTGGCGGGCATGTACGCCGTTTATCACGGCCCCGAAGGCGTGAAACGTATCGCCAACCGTATTCACGCGTTGGCTTCCGTCTTTGCCGACGCGCTGGTTTCAGACGGCCTCAAAGTGGTTCACGAAGTCTTCTTCGATACCGTTACCGTCGATTTCGGCAGCAAAGACAAAGCGGACAAAGCGTTCCAAACCGCTTTGGAACTGGGCTACAACCTGCGCCGCGTCAGCGATACCCAAATCGCCGCCGCCTTCCACGAAACATCCGTGCGCGAAGACCTTGCCGTGTTGTATTACGCCTTCACCGGCAACAACACCTTCACGCTTTCAGACGACGTCAAAGGCCGTCTGAAAACCGAATTCCTGCGCCAAGACAATATCTTGCAACATCCCGTGTTTAACCGTTACCACACCGAACACGAAATGCTGCGCTACCTGAAAAAGCTCGAAGACCGCGATTTGGCGATGAACCGCAGCATGATTTCGCTGGGCAGCTGCACCATGAAGCTCAACGCCACCGCCGAAATGCTGCCGATTACTTGGGCGGAGTTCTCCGACATCCACCCCTACGCCCCCGAAACTCAAACCGCAGGCTACCGCGAACTCTTGACCGACATGGAAGACAGCCTGAAAGCCATCACCGGCTTTGACGCGATTTCCTTCCAGCCCAACTCCGGCGCGCAGGGCGAATACAGCGGTATGCTCGCCATCCGCCGCTATCAGGAAGCCCAAGGCGAAGCGCACCGCAACATCTGCCTGATCCCCAAATCCGCCCACGGCACCAACCCCGCCACCGCCGCCATGCTCGGTTTGAAAGTCGTCGTCGTCGATACCGACGAACACGGCAACGTCAACATCGACGATTTGAAAGCCAAAGCCGAGCAACACCGCGACGCTTTGTCCGCTATCATGATTACCTATCCGTCCACCCACGGCGTGTACGAAGAAGGCATCCGCGACATCTGCCGCATCATCCATGAAAACGGCGGACAGGTTTACATGGACGGCGCCAACCTCAACGCCCAAATCGGCATCATGCAGCCTGCGGAGGTCGGTGCGGACGTGTTGCACATGAACCTGCACAAAACCTTCTGCATCCCTCACGGCGGCGGCGGCCCGGGCGTCGGCCCTATCGGTTTGAAAGCCCACCTCGCTCCGTTTGCACCGGGACACGCTTTAACCGACACCCACAGCGCCAGTGCCGACCAAACCGCCGTTGCTGCTGCGGCCTTCGGTTCTGCGTCCATCCTGCCGATTACTTGGATGTACCTGACCATGATGGGCAAACAAGGTATGGAACAGGCGACGCGCTGGGCATTGCTCAACGCCAACTATGTCGCCAAACGCCTGAGCGAAGACTATCCGATTCTGTATGCAGGCAAAAACGGCCGCGTCGCGCACGAATGTATCGTCGATTTGCGTCCGCTCAAAGCCGAAAGCGGCATCACCGAAACCGACATCGCCAAACGCCTGATGGACTACGGCTTCCACGCCCCGACCGTCTCCTTCCCCGTTGCCGGCACGCTGATGATCGAACCGACCGAAAGCGAGAGCAAAGCCGAACTCGACCGCTTCATCGCCGCCTTGAAACAAATCAAGCAGGAAGTGCTGAAAGTCGAGAGCGGCGAATGGCCGAAAGACGACAACCCGCTGGTCAACGCCCCGCACACCGCCGCCGACGTAACCGGCGAATGGGCTCACCCGTACTCCCGCGAAGAAGCCGTCTTCCCGCTGCCTTTCGTGCGCGAAAACAAATTCTGGCCGAGCGTCAGCCGTGTGGACGACGTGTACGGCGACCGGAATCTGGTCTGCTCCTGCCCGCCGATGGAAGCGTATGAAGATTAAGGTTTGACATGAAGAAAGGTCGTCTGAAAATTTCAGACGACCTTTGTTTTAAAAAACATTCATTCAGAAGGTAGCGCGATTACGCCTTATCTGTTTGTCAGTTTTATTTTTTCTTGCCAAAAATCAGGGACAACACTGACAAAATCAGGAAACCGACAAACAGGATTTTAGCGATACCTGCCGCGCTGCCGGCAATGCCGCCAAAGCCCAGTACGGCTGCAATAATGGCGATAACAAAGAAAACAACTGCATAATGAAGCATGGTTTTTCCTTTCTGTTTGGTGTGCAAACGGTTTGATGTGCAAACGGTTGAGGGGGACCTGTCCGTTTATTGTGGGATTTAACAGTTTTAATTATTTAATCAACTATCTTATTGATTAATTTCATACTCACGGATGTAACCGCTTATAGTAAACCTTATCGGATAACCTCCGACTTAGCAACCTGTAATAATACAAATTTTCAAAAAATCAGCCCATTTATAAAATAACCAAACCATAAATCAACAACTTACATGCAGACGTTAAGTTTTGAAAACATTCACATTTTATCGATTAAGGTGCACTCAATAAAATTCTTTTTAAAATCAACAAAAAATAAAAAATAATATTTACATAAAAAGTAATACTAAATCTGCCGTTTGAATCATCATGAAACGGCTCAGAAAAATAAAAGGTCATCTGAAATGCCATTTCCCTTATTGATTGTTTTTTTGGAACGATTTCGTTATAAAACTAACCATCCCTTGCCCTTTCAGACGACCCGACAGGAAAACTGCCATGCAAAACATCCGCGCCGCCGCCGTACAAATGATTTCGTCCACCGCCCCCAATGACAACATTAACACCATGAAACGCCTCGTGCGCCAAGCAGCCGAACAAGGCGCGGACTGGGTGTTGCTGCCCGAATATTGGCCGCTGATGGGGCGTAAGGATACCGACAAACTGGCTTTCGCCGAACCTTTAGTCGGCTGCAATTTTAGCGAAACTCGCTACGCTCGTTTTCAGACGACCTTGAGTGAGACGGCGGCGGAATGCGGCGTGGTGCTGTTTGGCGGCACGATTCCGCTGCAAAGCCCAGACGAAGGCAAGGTTATGAACACGATGTTGGTGTACGACCGCGACGGCACGCAAATCGGGCTGTACCACAAAATGCACCTGTTCGGTTTCTCAGGTCTGGGCGAACGCTATGCCGAAGCGGACACCATCAGCGCGGGCGGCGATGTGCCGAAATTGGCTGCCGACGGCGTGCCGCTTGCCGCGGGCGTGTGCTACGACTTACGCTTTCCCGAGTTTTTCCGCGCCCAGCAGCCGTTTGACGTTTTGCTGCTGCCCGCCGCCTTTACTTACACGACAGGCAAAGCGCATTGGGAATTGCTGCTGCGCGCCCGCGCGGTGGAAAACCAATGCTACGTCATCGCTTCGGCGCAAGGCGGTGAACACGAAAGCGGCAGACGCACATTCGGTCATAGCATGATTATCGATCCGTGGGGCGAAGTCTTGGACGTATTGCCCGAAGGCGAAGGCATCGTCATTGCCGACTTGGACGGCACAAGGCTGCAAAGCGTGCGCACCAGACTGCCTGCGTTGAAGCACAGATTATTAAAATAAAAACAATTCCTCCCCAAGCACCGCCATTTTCGCCTTAAATCCTATGATATGTTGATTTTATCGCAACAAAATTAATCCAAAGTAATATGAAATTGACAATTAATTTTGCATTTATAATATTAGCAGGTACAATTTCAGACTATCTTGTCCATTATTTCAAACTATGATTGATATTTGGGGACAGCAGACAAAATAAGACCGTTTCAAACGGTCTATTGCATTTCATAAAAGGGATATCAAGGATGCTCCAAGCTAAAATCGTCGTTATCGGCAGTATCAATATGGATTTAGTCACCCGCGCTTCAAAATTTCCCAGAGCGGGTGAAACATTGCTGGGAAATTCATTTCACCGCTTCATGGGCGGCAAGGGCGCAAACCAAGCGATTGCAGCGGCACGTTTGGGGGCAGACGTCTGTATAGTCGGCGCGGTCGGCGATGACGATTTCGGCTATGAAATGACCACCAACCTCTGCCGCGAAGGCATCTTTACCGAACACATCCAAACCCTCACCGGCCTACCCAGCGGCATGGCAAACATTACCGTTGCCGACGATGAAAACGCCATCATCGTTATCGCTGGAGCCAATATGGGACTGACGATTGCCGACATCGAAAACGCCGAGCAGCAAATCGCCTCCGCCGATGTGGTTTTGAGCCAGCTCGAAATTCCGATGGACTGCGTCATCGCCGCCGCAAAATTGGCAAAAAAATACGGTAAGCCCTTTATCCTCAACCCGGCTCCCGCCCAATTTCTGCCTCCGGAATTATGGGAATTGGTCACCCTTCTGACCCCCAACCGCTACGAACTTGCCGACTGCCTCGGCCTGTCGCAAGATTTGAATCCCGAAGAATTGATTCTAAAAGCCCCCTGCCCCGTCCTGATGACCATGGGCGACAAAGGCGCAGTCTATAAAGACGGCAAAGACAGTTTGCGTTATGTTTCCAGCTTTAAAGTGGACACCGCCGACACCACCGGCGCCAGCGACGCATTCAACGGCGCGTTGTCCGTCTTCTGGAATCAAGGCATCGAAACTGCCGTCCGTAAGGCATGTGCCGCCGCCGCGCTTTCCATTACCCAAGACGGCGCGCAAAACGGGATGCCTTTCAAAGAAGAATTGGAACAATTCCTCGCCGCACATCAATAAATCCATATTCACGTTATGAAACATCAAAAGGTCGTCTGAAACCCATCTTCCGGCGTTTCAGACGACCTTTATTAATCTTAAAGATGATTGAGCCGCATTACCGTGTCGCACACCATGTCATGAATGCTTCGGGGAATGGTTAAACCGCCCCGATGGATTTGGCAACCGACGGTCTGACGGCTACAATATCGTGTTAAAAACTTTTCATTTGGGAACATGCAAAATGTTGGTTCATCCTGAGGCGATGGGCGTCGCCGCATTGGCGGACAAAATCCGCAAAATCGAAAACTGGCCGCAAAAAGGCATTTTATTTCACGACATTACACCGGTGCTTCAAAGCGCGGAATATTTCCGTCTTTTGGTGGACTTGCTGGTCTATCGCTATATGGGTCAGAAAATCGATGTCGTGGCAGGTTTGGACGCACGCGGTTTCATCATCGGCGCGGCGCTGGCGTATCAGTTGAACGTCGGCTTCGTCCCCATCCGCAAAAAGGGCAAGCTGCCTTTTGATACGATTTCGCAAAGCTACGCGCTGGAATACGGCGAAGCAACGGTCGAAATCCACAAAGATGCGGTCAAACCCGGTGCGCGTGTGCTACTGGTCGATGACCTGGTCGCAACCGGCGGCACCATGCTGGCAGGCGTGGAATTAATCCGCAAACTCGGCGGCGAAGTCGTTGAAGCGGCGGCGATTTTGGAATTTACGGACTTAATCGGCGGCAGCAAAATCCGCGAAAACGGCGTTCCCCTGTTTACCCTGCTGCAAAACGAAGGCTGCATGTAAACTGTGCCCCATGCGCCAAAGGTCGTCTGAAGCAGCCATCCCGCTTTTCAGACGACCTTTTTGTTGTCCCTGATTACGCGGTTAATGTAAATATCGGTTTCAGATTCGGATAATGCCGCCAAATCGTTTAGAATACGGTTCTAATTGATTCTAATAAAGATACGGCAAGTAATGAACGCACAACGCATATTTTCCCTCTCACTCAGCCTGATTGCCGCAGCCGTCTTGTCGGCGTGCGTCTCTGAAAACGACACCTCATCCAAAGAGCCTGCCTCTTCCCTGACCGAACCCGCCTCCATCCCCGCCCGCCGCGCGGAAGGCGAATCCAAAGTATTGTCCGATTACGGCCAATATCAAGGCGCGCTGGACGCTGCCAAACGCGGCGACGATATGTGGGTGCAACAATTCTTGGCGCAGGCGGGCGACAGCGCGATGGCTGAAACCGTCCGCAACGAATGGCTAAAAAGCCTCGGCGCGCGCGGACAATGGGACGTGTTCCGCCAAGAAAACAAAAAGCTGAATGCGGCAGGCCGGGTGCAGGAAGTGCAATGTTATGCCGAACTGAGCAACGGCAGCTACAACATGGCGGCAGAGCTTGTGCGCGTTACCAACAAGCTGCCCGCGGGCTGTACCCGCTTGGTCGAAAGCGCGGCATCGGCAGGTCATCTGAACAGCAACGACGCATGGCGCCGCGTACGCGGATTGTTGAGCAACAGCCAAACCAGCGACGCACGCAGCTTGGCAGCCGCCTTGGGCAGCCCGTTTGAAGGCGGCTCACAAGGTGCGCGCGAATACAGCCTTTTGAACGTCATCGGCAAAGACGCGCGCAAATCCTCCTCCGCAGCCTCTACCCTGTCCGGCATGGAATCCGGCTTGAGCCGCGAACAAAGCAGCTTCGCATGGGGCGTATTGGGACTCTACCAAGCGCAAAATCAAAACATGCAGACCGCGTTGAGCTACTACAACCGCGTTTCCGACCGCAAACAACTGACCGACGAGCAATTCGAATGGTACGCCCGCGCCGCCCTGCGCCTGCAACGCTGGAACGAATTGTCCGGCATCATCCAACAAATGCCCGACAACCTGCAAAAAGACCCGACTTGGCAATACTGGCTGGGCCGCAGCTACGCCGCACAAGGCAACCAAAGCCGTGCTAAAGAAATGTACGAAAAAGCCGCTGCAAGCGGACGCAATTTCTACGCCGTCTTAGCAGGCGAAGAACTCGGCCGCCGCGTCAATACCAAAAACAACGTTTCCGACGCCGATAAAAAAGACGTCCGCCGCATGGCAGACGACGGCGCCATCAAACGCGCGCTGGTTCTGTTTAAAAACAGCCAAAGCAGCAACGATGCCAAAATGCGCCGTCAGGCGCAGGCAGAATGGCGTTTCGCCACCCGCGACTTCAACGAAGACAACCTCCTGACTGCCGCGCAAGTCGCCTTTGAAAACCAGTTCTACGACATGGCGATCAACAGCGCCGACCGGACCGAGCGCAAACTCAACTACAACCTGCGCTACCTCTCTCCGTTTAAAGAGACCACCGTCCGCTACGCCTCGCAAGCAGGCATCGACCCCGCTTGGGTTTACGGTCTGATCCGCCAAGAAAGCCGCTTCGTCATGGGCGCGCAATCCAGCGTCGGCGCGCAAGGCCTGATGCAGGTTATGCCCGCCACCGCCCGAGAAATCGCTGGCAAAATCGGCATGAGCAGCAGCGAACTCTACACCATGGACGGCAACATCCGCATGGGCACATGGTACATGGCAGATGCCAAACGCCGCCTGCAAAACAACGAAGTGATGGCAACCGCAGGCTACAACGCCGGCCCCGGCCGCGCCCGCAACTGGCAGGCTTCTACGCCTCTGGAAGGCGCGATTTACGCCGAGACCATCCCCTTCACCGAAACGCGCGACTACGTCAAAAAAGTCATGACCAACGCGACCTTCTACGCATCCCTGTTCAACGAGCCGCAAACCTCGCTGAAACAGCGTATGGGAACCGTTCCGGGCCGTTACTGATTGACGCGGCTGCATCCGATCGGATTGTTTGACAGATACGGAAGCCAAACTTGAAAAGGTCGTCTGAAAGTATGTTTTCAGACGACCTTTTTTAGTGTGGATGATGGCAAAAAACAACGAATCAACCGCTTTAATCTTCATCGCCATCCCGCACTCTTTTCAATAAACTGGTTGGCATTACCCTGCCCCAATCCTTTGTATAGTGGATTAAATTTAAATCAGGACAAGGCGAGGTAAAGCCGTACTGGTTTAAAGTTAATCCACTATATCTGTTACTTGCTACCGTGTATCCAACGTTCAGCCGCTGGGCGGAAACACTTTACAAAAAGGTCGTCTGAAAACCGAAAAATCAGTTTTCAGACGACCTTTATTTAGCTCAAACCTTCCCGGTTTAAGCGGCATTGACTTTGTCTTCGCGGCGCAGCAGAGTAATCAGGTCGCTGATGCGCTGTTTCATGCTGCGACGGTCGACGATTTGGTCGATAGCGCCTTTCTCCAGCAGGAACTCTGCGCGTTGGAAGCCTTCAGGCAAGGTTTCGCGGACAGTTTGTTCGATAACGCGCGGGCCGGCAAAGCCGATAAGGGCGTTGGGTTCGGCAAGCACGACATCGCCGAGGAAGGCGAAACTGGCGGATACGCCGCCCATGGTCGGGTCGGTCAGGACAGAGATAAACGGCAGGTGTTTTTCAGTCAGAAGATGCAATGCCGCGCTGGTTTTGGTCATCTGCATCAATGAGTTGACACCTTCCTGCATCCGCGCACCGCCCGATGCGGCAACGCAGATGAAAGAGCAGTTGTCGGCTACGGCGCGGCGCACGCCTTGGACGAAGCGTTCGCCGACGACGGAACCCATAGAGCCGCCGATAAAGCGGAATTCGAAGGCGGCAATCACGACGGGCAGGCCGTTCATAAAGCCTTTCATCACGACCAACGCATCATCTTCGCCGGTGGCTTTGCGCGCTGCGGCCAAGCGTTCGGGATATTTTTTGCTGTCTTTGAATTTCAGCGGGTCGGTCGGTTTGATATTGGCGGCGATTTCTTCGCGGCCTTCCTTGTCCAAAAGCAAATTGAGGCGTTCGCGCGCGGAAAGCGGGTTGTGATGGTTACATTTCGGGCAAACTTGGTCGTTTTGCTGAAGTTCGGTCGAGTAGATGGTTGCCGAGCAGGACGGGCATTTGTGCCACAGGCCTTCGGGAACGTTGGACGAGCCTTCGCTTTTGCTGCGGTTTTTGATTTTGGGCGGTAGGATTTTGTCTAACCAACTCATGGATGACTCCTTGGAATTCGGGATTCAGACGACCTTTGCGTGTGTTTTCGGAAAAGGCCTTAACGGATTGCGTCTTTTAATTCTTTGACCAACGCGCCGACGGCTTCTGCTTCGCGGCCTGCGTTATTTTCAATTTCTTTGACGATGCGGCTGCCGACGATGACGGCATCGGCAACGGCGCCGATTTTGCGCGCGCTTTCGGCGTTGCTGATGCCGAAGCCGACGCCGATCGGGATGTCGATATACTTGCGCAAAAGCTCTATTTTACGCGAAACTTCTTCGGTATCCAAACTTGCCGCGCCGGTAACGCCTTTGAGCGAAACGTAATAGACAAAGCCGCCTGCAACGCGGGCGATGGTTTGGATACGCTCTTCGGTCGTGGTCGGGGCAATCAGGAAGATGCAGTCGATGCCGCGCGCTTTGAGTTCGTCGTGCAGCGGGGTGATGGTTTCGACAGGGGAATCGACGGTCAGCACGCCGTCCACGCCCGCTTCGGCAGCCGCTTGGGCAAATGCCTGATAACCCATTTTATGAATCGGGTTCAGATAACCCATCAGGACGATGGGCGTGTTGCCGTTTGTTTCGCGGAAGCGGCGTACGATGTTCAATACGTCGTTGAGGGAAACTTTGCTTGCCAACGCACGCTCGGCAGCGCGCTGGATGGTCGGACCGTCCGCCATCGGGTCGGAAAAGGGAACGCCCAATTCCAGGATGTCGGCGCCGTTTTCAACCAAACTGTGCATCAGCGCAAGCGTGGTATCGAGATCGGGATCGCCTACGGTAATATAGGGAATCAGGGCTTTTGCGCCGTCAAGCGCGGCAAAGGTTTGCTGGATTCTGCTCATCTTGATTTCTCGTTTCCGTAACGGCTGTTTCCAGCCGGTTTTCATCGACAATAAGTTGGCAAGTATAGCATTGACTGTCTGTTTCGGGCGAAACTGCATGACATTTTCAGTCATTTTTTCATATAGATAAAAGGTCGTCTGAAAATCTTTTCAGACGACCTTTCCAAAACCGGGCAGTCGGAATGCTGCCGCTATGCCGATTTTCCACCGTTTAATCGCGTTTGTGCTCGATATAGTCTTGGTGTTTGGTTTGCGGATCGGCGCGGGTCACCGTGTATTCGCCTTCGATGATATCGCCGTCATCTTCACCACGGCGCGTAAAGGTTTGCTGACGGAAAGACTGCGTATTCATTTGGGCCGCCGGCCGACCCTTTATCGGCAAAAGCAGCAGCAAGGCGATAATAGTGGAAACAAAACCCGGACTGAGCAGCAAAATCCCAGCGACGGTATAACGTATCGGCCACAGCATCTGATACATGGAAATATTGTCCCCGCTGCGGATGGCCGCACCCGCCAGCAAAATGCCGGACAGCCCCGTATGGCGCAGCATCATCGTGCCGCCGATAAAGCTGACTATCATCAGCAGGAAAGCGAATCCGCCGCCCAGCCAATCCGCCACCCAAACGATGGACATAATTTCCAAAAACAATAATACTAAAAAACCCACACCGAAATACTGCATCTTTGCTCCTTTAAATTCCGAACCCGCTTCATGCTGCGCAAGTCGGCGCGTTTAGCCGCAATTTCAATCTATCTTATTGAATCTTATTAGATATCATAAACCGACATTTTACACTTCCCGAATAACCGGTTTCCCTTAACATAAAGATAATGCACCCTACTTTCAAGGCGCGCGAATGTGAAAAACCGTAAGGTTTCGGCACGTTTCTTCAGACGAGGTCGTCTGAAACGGCACGCGCTCTTACAGCAACTTCTTGATATCGTTTTCTATTTCTTCCGGCGTTACGCTGGGCGCAAACCGTGCCGCCACTTCGCCTTGCCGATTAATCAGGAATTTGGTGAAGTTCCAGCGGATATCGCCCGCCTGATGCTTACTGCCCCATGCCGCCAGCCGCAACACCGCTTCTTTCAACATATGCCCGCCCCTATCCTGCGGCTGCTGCGCCTTCAAATAAGCATAAAGCGGCGATGCAGATGCGCCGTTGACATCGATTTTGTCAAAAATTTTGAATGCAGTACCAAACTTCGTCTGACAGACGGAAGCAATTTCCCGACTGCTCTCCGGCGCCTGTCCGCGAAATTGGTTGCACGGAAAATCCAATATCTCCAAACCTTGCCCGCTGTAACGTTCATAAAGCTGCTGCAATGCCGTATATTGCGGCGTCAATCCGCAGCGCGTCGCGGTGTTGACAATCAGCAGCACCTTTCCTCGGTAAACACTCAGGGAAACCGGATCGCCTTGGGCATCGTTTAAGGTGAAGTCGTAAATATTCATGTTGTCCATTCAAAAAGATCAGGGAAAACAAATCGAGTCAGGCAAACACCGGCTAAAATTTCGAGCCGTATGTTTCATTTTGATTGATGATTTTTATAGTATTTCAACAATGCCATCATTTCTTTTGCCTTCTTTTTGCCATGCCGCTCGTCAGTGACATAATCCTCTGCCTTATTGCCCAATTCATTTTTGATGTCCGGGTTGGCACCGTTTGCCAAAAGTATTTCAAGTATTGCCACATTGCCGTTGAAACAGGCATTTTGGACAGGCGTAAAACCCATTTCCCCCTGTTTGTTGACGTCCGCGCCATTTTGAATCAGCAATAAAACATCTTCGCGGGCTTGGTTGATGACCGCCAAATTCAGCAAGGTTTCATCCATCAAACCCAAATCATGTACGGAGGCGATACGGGGGCGCGAGGCGAAAGCCAAGTTATTTTGATATTTGGCGAACAGATTGGTCAGTTTTTGATCCATGATTTATCCTGGAACGATGAGGCTTAAGAGACGGATATGTTTTCAGACGACCTTTTTCAGACGACCCCGGCAAACCTGCCCTATTGTTTATCGTCAGCCCATATGAAAAAACACCGCTTTCGCAAGCGGTGTCCGGTAAAGCAGCAATTATTTGCGCAGACCCAAGCGGGTGATCAGGTTGCGGTATGTATCAGGTTGGGTACGGCGCAAGTAAGACAACAGACGGCGACGTTGGCTGACCATTTTCAACAGGCCGCGACGGCTGTGGTGGTCTTTAGGGTTGGTTTTGAAGTGGGGAGTCAGGTCGTTGATACGGAAAGTCAACAGAGCGACTTGTACTTCAGAAGAACCGGTATCGCCTTCTTTACGTTGGAAATCTTTAACAATTTGTGCTTTTTGTTCTACGGTCAATGCCATGATGGATAACTCCGAAAAATAAAAGAACCGTCATTCGGTTCGGACAAGTTTGACGAGCAGGAAACCCGTTCAAACTCCTGAAGTCTTTTTGTAAAGACGGGCGGATTATGCCACAGTTTGTACGGTTTTGCACGACTAAATCCTGTCTTCAGGCTGTGTTTCGCCGAGACTGTGGCTTTCAGACGACCCGCCCGCCCTAAAACCTACTCCCCCGCCACGGTCATGCTCTCAATCAGTACCGAACCGATTTTGTTGGAAGAGCGGCGCAGCGCATCGTTGGCAGTACCGACGATGCCAAGATACATATCCTGCAAGCGGCCGGCGATGGTGATTTCTTGGACGGGGTGGCTGATGATGCCGTTTTCCACCCAAAAACCCGCCGCGCCGCGCGAGTAGTCGCCCGTGATGGTGTTCACACCCTGCCCCATCAGTTCGGTAACCAACAATCCCGTGCCCATTTCTTTCAGCAGGTCGGACTGCGTTTCGTGCGTATGGTTCAAATAAAGGTTGTGCGCGCCGCCGGCGTTGCCCGTGGTCTGCATACCGAGCTTTCTCGCGCTGTAACTGCTGAGGAAATAGCCTTCGACAATGCCGTCGCGGATGACGAAACGCGGCCGCGTGGCGACGCCTTCGGAGTCGAAATAGGTGCTGCCGAAGGCGCGGGGGATGTGCGGCTCTTCGCGCAGGCTGAGGAAATCGGGCAGGACTTTTCTGCCTATACTGTCGATCAGGAAGCTGCTTTGGCGGTAGAGCGCGCCGCCGCTGAGTGCGCCGACGAGGTGTCCGATAAGGCCGCCTGCGACGGTGGTATCGAAGAGGACGGGATAGTTGCCTGTCGGGATGCTGCGGCTGTTCAGACGACGTAAGGTACGCTCGGCGGCGGTTTTGCCGATTTGCTCGGGACTGTCCATGTCTTGATGGCGGCAGGCTGCATCGTACCAGTAGTCGCGCTGCATGCCGTTTTCGTCGGCGGCAACGATGCTGCACGAAATGCTGTGGCGCGTGCCTTGTTGGTGGGCGGTGAAGCCGTGGGTGTTGCCGTAAACGTATTGGTAATGTCCGGTCTGAACACCTGCGCCTTCGGAATTTTCGATGCGCTCATCCGCGCTCAGGGCGGCTTGTTCGCATTGTTTTGCCAACTCGATGGCGGCTTCCGTGCTTAAATCCCATTCGTGGTAACGGTCGAGGTCGCCGACGTGTTGCGCCATAAGCGAAGCATCTGCCAGACCTGCGCAATCGTCTTCGGCGGTGTAGCGGGCGATGTCGATGGCGGCTTTGACGGTGTCTTGCAGGGCTTTTTCGGAGAAGTCGGCGGTGCTGGCGCGGCCTTTGCGTTTGCCGACGTACACGGTAATATCCAGCGATTTGTCTTGCTGGAACTCGATTTGTTCGATTTCGCCCAGCCGTACGCTGACGCTTTGTCCGATGGATTCGCTAAAGTCGGCTTCGGCAGCAGCCGCGCCCATGTTTTTTGCCAAATCCAAGGCGTGCCCGCATAAGCCGGTCAGCTCGGAGGCGGTGTGGTTGAACAGCATAAAAGGTTTCCTGACAGGGGTTTGCGGCATTTTAACCGTTTTCAGACGACCTCGGTAAAAATACCGCCACAGAAGATACAGTGGATTAAATTTAAGTCAGGACAAGGCGACGAAGCCGCAGACAGTACAAATAGTACGGCAAGGCGAGGCAACGCCGTACTGGTTTAAATTTAATCCACTATAAAAGGTCGTCTGAAAACGCCGTTTCAACAGGGCATTGACGTGGAACCTGCCCGAACGTGCTAAAATACCCGAAACAAAATTAAAGGTTTATCAAAATGTTTGAAAACGAAGACGAATGGGTCAGCAAAACCCAAATGAAAAAGCAGATGAACGATTTGCAGGCTTTGGGTATGGAGTTGACCAAACTCTCGACCGATACGCTGAAAAAAATCGGCTTGGACGAAGACTTGTACGAAGCCGTCGTTACCTACAAAAAAATCACGTCCAACGGCGCGCTCAAACGCCAAAGCCAATTCATCGGCAGGCTCATGCGCGACACCGACCCCGCGCCCATCGAAGCCTTCCTCGCCAAACTGCGCGGCGAAAATACCGCCCACAACGCCTTCTTGCAACGCGTCGAACAAGCCCGCACGCGCCTCTTGGCGGACGACAACGCAATCACCCAATTCATGGCGGACTTCCCCCATGCCGACGCAGGCAAATTGCGCACCTTAATCCGCAACACGAAAAAAGAGCAGGAACAAAACAAACCGCCGAAAAACTTCCGCGCCCTCTTCCAAGAAATCAAATCCGTCATGGAAGGCGGTCAGAGCGATTCGGAAGAAACGCAGGATTGGGCAGAATAAATATCGGGGTCGTCTGAAAACGGGGTTGAGGGTTCTGTAAATCCCACCGCCCCGTTTTCAGACGACCTTTTCAAATTTCATATAATCTTATTAAAATATACCGTCATTTTTCAGACATCCCTTTAACAATAAAACAAACCGACCTTTTCAAGGACT
Organism: uncultured Neisseria sp.; assembly: GCA_963552075.1. GTDB lineage: Bacteria > Pseudomonadota > Gammaproteobacteria > Burkholderiales > Neisseriaceae > Neisseria. Next base: position 15,520 of record CAUVJL010000023.1, read on the forward strand.
ACACTTATGAAACTTCGCCTTACCCTCACTGCCCTCCTCGCCTTATCATTAAACGGCTGTATGACTCAAGAAATGTGGGAAGAGGATAAAAAAGTAGAAAAAATCACTTTTCATCCGATTACTTCCGACCAAGTACATTCTTTCGGTATCGTCAACAAAGACAATGACCAACTTGAAAAAGGCAGCATCGTCATGATGGGCGAAAAATACTGGTTCGTCATTAATGCCAAAGATTCAAAAGATCTGACGCCCATCCTCAATGTCAAACTCGACAAAAAATTCCAAATTGCCGATGCCAAAAAATACAAAAAAGACCTCAAAGCCCTACCTGTTGTGGTGAACAATGAAAAAGAAGCCGATTTCACCACTGATTTCTGCCTACGCTACGACACTCAAAAAGCTGACGAAATCGCCAAACTGAAAAACCTGTCATTTGAAACCGGCAAAGGTAAAAACAACACTGTCTACCACCGCTGTGTTCACGCCAAAGGCAAATACTACGCCACCCCGAAAAACCTGCCCGCCGACTACAAATTTGAACAAAGCATTCCTGTCTCCATCGGCTATACCACTTCTCGCGTATACACCAGTCCGGGGAAAGTAATAGGCACTATTTTGATGACGCCGCTGACGCTCACTTTTGATGCCCTTACCCCAATACTGTTCATTCCTGCCATGATGATAGGCGGTGGCGACGGCTTTACCCCAAGCTTTTAATAAACTCGTTACGCCTGTTTTCAGACGACCTTTCCGTCCTTGAATACATCAAACATATTTCCACACACCATGCCCGTCAAAATCCAAACCCGCCCCGTCAACCAAAACGTCCTCGATGATTTGCTCACCGCCGGCGCCGATCCTTTAATCGCCCGCCTGTGCGCCTCGCGCGACGTGCAGAGTCCTGCCGAATTGGACGACAAACTCGCCGGCCTTCTGCCTTATCAATCGCTGACAAATTGCGAAGCCGCCGCCCGCCGTCTGGCGGATGCCATCGAGCGTAAGGAAAAAATCCTGATTGTCGCCGACTACGATGCCGACGGCGCGACCGCGTGTTCCGTCGGCATGAGCGGCTTGGCGGCGATGGGCGCGGCGGTGGATTTCCTCGTACCCAACCGCTTCGAACACGGCTACGGCTTGACGCCCGAGCTTGCCGAAATCGCCGCCGCGCAAGGCGTGGATTTGCTGATTACGGTCGATAACGGCATCGCCAGCATCGCAGGCGTGGCGCGGGCGCAGGAATTGGGGTTGGACGTGATCGTTACCGACCACCACCTGCCCGCCGAAACCGTACCCGACTGCATCATCGTCAATCCGAACCAAAAAGGCTGCGGCTTCCCCAGCAAAAGTCTGGCGGGCGTGGGCGTAATTTTTTATGTGTTGATGGCGTTGCGTGCCGAATTGCGCCGCCGCAATTATTTTTCAGACGACCTTAGAGAACCGAATCTGGGCGAACTTCTGGATTTGGTCGCACTCGGCACCGTCGCCGATGTCGTTCCCCTTGACCACAACAACCGTATCCTCGTGTCGCAAGGTTTAAAACGGATGCGTTCCGGCAAAATGCGTCCCGGTATCCGCGCCCTGTTTGAAGTGGCGCGGCGCGACTGGCGCAAAGCGCAGCCTTTCGACATGGGGTTCGCACTGGGTCCGCGCATCAACGCCGCCGGACGACTGGACGATATGTCGGTCGGCATCGCCTGCCTGTTGGCGCGCGACGACGCAGAAGCGCAGACGTTGGCGGCGCAGTTGAACGACCTTAATATCGAACGCCGCGAAATCGAGCAGTCCATGCTGCAAGACGCGCTGAACGCCTTTCCCGAAACCCTGCCTTTGGGTCAGACGACCCTAGTCGCCTACCGCGACGACTTTCATCAGGGCGTGGTCGGCATTGTCGCCAGCCGCCTCAAAGACCGCTTCTACCGCCCGACCATCGTGTTCGCCCCCGCGGACAACGGCGAAGTGCGCGGTTCGGGGCGTTCCATTCCCAACCTGCACCTGCGCGATGCTTTGGATTTGGTGTCCAAACGCCATCCCGATTTGATTTTGAAATTCGGCGGACACGCGATGGCGGCGGGCTTGAGCATACTCGAACACAACATTCCCGCGTTTCAGACGGCCTTTGAAGAAGCCGTGCGCGAAATGGTGTGCGAAGACGATTTGTCGCAAACCTTCATCACCGACGGCAGCCTGAAAGCCTGCGACATCACGTTGGAACAGGCACAAAACCTCGCCCGCCATGTTTGGGGACAAGGCTTCGCGCCGCCGAGCTTTACCGACGAGTTTCACGTCATCCGCCAGCAGCCTTTGGGCGCGGAGGGCAAACATAAAAAAGTCTGGCTGCAAAAAGACGGCTACGAATTTGAAGCCATGTTCTGGCGGTGCAGCGAAGACATCCCCGAATACATCCGCACGGTTTACCGCCCCGTGGCAAACGAGTGGCGCAATCAGATGGAATTGCAGCTTTATATCGATTATTGGGAAGCCGCTTAAGGCTTGCGAAAGATAAAAGGTCGTCTGAAACCAAAAAACAAGTTTCAGACGACCTTTGTTTTCTAGAAGATTATTGTGCGCCAAATTTCAATACCATCGGCAATCAAGAAAACATGCCCGCACAACTTGTATTTAAATTTCAAAAAAACACCTTATCCGAATGATAAAAACCGGCAATCCGAAAGAAAACAAAACCGAAAATCCCCCTTCTACTCAAACACTTTCAACGCAATATTGTGATGAATCAAACTTCCTAACGGATAAGCCTACGATTGCTTGTCAGTCGGTAGATTTTAAAACATAATGCTTACGCGCCTAAGTATTGGAGTTTTACTACAAATACATGATGGGTAAGCCGTACGCAGCGCAGCAGTTCCAACCGATCAACTCAAAGCAAGGAAGGTCTAAAATGAAAGTAACCAGTTTCGGCGAAGTGTTGTGGGACGATTTTCCAAGCGGCAAAGTGTTGGGCGGTGCGCCGCTGAACGTTTTGGTCCGTTTGCAATCCTTCGGGGTCGATACTGCCATCATCAGCCGTCGCGGCGATGATGCCGACGGTGAAGAGCTGCTGCGCCAAATCCAAGCGAAAAACGTCAATACCGACCTGCTGCAAGTGTGCAAAGAATGCGATACCAGCCTTGTCAAAGTCATCCTGGACAAATGCGGCAGCGCGTCATACGAAATCATATATCCCTGCGCGTGGGACCGCATCGTCGTCGAAGATGCCGCCTTGCAGCGAGTCGCCGAATCTGATGCCTTCGTGTTCGGCAGCCTTGCCACCCGCGACGAGATTTCCCGTGCGGCATTAGACAAACTGATGGAAAAAGCCAAATTCAAAATCTTCGACGTCAACCTGCGCAAACCCCACTACGACACCGACCGCCTGCTCGCCACCATGAAACGTGCAGATATGCTCAAGCTCAATGACGACGAATTGTACGAACTGTCCGCAGTTTACGGCTCGCCCTACCACAGCATCGAACAAAACATCGCCTACCTCAACCGGTTGACCGGCGCACAAACCATCTGCGTCACCTTGGGCGGACACGGCGCAATTTTATACAAAGACGGCGAACTCTACCGCCACTGCGGCTTCCGCATCAAAGTTGCCGATACGGTCGGCTCCGGCGACAGCTTCTTGGCAGGGCTGACCTACAAACTGCTCAACAATGCCGAGCCGCAAGAAGCCATTACCTTCGCCTGCGCACTCGGCGCCCTAGTCGCTTCTAGACACGGCGCGACGCCCGACATTTCCTTGCAAGAAATCGAAAGCTTCATGAATCCGGCTTGATGTTTGCCATCAAAGGATGTCACAACAAAAGGTCGTCTGAAAACGGATTTTCTGTTTTCAGACGACCTTTTTATATCGCCGATTCACTTTTCAGAATACAGACTCGTGTTAAGCCGATTCTTCAGGCTGTTTACCAAACCGTCACGAACTGCTCCAAATCGGTATTTTTTGCGCCACTGCCCGCCTCAGTCGGAGAACCAACCATCATCAGCCCGATGATTTTGTCTTTGTCTTCACAACCAAACGCTTCGCGCAAGAGCGGGCTGTTGACCCACATTCCGGTAATCCACACATTGTCAAAGCCTTGCGCAGACGCGGTAAGCTGCAGCCCGTAAGCAGCGCAGCCCGCACTCAACATTTGTTCCCACTCGGGCTTGGGTTTCGCTACTTCGCGGTTGGGCGCAAAAGTCACGCCGATCACCATAGGCGCCATATTGCCGACTTTCTCGGCTTTTTTCATCGCATCATCGCCAAAATTCAACTCGGTAACCGTTTGGCGCAACAATTCGCGGAAACGTTGCAAGCCTGCCTCGCTTTGAATGACGGTAAACCGAAACGGACGCATATTGCCATGGTCGGGAACCTGCGTAGCCGCTTGCAGCATATATTCGAGCTGTTCCGCATTCGGCGCGGGGGCGGTAAGTTTTTTAGACGAGCGACGTGTGGTCAAAAGTTGTAAAGCATCCATATTTTATCTTTCAATTCATTTGAAACAACGGAATCCATCTTAGACGGGATTCCTTGTGGAACCATCAAAACGATACAGGCTATATTCGGAAAATACTGCGACAGACGGTGCAAACCGATTGGCTAATACTTAACGCTTTTGCAAGCCATTTTCTTCAGCCCGGCACAGAGTAAAGCCGTACCTGCTCAAAACGAACCCTCTATATAGCACAAAGCTGGTTTGAATGCCATGTTTGATGGCGCAACAAAAAGGTCGTCTGAAAACCTGTTGCCAAGTTTTCAGACGACCCCTTCACATCGCAATCATAACCATCAGACCACGACTTCTTCTTTTTTCTTCACTTCCTTCGCGATATTTTCGCGGCTCAGACCGAACATCAGCAAGAGAGGGCTGGCTACCAAGACTGAAGAGTAAATACCGAACACGATACCGATGGTCAATGCCATTGAGAAACCGTGTAACGCTGCGCCGCCGAACACCAGCATGGAAACGACCATTGCCTCGGTCGAGCCGTGGGTGATGATGGTACGGCTCATGGTGGCGGTAATCGCATTGTCGATGACTTGCGGAACGGTATGTCCGCGCATGCTCGGTTTGCGGAAGTTTTCGCGGATACGGTCGAAGACGACGACGGATTCGTTTACGGAATAGCCCAATACGGCAAGGATACCCGCCAACACGGTCAGTGAAAATTCCCATTGGAAGAAGGCGAAGCAGCCCAAAATAATCACGATGTCGTGCATATTCGCGATGATGGCGGATACGGCGAAACGCCATTCAAAGCGCATCGACAGGTAAACGATGATACCTGCTACGACAAAGCCTAATGCCATCAGACCGTTGGTCACCAGCTCTTCGCCAACCTGCGGGCCGATAAATTCGACTTGGCGCAGGGTAACGTCAGGCTGCTCTTTTTTCAGCAATTCCATAACCTGATTGGAAAGCTGCGCGGAAGTTACGCCTTCTTTGTTGGGCAGGCGGATCATGATGTGTTTGTTCGTACCCAACGCCTGAACTTGGACATCGCCCATTTTCAGGGTATCGAGTTTTTCACGGGTTTTGTTGACGTCCACGCCCTGCTGATATTGCACTTCCATCACGGTACCGCCGGTAAATTCGACGGAGAAGTTCAAACCTTTGGTGATGAGGAAGAATACGGCGGCAATGAAGGTTACCAACGAAATAAAGGTCGTCAGTTTGCCGTAGCTCATAAACGGGATGTCGCGTTTGATTTTAAAGAGTTCCATGTCTTACTCCTTGCCAGCCGCTGTTTCGGCTTTGGGTTTCCATACTGCGCCGATGGAAATGTTCTGCAATTTGCGGCGGCGTCCGTACCAAAGATTCACTAAGGCGCGGAAGACGACGACGGATGAGTACATCGAAGTCAGGATACCCAGACAGTGTACGACGGCAAAACCGCGGACCGGGCCGGAACCGAATACCAAGAGGGCGATACCGGCAATCAGCGAGGTCAGGTTGGAGTCGACGATGGTTGCCCATGCGTGTTGGAAACCGAGGTTGATTGCCTGTTGCGGCGGCACGCCTTCGCGCAACTCTTCGCGGATACGTTCGTTAATCAATACGTTGGAGTCAATCGCCATACCCAGCGTCAACGCCAATGCGGCAATACCGGGCAGTGTCAGCGTTGCCTGCATGGCAGACAAAATACCGACCAAGAACAAGATGTTGGTACTCAGGGCGATGGTCGAGAAGAATCCCATCAGGCGGTAGTAAACCACCATGAACAAGGCAACGGCGGTAAAACCCCATAAGGTCGAATGGAAACCTTTTTCAATGTTTTCTTTACCCAAAGACGGACCGATGGTGCGCTCTTCCACGATTTGCATCGGTGCGGCGAGAGAACCGGCACGCAGCAACAAGGAAGTATCATTGGCTTCTGCCTGCGTCATGCTGCCGGAAATTTCCACGCGTCCACCGGTAATAGCGGAACGGATAACCGGTGCGGTAACCACTTCGGATTTGCCTTGGTCGATCAACACCATCGCCATGCGTTTACCGACGTTAGCAGCAGTCAATTCGCCGAAAATACTGCCACCTGCGCTATCCAAGCTCAGACTGACGGCAGGCGCACCCATTTGGTCGAAACTGGGTTGCGCGTCATTGATGTTGTCACCGGTCAATTCAACCTGTTTGTTAATCAGCAAGGTTTCCGGATGATCACCACCACTGGACAACAGCTCAAATCCGCTCGGAACATTACCTTCCAAAGCCTCGCGTACTTTGACGGGGTCGTCTTCCACCATGCGTACTTCCAAAGTCGCGGTACGGCCAATGATGTCTTTTGCTTTGGCAGTATCTTGTACACCCGGCAACTGTACGACGATGCGGTCGAGGCCGGATTGCTGGATGACAGGCTCAGCCACGCCCAACTCATTGACGCGATTATGCAAAGTAGTGATGTTTTGTTTCACCGCATCGGAGCGTACTTTGTTAATCGCTTCTTCGGACAATGTCAGCGTGATGTTATTGCCGTCGGCATTCAAATTTGCCTCAGGGAAAAGCTGACGCAGCTTAGGCATGGCTTTCTGTACGTCGGCAGCGTCCTGCATCGGGACAACCAAACCGTTTCCAATCTGACGGATGGTTCCGGTACGGATTTTTTCGCGGCGCATCTCGCGGCGGATGTCGCCCGAATAACGTTCAAACGTTTTCTGCATCGCGGCTTTCATATCCACTTGCATGGTGAAATGCACGCCGCCGCGCAAGTCCAAGCCCAAAAACATCGGGTTGGCACCGATTTTGGCCATCCATTCGGGGCTGTCCGCCAACAGGTTGAGCGCGGTGATATAGCCATCGCCCAAAGTGTTTTCGATAACGTCGCGGGCTTTAAGCTGGGTTTCAGTATCTTTGAAACGCACTTTCAGCGAGTTGTTCGCGACAAACATCCCGTCGGTCTGAATACCAGCCTGTTTCAGCGCGGCATCGACTTTAGACTGGGTCTGTTCGTTAATAATGATAGCTTGTCGGTTGGTTGATACCTGCACTGCGGGCGTTTCACCGAAAAGGTTGGGCAGCGAATACACTACAGCAACCAAAATCGTGCACGCAATCAGCAGGTATTTCCATAAAGGATAACGGTTCATGGTAAACCTTCGATTTATTATGAAGACAAACAGCCGCGCTCAGCTTTCCGAGGCGGCTCTTGGCAAAAATACGGATTACTCGGCTTTGGCGGCAATCGCGTTACGTTCCACTTCGACTTCGATTTTTGCACCTTGACCGATGTCCACAGTGAAAAACTGTTCGCCGACTTTGGTAACGCGGCCTTTGAAACCTGCTGCCAAAACAACCTTATCGCCGACTTTCAAAGCAGCAAGCATGGCTTGGTGTGCTTTGAATTTCTTTTGTTGAGGACGCATGATCAGGAAGTAGAACACCACCATAATCAGCACTAAAGGGGCAAATTGGGCCACAGTTTGATTCATAATTTGTCCGTTTTCTAAGAGATTAAAATTAAGTAAAACACCGCTTGCGGCAGAAAAAAGCATTGGTACAGCCGCAAAATTAAGCTATTCTAAAGGTCGTCTGAAAAATTTCCAAGCCTTTCCCTATTTATTAACCATATTTATCATGTCAGGTCGTCTGAAAATGAATTTTCAACGACATTTAAAACCTGATTCCTTCCTACCAACGACAAGCTCCGCGCCCTTTTCCTCATGAAAAAACTCATTCGACGACTGCGTACGCGCCTACGCCGCCTCTTGGGTAAAAATGCGCGTACGGTCTGGATTTCTCATCCCGTTTTTGCGCAACACCAACCCGGCACAGATCATCCCGACTCGCCCGAACGCACTGCCGTTATCGAGGCGGAGCTCAAACGTCAGGATATTTGGCGACATCTTCAAACTGCCGAAGCCGAAGAAATCAACGATGCCCGCCTCGCCTTGGTTCATCCGCGCAAATACCTGCGCTCGCTCGAAGCCTGCCAGCCCCAACCGGACAAAATCTACCGCATCGACGACGATACCGTCATGAGCCATGGTTCGCTCAAAGCCGCCCGTTACGCCGCAGGGGCTGTCGTTCAGGCGGTGGATATGGTCATGAACAAAAAAGCATGGCACGCCTTTTGCGCCGTCCGCCCACCCGGACACCACGCGCACAGCGATAAAGCCGGCGGTTTCTGCCTATTAAACAATGTCGCAACAGGTGTCATGCACGCCATCGCCGAATATCGCCTCCAACGCATTGCCGTCATCGACTTTGACGTCCATTACGGCGACGGCACAGCGGAAATCTTCAAAGACGACCCGCGCGTCCTGTTTATGAACCTTTTTGAAACCGACCTCTTCCCATTTCCCGAAACCAACCATTCCGCCAACGGCGCCAATATGTTGCACCTGCCTTTCGCGTCCAACACCGGCAGCCGAGTCTTCCGCACGACCGTACGTGAGCAATGGTTGAACAAACTGACCGCATTCAAACCCGAACTGGTCTTACTGTCCGCAGGTTTCGACGGACACAAACAAGACGAAACAGGTCGTCTGAATCTGCACGAAGCCGATTTCGCCTGGTTGACCCACAAAATCATCCAAGCTGCATCAAGCTGCCCCGGCAAAATCGTCTCCATACTGGAAGGCGGCTACACGCTCGAACCTTTGGCAAAATCCGCCGCCGCCCATATCGGCGTCTTGGCAGGGCTACCCAAAGCAGGCTATGTCGCCGCTTATCAAAAGCATTTGAAACGCGGTGGGCAGAAGAAAGAAAATACCGGCACTACAATCCAAACAGGTCGTCTGAAAACAGAAAACAGGTTTTAAATTACTGTTTTTAAATTAAAGTATTCAAAAAACAAAAGATTGAACTGGTAATGAAAAAATTGCTTTTTGTATTGTTGGGACTGACAAGCCTTAATGTTTATGCCAACGGTTGCGGCGGAGAATACCAGCCAGCGACAGGGACTTGTCGTATTATTGACAGTTCGGGTCGGCAGATTCTATACAATGTTCCGCAATCCAAAGCGACCCAACCTCAAAAAAGGATTGAATATGTGGATGTCCATGTTCCATCTAAATTTGGTGCTATAGCAATCAGTAAAAAAGCAGGCCATATTACAGGCTCTCTGAATCATAAGTCATTATCAGAAGCCAAAAGTGAAGCAATTAAACGCTGTGAGAAAGATAGCAGAGGCGCCCCTTGCGAAGTTCTTAAATGGGTTAGAAATGGCTGTATCGCTGCTGCCGCAGGAAATTTAAAGGGTACTTCTATAATTATTGGAGGCGCTGCTGAACAAGGCGTTTCTGAACAAACAGCTATAGCAAATTGCACTAATGCAGGTGCAAAGGAATGTAGAATTGTAATGCCCGAAGGTTGCTCCCTACCCTAATCTTCTCAAGGTGCAGTCTGAAATTTCAGGCGACCTTTTATAAAAACAGAATCGAAAGCTTTTAAAAAATGCCAAGACTCTGGATATTCACAATGTACCATTGCTATTCCCGAAGGCTGCTCAATGCCGAAATACTGACATCATCAGATATGATTCAAGGTCGTCTGAACCTCTTTCAGCCGCAAGGTTCCGATTTCGGCTTTTATAGTGGATTAACTTTAAACCAGTACGGCGTTGCCTCGCCTTAGCTCAAA
>CAUVJL010000024.1:0-25581 GCA_963552075.1 uncultured Neisseria sp.
CTGTCTGCGGCTTCGTCGCCTTGTCCTGATTTAAATTTAATCCACTATAGTAAGCAGACACAAAACCCGATTATCCGCCCGCAAGGTCGTCTGAAAACCCAAATACCTGCCTTCGCGGCAGATTCCTACAACAAAAAAGGAGTAGAAATGAAACTATCCGAACTGTTCAACCCCAACGAATTTGCCGCGCGTCATTTGAGTTTCGGCGACGAGGCTGCGCTTTTGGAAGCGCTCGGCGAGAAGAGTATGGACGAATTTGTCGGCAACACCGTGCCGCAAAGCATCCGTATGCCGTCCGAACTCTGCCTGCCCGAAGCCCTGACGGAAGCGGACGCTTTGGCGAAGCTGAAAGCCATTGCGGCGAAAAACGTGATCAACAAATCCTATATCGGCTTGGGCTATTACCCGACCCGCGTGCCGAACGTGATTTTGCGCAACGTATTGGAAAATCCGGGCTGGTACACCGCCTACACGCCGTATCAGGCGGAAATCGCGCAGGGGCGTTTGGAAGCGTTGCTGAACTTCCAGCAGGTGTGTATCGATTTGACCGGTTTCCCCGTGGCGGGCGCGTCTTTGCTGGACGAGGCGACCGCCGCCGCCGAAGCGATGGCGATGGCACACCGCGTGGGCAAGGTAAAATCCGAGCGTTTCTTTGTGGACGAGCGCGTTTATCCGCAGACTTTGGACGTGATGAAAACCCGTGCTAAATATTTCGGCTTCGAGCTGGTGGTCGGCGATTTTGCCAAAGCGGATGACGGCGAATACTTCGGTGCGCTGTTCCAATACGTCGGCAAAGACGGCGACGTGCAAGACTTGCAAAGCGTCATAGGTCGTCTGAAAACCAAAGGCACGATTGTCGCCGTTGCCGCCGACATCATGAGCTTGGTCTTGCTGAAATCGCCTGCCGAGTTGGGCGCGGACATTGCGTTGGGCAACACTCAACGCTTCGGCGTACCGATGGGCTTCGGCGGGCCGCACGCCGCTTATTTCGCGTTTAAAGACGAGTTCAAACGCTCCGCCCCGGGCCGCATCATCGGCGTATCCAAAGACGCATCGGGCAAACCCGCGCTGCGCATGGCGTTGTCCACTCGCGAACAACACATCCGCCGCGAAAAAGCCACGTCCAATATTTGTACTGCGCAGGCATTGCTGGCGAACTTGGCGGGCATGTACGCCGTTTATCACGGCCCCGAAGGCGTGAAACGTATCGCCAACCGTATTCACGCGTTGGCTTCCGTCTTTGCCGACGCGCTGGTTTCAGACGGCCTCAAAGTGGTTCACGAAGTCTTCTTCGATACCGTTACCGTCGATTTCGGCAGCAAAGACAAAGCGGACAAAGCGTTCCAAACCGCTTTGGAACTGGGCTACAACCTGCGCCGCGTCAGCGATACCCAAATCGCCGCCGCCTTCCACGAAACATCCGTGCGCGAAGACCTTGCCGTGTTGTATTACGCCTTCACCGGCAACAACACCTTCACGCTTTCAGACGACGTCAAAGGCCGTCTGAAAACCGAATTCCTGCGCCAAGACAATATCTTGCAACATCCCGTGTTTAACCGTTACCACACCGAACACGAAATGCTGCGCTACCTGAAAAAGCTCGAAGACCGCGATTTGGCGATGAACCGCAGCATGATTTCGCTGGGCAGCTGCACCATGAAGCTCAACGCCACCGCCGAAATGCTGCCGATTACTTGGGCGGAGTTCTCCGACATCCACCCCTACGCCCCCGAAACTCAAACCGCAGGCTACCGCGAACTCTTGACCGACATGGAAGACAGCCTGAAAGCCATCACCGGCTTTGACGCGATTTCCTTCCAGCCCAACTCCGGCGCGCAGGGCGAATACAGCGGTATGCTCGCCATCCGCCGCTATCAGGAAGCCCAAGGCGAAGCGCACCGCAACATCTGCCTGATCCCCAAATCCGCCCACGGCACCAACCCCGCCACCGCCGCCATGCTCGGTTTGAAAGTCGTCGTCGTCGATACCGACGAACACGGCAACGTCAACATCGACGATTTGAAAGCCAAAGCCGAGCAACACCGCGACGCTTTGTCCGCTATCATGATTACCTATCCGTCCACCCACGGCGTGTACGAAGAAGGCATCCGCGACATCTGCCGCATCATCCATGAAAACGGCGGACAGGTTTACATGGACGGCGCCAACCTCAACGCCCAAATCGGCATCATGCAGCCTGCGGAGGTCGGTGCGGACGTGTTGCACATGAACCTGCACAAAACCTTCTGCATCCCTCACGGCGGCGGCGGCCCGGGCGTCGGCCCTATCGGTTTGAAAGCCCACCTCGCTCCGTTTGCACCGGGACACGCTTTAACCGACACCCACAGCGCCAGTGCCGACCAAACCGCCGTTGCTGCTGCGGCCTTCGGTTCTGCGTCCATCCTGCCGATTACTTGGATGTACCTGACCATGATGGGCAAACAAGGTATGGAACAGGCGACGCGCTGGGCATTGCTCAACGCCAACTATGTCGCCAAACGCCTGAGCGAAGACTATCCGATTCTGTATGCAGGCAAAAACGGCCGCGTCGCGCACGAATGTATCGTCGATTTGCGTCCGCTCAAAGCCGAAAGCGGCATCACCGAAACCGACATCGCCAAACGCCTGATGGACTACGGCTTCCACGCCCCGACCGTCTCCTTCCCCGTTGCCGGCACGCTGATGATCGAACCGACCGAAAGCGAGAGCAAAGCCGAACTCGACCGCTTCATCGCCGCCTTGAAACAAATCAAGCAGGAAGTGCTGAAAGTCGAGAGCGGCGAATGGCCGAAAGACGACAACCCGCTGGTCAACGCCCCGCACACCGCCGCCGACGTAACCGGCGAATGGGCTCACCCGTACTCCCGCGAAGAAGCCGTCTTCCCGCTGCCTTTCGTGCGCGAAAACAAATTCTGGCCGAGCGTCAGCCGTGTGGACGACGTGTACGGCGACCGGAATCTGGTCTGCTCCTGCCCGCCGATGGAAGCGTATGAAGATTAAGGTTTGACATGAAGAAAGGTCGTCTGAAAATTTCAGACGACCTTTGTTTTAAAAAACATTCATTCAGAAGGTAGCGCGATTACGCCTTATCTGTTTGTCAGTTTTATTTTTTCTTGCCAAAAATCAGGGACAACACTGACAAAATCAGGAAACCGACAAACAGGATTTTAGCGATACCTGCCGCGCTGCCGGCAATGCCGCCAAAGCCCAGTACGGCTGCAATAATGGCGATAACAAAGAAAACAACTGCATAATGAAGCATGGTTTTTCCTTTCTGTTTGGTGTGCAAACGGTTTGATGTGCAAACGGTTGAGGGGGACCTGTCCGTTTATTGTGGGATTTAACAGTTTTAATTATTTAATCAACTATCTTATTGATTAATTTCATACTCACGGATGTAACCGCTTATAGTAAACCTTATCGGATAACCTCCGACTTAGCAACCTGTAATAATACAAATTTTCAAAAAATCAGCCCATTTATAAAATAACCAAACCATAAATCAACAACTTACATGCAGACGTTAAGTTTTGAAAACATTCACATTTTATCGATTAAGGTGCACTCAATAAAATTCTTTTTAAAATCAACAAAAAATAAAAAATAATATTTACATAAAAAGTAATACTAAATCTGCCGTTTGAATCATCATGAAACGGCTCAGAAAAATAAAAGGTCATCTGAAATGCCATTTCCCTTATTGATTGTTTTTTTGGAACGATTTCGTTATAAAACTAACCATCCCTTGCCCTTTCAGACGACCCGACAGGAAAACTGCCATGCAAAACATCCGCGCCGCCGCCGTACAAATGATTTCGTCCACCGCCCCCAATGACAACATTAACACCATGAAACGCCTCGTGCGCCAAGCAGCCGAACAAGGCGCGGACTGGGTGTTGCTGCCCGAATATTGGCCGCTGATGGGGCGTAAGGATACCGACAAACTGGCTTTCGCCGAACCTTTAGTCGGCTGCAATTTTAGCGAAACTCGCTACGCTCGTTTTCAGACGACCTTGAGTGAGACGGCGGCGGAATGCGGCGTGGTGCTGTTTGGCGGCACGATTCCGCTGCAAAGCCCAGACGAAGGCAAGGTTATGAACACGATGTTGGTGTACGACCGCGACGGCACGCAAATCGGGCTGTACCACAAAATGCACCTGTTCGGTTTCTCAGGTCTGGGCGAACGCTATGCCGAAGCGGACACCATCAGCGCGGGCGGCGATGTGCCGAAATTGGCTGCCGACGGCGTGCCGCTTGCCGCGGGCGTGTGCTACGACTTACGCTTTCCCGAGTTTTTCCGCGCCCAGCAGCCGTTTGACGTTTTGCTGCTGCCCGCCGCCTTTACTTACACGACAGGCAAAGCGCATTGGGAATTGCTGCTGCGCGCCCGCGCGGTGGAAAACCAATGCTACGTCATCGCTTCGGCGCAAGGCGGTGAACACGAAAGCGGCAGACGCACATTCGGTCATAGCATGATTATCGATCCGTGGGGCGAAGTCTTGGACGTATTGCCCGAAGGCGAAGGCATCGTCATTGCCGACTTGGACGGCACAAGGCTGCAAAGCGTGCGCACCAGACTGCCTGCGTTGAAGCACAGATTATTAAAATAAAAACAATTCCTCCCCAAGCACCGCCATTTTCGCCTTAAATCCTATGATATGTTGATTTTATCGCAACAAAATTAATCCAAAGTAATATGAAATTGACAATTAATTTTGCATTTATAATATTAGCAGGTACAATTTCAGACTATCTTGTCCATTATTTCAAACTATGATTGATATTTGGGGACAGCAGACAAAATAAGACCGTTTCAAACGGTCTATTGCATTTCATAAAAGGGATATCAAGGATGCTCCAAGCTAAAATCGTCGTTATCGGCAGTATCAATATGGATTTAGTCACCCGCGCTTCAAAATTTCCCAGAGCGGGTGAAACATTGCTGGGAAATTCATTTCACCGCTTCATGGGCGGCAAGGGCGCAAACCAAGCGATTGCAGCGGCACGTTTGGGGGCAGACGTCTGTATAGTCGGCGCGGTCGGCGATGACGATTTCGGCTATGAAATGACCACCAACCTCTGCCGCGAAGGCATCTTTACCGAACACATCCAAACCCTCACCGGCCTACCCAGCGGCATGGCAAACATTACCGTTGCCGACGATGAAAACGCCATCATCGTTATCGCTGGAGCCAATATGGGACTGACGATTGCCGACATCGAAAACGCCGAGCAGCAAATCGCCTCCGCCGATGTGGTTTTGAGCCAGCTCGAAATTCCGATGGACTGCGTCATCGCCGCCGCAAAATTGGCAAAAAAATACGGTAAGCCCTTTATCCTCAACCCGGCTCCCGCCCAATTTCTGCCTCCGGAATTATGGGAATTGGTCACCCTTCTGACCCCCAACCGCTACGAACTTGCCGACTGCCTCGGCCTGTCGCAAGATTTGAATCCCGAAGAATTGATTCTAAAAGCCCCCTGCCCCGTCCTGATGACCATGGGCGACAAAGGCGCAGTCTATAAAGACGGCAAAGACAGTTTGCGTTATGTTTCCAGCTTTAAAGTGGACACCGCCGACACCACCGGCGCCAGCGACGCATTCAACGGCGCGTTGTCCGTCTTCTGGAATCAAGGCATCGAAACTGCCGTCCGTAAGGCATGTGCCGCCGCCGCGCTTTCCATTACCCAAGACGGCGCGCAAAACGGGATGCCTTTCAAAGAAGAATTGGAACAATTCCTCGCCGCACATCAATAAATCCATATTCACGTTATGAAACATCAAAAGGTCGTCTGAAACCCATCTTCCGGCGTTTCAGACGACCTTTATTAATCTTAAAGATGATTGAGCCGCATTACCGTGTCGCACACCATGTCATGAATGCTTCGGGGAATGGTTAAACCGCCCCGATGGATTTGGCAACCGACGGTCTGACGGCTACAATATCGTGTTAAAAACTTTTCATTTGGGAACATGCAAAATGTTGGTTCATCCTGAGGCGATGGGCGTCGCCGCATTGGCGGACAAAATCCGCAAAATCGAAAACTGGCCGCAAAAAGGCATTTTATTTCACGACATTACACCGGTGCTTCAAAGCGCGGAATATTTCCGTCTTTTGGTGGACTTGCTGGTCTATCGCTATATGGGTCAGAAAATCGATGTCGTGGCAGGTTTGGACGCACGCGGTTTCATCATCGGCGCGGCGCTGGCGTATCAGTTGAACGTCGGCTTCGTCCCCATCCGCAAAAAGGGCAAGCTGCCTTTTGATACGATTTCGCAAAGCTACGCGCTGGAATACGGCGAAGCAACGGTCGAAATCCACAAAGATGCGGTCAAACCCGGTGCGCGTGTGCTACTGGTCGATGACCTGGTCGCAACCGGCGGCACCATGCTGGCAGGCGTGGAATTAATCCGCAAACTCGGCGGCGAAGTCGTTGAAGCGGCGGCGATTTTGGAATTTACGGACTTAATCGGCGGCAGCAAAATCCGCGAAAACGGCGTTCCCCTGTTTACCCTGCTGCAAAACGAAGGCTGCATGTAAACTGTGCCCCATGCGCCAAAGGTCGTCTGAAGCAGCCATCCCGCTTTTCAGACGACCTTTTTGTTGTCCCTGATTACGCGGTTAATGTAAATATCGGTTTCAGATTCGGATAATGCCGCCAAATCGTTTAGAATACGGTTCTAATTGATTCTAATAAAGATACGGCAAGTAATGAACGCACAACGCATATTTTCCCTCTCACTCAGCCTGATTGCCGCAGCCGTCTTGTCGGCGTGCGTCTCTGAAAACGACACCTCATCCAAAGAGCCTGCCTCTTCCCTGACCGAACCCGCCTCCATCCCCGCCCGCCGCGCGGAAGGCGAATCCAAAGTATTGTCCGATTACGGCCAATATCAAGGCGCGCTGGACGCTGCCAAACGCGGCGACGATATGTGGGTGCAACAATTCTTGGCGCAGGCGGGCGACAGCGCGATGGCTGAAACCGTCCGCAACGAATGGCTAAAAAGCCTCGGCGCGCGCGGACAATGGGACGTGTTCCGCCAAGAAAACAAAAAGCTGAATGCGGCAGGCCGGGTGCAGGAAGTGCAATGTTATGCCGAACTGAGCAACGGCAGCTACAACATGGCGGCAGAGCTTGTGCGCGTTACCAACAAGCTGCCCGCGGGCTGTACCCGCTTGGTCGAAAGCGCGGCATCGGCAGGTCATCTGAACAGCAACGACGCATGGCGCCGCGTACGCGGATTGTTGAGCAACAGCCAAACCAGCGACGCACGCAGCTTGGCAGCCGCCTTGGGCAGCCCGTTTGAAGGCGGCTCACAAGGTGCGCGCGAATACAGCCTTTTGAACGTCATCGGCAAAGACGCGCGCAAATCCTCCTCCGCAGCCTCTACCCTGTCCGGCATGGAATCCGGCTTGAGCCGCGAACAAAGCAGCTTCGCATGGGGCGTATTGGGACTCTACCAAGCGCAAAATCAAAACATGCAGACCGCGTTGAGCTACTACAACCGCGTTTCCGACCGCAAACAACTGACCGACGAGCAATTCGAATGGTACGCCCGCGCCGCCCTGCGCCTGCAACGCTGGAACGAATTGTCCGGCATCATCCAACAAATGCCCGACAACCTGCAAAAAGACCCGACTTGGCAATACTGGCTGGGCCGCAGCTACGCCGCACAAGGCAACCAAAGCCGTGCTAAAGAAATGTACGAAAAAGCCGCTGCAAGCGGACGCAATTTCTACGCCGTCTTAGCAGGCGAAGAACTCGGCCGCCGCGTCAATACCAAAAACAACGTTTCCGACGCCGATAAAAAAGACGTCCGCCGCATGGCAGACGACGGCGCCATCAAACGCGCGCTGGTTCTGTTTAAAAACAGCCAAAGCAGCAACGATGCCAAAATGCGCCGTCAGGCGCAGGCAGAATGGCGTTTCGCCACCCGCGACTTCAACGAAGACAACCTCCTGACTGCCGCGCAAGTCGCCTTTGAAAACCAGTTCTACGACATGGCGATCAACAGCGCCGACCGGACCGAGCGCAAACTCAACTACAACCTGCGCTACCTCTCTCCGTTTAAAGAGACCACCGTCCGCTACGCCTCGCAAGCAGGCATCGACCCCGCTTGGGTTTACGGTCTGATCCGCCAAGAAAGCCGCTTCGTCATGGGCGCGCAATCCAGCGTCGGCGCGCAAGGCCTGATGCAGGTTATGCCCGCCACCGCCCGAGAAATCGCTGGCAAAATCGGCATGAGCAGCAGCGAACTCTACACCATGGACGGCAACATCCGCATGGGCACATGGTACATGGCAGATGCCAAACGCCGCCTGCAAAACAACGAAGTGATGGCAACCGCAGGCTACAACGCCGGCCCCGGCCGCGCCCGCAACTGGCAGGCTTCTACGCCTCTGGAAGGCGCGATTTACGCCGAGACCATCCCCTTCACCGAAACGCGCGACTACGTCAAAAAAGTCATGACCAACGCGACCTTCTACGCATCCCTGTTCAACGAGCCGCAAACCTCGCTGAAACAGCGTATGGGAACCGTTCCGGGCCGTTACTGATTGACGCGGCTGCATCCGATCGGATTGTTTGACAGATACGGAAGCCAAACTTGAAAAGGTCGTCTGAAAGTATGTTTTCAGACGACCTTTTTTAGTGTGGATGATGGCAAAAAACAACGAATCAACCGCTTTAATCTTCATCGCCATCCCGCACTCTTTTCAATAAACTGGTTGGCATTACCCTGCCCCAATCCTTTGTATAGTGGATTAAATTTAAATCAGGACAAGGCGAGGTAAAGCCGTACTGGTTTAAAGTTAATCCACTATATCTGTTACTTGCTACCGTGTATCCAACGTTCAGCCGCTGGGCGGAAACACTTTACAAAAAGGTCGTCTGAAAACCGAAAAATCAGTTTTCAGACGACCTTTATTTAGCTCAAACCTTCCCGGTTTAAGCGGCATTGACTTTGTCTTCGCGGCGCAGCAGAGTAATCAGGTCGCTGATGCGCTGTTTCATGCTGCGACGGTCGACGATTTGGTCGATAGCGCCTTTCTCCAGCAGGAACTCTGCGCGTTGGAAGCCTTCAGGCAAGGTTTCGCGGACAGTTTGTTCGATAACGCGCGGGCCGGCAAAGCCGATAAGGGCGTTGGGTTCGGCAAGCACGACATCGCCGAGGAAGGCGAAACTGGCGGATACGCCGCCCATGGTCGGGTCGGTCAGGACAGAGATAAACGGCAGGTGTTTTTCAGTCAGAAGATGCAATGCCGCGCTGGTTTTGGTCATCTGCATCAATGAGTTGACACCTTCCTGCATCCGCGCACCGCCCGATGCGGCAACGCAGATGAAAGAGCAGTTGTCGGCTACGGCGCGGCGCACGCCTTGGACGAAGCGTTCGCCGACGACGGAACCCATAGAGCCGCCGATAAAGCGGAATTCGAAGGCGGCAATCACGACGGGCAGGCCGTTCATAAAGCCTTTCATCACGACCAACGCATCATCTTCGCCGGTGGCTTTGCGCGCTGCGGCCAAGCGTTCGGGATATTTTTTGCTGTCTTTGAATTTCAGCGGGTCGGTCGGTTTGATATTGGCGGCGATTTCTTCGCGGCCTTCCTTGTCCAAAAGCAAATTGAGGCGTTCGCGCGCGGAAAGCGGGTTGTGATGGTTACATTTCGGGCAAACTTGGTCGTTTTGCTGAAGTTCGGTCGAGTAGATGGTTGCCGAGCAGGACGGGCATTTGTGCCACAGGCCTTCGGGAACGTTGGACGAGCCTTCGCTTTTGCTGCGGTTTTTGATTTTGGGCGGTAGGATTTTGTCTAACCAACTCATGGATGACTCCTTGGAATTCGGGATTCAGACGACCTTTGCGTGTGTTTTCGGAAAAGGCCTTAACGGATTGCGTCTTTTAATTCTTTGACCAACGCGCCGACGGCTTCTGCTTCGCGGCCTGCGTTATTTTCAATTTCTTTGACGATGCGGCTGCCGACGATGACGGCATCGGCAACGGCGCCGATTTTGCGCGCGCTTTCGGCGTTGCTGATGCCGAAGCCGACGCCGATCGGGATGTCGATATACTTGCGCAAAAGCTCTATTTTACGCGAAACTTCTTCGGTATCCAAACTTGCCGCGCCGGTAACGCCTTTGAGCGAAACGTAATAGACAAAGCCGCCTGCAACGCGGGCGATGGTTTGGATACGCTCTTCGGTCGTGGTCGGGGCAATCAGGAAGATGCAGTCGATGCCGCGCGCTTTGAGTTCGTCGTGCAGCGGGGTGATGGTTTCGACAGGGGAATCGACGGTCAGCACGCCGTCCACGCCCGCTTCGGCAGCCGCTTGGGCAAATGCCTGATAACCCATTTTATGAATCGGGTTCAGATAACCCATCAGGACGATGGGCGTGTTGCCGTTTGTTTCGCGGAAGCGGCGTACGATGTTCAATACGTCGTTGAGGGAAACTTTGCTTGCCAACGCACGCTCGGCAGCGCGCTGGATGGTCGGACCGTCCGCCATCGGGTCGGAAAAGGGAACGCCCAATTCCAGGATGTCGGCGCCGTTTTCAACCAAACTGTGCATCAGCGCAAGCGTGGTATCGAGATCGGGATCGCCTACGGTAATATAGGGAATCAGGGCTTTTGCGCCGTCAAGCGCGGCAAAGGTTTGCTGGATTCTGCTCATCTTGATTTCTCGTTTCCGTAACGGCTGTTTCCAGCCGGTTTTCATCGACAATAAGTTGGCAAGTATAGCATTGACTGTCTGTTTCGGGCGAAACTGCATGACATTTTCAGTCATTTTTTCATATAGATAAAAGGTCGTCTGAAAATCTTTTCAGACGACCTTTCCAAAACCGGGCAGTCGGAATGCTGCCGCTATGCCGATTTTCCACCGTTTAATCGCGTTTGTGCTCGATATAGTCTTGGTGTTTGGTTTGCGGATCGGCGCGGGTCACCGTGTATTCGCCTTCGATGATATCGCCGTCATCTTCACCACGGCGCGTAAAGGTTTGCTGACGGAAAGACTGCGTATTCATTTGGGCCGCCGGCCGACCCTTTATCGGCAAAAGCAGCAGCAAGGCGATAATAGTGGAAACAAAACCCGGACTGAGCAGCAAAATCCCAGCGACGGTATAACGTATCGGCCACAGCATCTGATACATGGAAATATTGTCCCCGCTGCGGATGGCCGCACCCGCCAGCAAAATGCCGGACAGCCCCGTATGGCGCAGCATCATCGTGCCGCCGATAAAGCTGACTATCATCAGCAGGAAAGCGAATCCGCCGCCCAGCCAATCCGCCACCCAAACGATGGACATAATTTCCAAAAACAATAATACTAAAAAACCCACACCGAAATACTGCATCTTTGCTCCTTTAAATTCCGAACCCGCTTCATGCTGCGCAAGTCGGCGCGTTTAGCCGCAATTTCAATCTATCTTATTGAATCTTATTAGATATCATAAACCGACATTTTACACTTCCCGAATAACCGGTTTCCCTTAACATAAAGATAATGCACCCTACTTTCAAGGCGCGCGAATGTGAAAAACCGTAAGGTTTCGGCACGTTTCTTCAGACGAGGTCGTCTGAAACGGCACGCGCTCTTACAGCAACTTCTTGATATCGTTTTCTATTTCTTCCGGCGTTACGCTGGGCGCAAACCGTGCCGCCACTTCGCCTTGCCGATTAATCAGGAATTTGGTGAAGTTCCAGCGGATATCGCCCGCCTGATGCTTACTGCCCCATGCCGCCAGCCGCAACACCGCTTCTTTCAACATATGCCCGCCCCTATCCTGCGGCTGCTGCGCCTTCAAATAAGCATAAAGCGGCGATGCAGATGCGCCGTTGACATCGATTTTGTCAAAAATTTTGAATGCAGTACCAAACTTCGTCTGACAGACGGAAGCAATTTCCCGACTGCTCTCCGGCGCCTGTCCGCGAAATTGGTTGCACGGAAAATCCAATATCTCCAAACCTTGCCCGCTGTAACGTTCATAAAGCTGCTGCAATGCCGTATATTGCGGCGTCAATCCGCAGCGCGTCGCGGTGTTGACAATCAGCAGCACCTTTCCTCGGTAAACACTCAGGGAAACCGGATCGCCTTGGGCATCGTTTAAGGTGAAGTCGTAAATATTCATGTTGTCCATTCAAAAAGATCAGGGAAAACAAATCGAGTCAGGCAAACACCGGCTAAAATTTCGAGCCGTATGTTTCATTTTGATTGATGATTTTTATAGTATTTCAACAATGCCATCATTTCTTTTGCCTTCTTTTTGCCATGCCGCTCGTCAGTGACATAATCCTCTGCCTTATTGCCCAATTCATTTTTGATGTCCGGGTTGGCACCGTTTGCCAAAAGTATTTCAAGTATTGCCACATTGCCGTTGAAACAGGCATTTTGGACAGGCGTAAAACCCATTTCCCCCTGTTTGTTGACGTCCGCGCCATTTTGAATCAGCAATAAAACATCTTCGCGGGCTTGGTTGATGACCGCCAAATTCAGCAAGGTTTCATCCATCAAACCCAAATCATGTACGGAGGCGATACGGGGGCGCGAGGCGAAAGCCAAGTTATTTTGATATTTGGCGAACAGATTGGTCAGTTTTTGATCCATGATTTATCCTGGAACGATGAGGCTTAAGAGACGGATATGTTTTCAGACGACCTTTTTCAGACGACCCCGGCAAACCTGCCCTATTGTTTATCGTCAGCCCATATGAAAAAACACCGCTTTCGCAAGCGGTGTCCGGTAAAGCAGCAATTATTTGCGCAGACCCAAGCGGGTGATCAGGTTGCGGTATGTATCAGGTTGGGTACGGCGCAAGTAAGACAACAGACGGCGACGTTGGCTGACCATTTTCAACAGGCCGCGACGGCTGTGGTGGTCTTTAGGGTTGGTTTTGAAGTGGGGAGTCAGGTCGTTGATACGGAAAGTCAACAGAGCGACTTGTACTTCAGAAGAACCGGTATCGCCTTCTTTACGTTGGAAATCTTTAACAATTTGTGCTTTTTGTTCTACGGTCAATGCCATGATGGATAACTCCGAAAAATAAAAGAACCGTCATTCGGTTCGGACAAGTTTGACGAGCAGGAAACCCGTTCAAACTCCTGAAGTCTTTTTGTAAAGACGGGCGGATTATGCCACAGTTTGTACGGTTTTGCACGACTAAATCCTGTCTTCAGGCTGTGTTTCGCCGAGACTGTGGCTTTCAGACGACCCGCCCGCCCTAAAACCTACTCCCCCGCCACGGTCATGCTCTCAATCAGTACCGAACCGATTTTGTTGGAAGAGCGGCGCAGCGCATCGTTGGCAGTACCGACGATGCCAAGATACATATCCTGCAAGCGGCCGGCGATGGTGATTTCTTGGACGGGGTGGCTGATGATGCCGTTTTCCACCCAAAAACCCGCCGCGCCGCGCGAGTAGTCGCCCGTGATGGTGTTCACACCCTGCCCCATCAGTTCGGTAACCAACAATCCCGTGCCCATTTCTTTCAGCAGGTCGGACTGCGTTTCGTGCGTATGGTTCAAATAAAGGTTGTGCGCGCCGCCGGCGTTGCCCGTGGTCTGCATACCGAGCTTTCTCGCGCTGTAACTGCTGAGGAAATAGCCTTCGACAATGCCGTCGCGGATGACGAAACGCGGCCGCGTGGCGACGCCTTCGGAGTCGAAATAGGTGCTGCCGAAGGCGCGGGGGATGTGCGGCTCTTCGCGCAGGCTGAGGAAATCGGGCAGGACTTTTCTGCCTATACTGTCGATCAGGAAGCTGCTTTGGCGGTAGAGCGCGCCGCCGCTGAGTGCGCCGACGAGGTGTCCGATAAGGCCGCCTGCGACGGTGGTATCGAAGAGGACGGGATAGTTGCCTGTCGGGATGCTGCGGCTGTTCAGACGACGTAAGGTACGCTCGGCGGCGGTTTTGCCGATTTGCTCGGGACTGTCCATGTCTTGATGGCGGCAGGCTGCATCGTACCAGTAGTCGCGCTGCATGCCGTTTTCGTCGGCGGCAACGATGCTGCACGAAATGCTGTGGCGCGTGCCTTGTTGGTGGGCGGTGAAGCCGTGGGTGTTGCCGTAAACGTATTGGTAATGTCCGGTCTGAACACCTGCGCCTTCGGAATTTTCGATGCGCTCATCCGCGCTCAGGGCGGCTTGTTCGCATTGTTTTGCCAACTCGATGGCGGCTTCCGTGCTTAAATCCCATTCGTGGTAACGGTCGAGGTCGCCGACGTGTTGCGCCATAAGCGAAGCATCTGCCAGACCTGCGCAATCGTCTTCGGCGGTGTAGCGGGCGATGTCGATGGCGGCTTTGACGGTGTCTTGCAGGGCTTTTTCGGAGAAGTCGGCGGTGCTGGCGCGGCCTTTGCGTTTGCCGACGTACACGGTAATATCCAGCGATTTGTCTTGCTGGAACTCGATTTGTTCGATTTCGCCCAGCCGTACGCTGACGCTTTGTCCGATGGATTCGCTAAAGTCGGCTTCGGCAGCAGCCGCGCCCATGTTTTTTGCCAAATCCAAGGCGTGCCCGCATAAGCCGGTCAGCTCGGAGGCGGTGTGGTTGAACAGCATAAAAGGTTTCCTGACAGGGGTTTGCGGCATTTTAACCGTTTTCAGACGACCTCGGTAAAAATACCGCCACAGAAGATACAGTGGATTAAATTTAAGTCAGGACAAGGCGACGAAGCCGCAGACAGTACAAATAGTACGGCAAGGCGAGGCAACGCCGTACTGGTTTAAATTTAATCCACTATAAAAGGTCGTCTGAAAACGCCGTTTCAACAGGGCATTGACGTGGAACCTGCCCGAACGTGCTAAAATACCCGAAACAAAATTAAAGGTTTATCAAAATGTTTGAAAACGAAGACGAATGGGTCAGCAAAACCCAAATGAAAAAGCAGATGAACGATTTGCAGGCTTTGGGTATGGAGTTGACCAAACTCTCGACCGATACGCTGAAAAAAATCGGCTTGGACGAAGACTTGTACGAAGCCGTCGTTACCTACAAAAAAATCACGTCCAACGGCGCGCTCAAACGCCAAAGCCAATTCATCGGCAGGCTCATGCGCGACACCGACCCCGCGCCCATCGAAGCCTTCCTCGCCAAACTGCGCGGCGAAAATACCGCCCACAACGCCTTCTTGCAACGCGTCGAACAAGCCCGCACGCGCCTCTTGGCGGACGACAACGCAATCACCCAATTCATGGCGGACTTCCCCCATGCCGACGCAGGCAAATTGCGCACCTTAATCCGCAACACGAAAAAAGAGCAGGAACAAAACAAACCGCCGAAAAACTTCCGCGCCCTCTTCCAAGAAATCAAATCCGTCATGGAAGGCGGTCAGAGCGATTCGGAAGAAACGCAGGATTGGGCAGAATAAATATCGGGGTCGTCTGAAAACGGGGTTGAGGGTTCTGTAAATCCCACCGCCCCGTTTTCAGACGACCTTTTCAAATTTCATATAATCTTATTAAAATATACCGTCATTTTTCAGACATCCCTTTAACAATAAAACAAACCGACCTTTTCAAGGACTACACTTATGAAACTTCGCCTTACCCTCACTGCCCTCCTCGCCTTATCATTAAACGGCTGTATGACTCAAGAAATGTGGGAAGAGGATAAAAAAGTAGAAAAAATCACTTTTCATCCGATTACTTCCGACCAAGTACATTCTTTCGGTATCGTCAACAAAGACAATGACCAACTTGAAAAAGGCAGCATCGTCATGATGGGCGAAAAATACTGGTTCGTCATTAATGCCAAAGATTCAAAAGATCTGACGCCCATCCTCAATGTCAAACTCGACAAAAAATTCCAAATTGCCGATGCCAAAAAATACAAAAAAGACCTCAAAGCCCTACCTGTTGTGGTGAACAATGAAAAAGAAGCCGATTTCACCACTGATTTCTGCCTACGCTACGACACTCAAAAAGCTGACGAAATCGCCAAACTGAAAAACCTGTCATTTGAAACCGGCAAAGGTAAAAACAACACTGTCTACCACCGCTGTGTTCACGCCAAAGGCAAATACTACGCCACCCCGAAAAACCTGCCCGCCGACTACAAATTTGAACAAAGCATTCCTGTCTCCATCGGCTATACCACTTCTCGCGTATACACCAGTCCGGGGAAAGTAATAGGCACTATTTTGATGACGCCGCTGACGCTCACTTTTGATGCCCTTACCCCAATACTGTTCATTCCTGCCATGATGATAGGCGGTGGCGACGGCTTTACCCCAAGCTTTTAATAAACTCGTTACGCCTGTTTTCAGACGACCTTTCCGTCCTTGAATACATCAAACATATTTCCACACACCATGCCCGTCAAAATCCAAACCCGCCCCGTCAACCAAAACGTCCTCGATGATTTGCTCACCGCCGGCGCCGATCCTTTAATCGCCCGCCTGTGCGCCTCGCGCGACGTGCAGAGTCCTGCCGAATTGGACGACAAACTCGCCGGCCTTCTGCCTTATCAATCGCTGACAAATTGCGAAGCCGCCGCCCGCCGTCTGGCGGATGCCATCGAGCGTAAGGAAAAAATCCTGATTGTCGCCGACTACGATGCCGACGGCGCGACCGCGTGTTCCGTCGGCATGAGCGGCTTGGCGGCGATGGGCGCGGCGGTGGATTTCCTCGTACCCAACCGCTTCGAACACGGCTACGGCTTGACGCCCGAGCTTGCCGAAATCGCCGCCGCGCAAGGCGTGGATTTGCTGATTACGGTCGATAACGGCATCGCCAGCATCGCAGGCGTGGCGCGGGCGCAGGAATTGGGGTTGGACGTGATCGTTACCGACCACCACCTGCCCGCCGAAACCGTACCCGACTGCATCATCGTCAATCCGAACCAAAAAGGCTGCGGCTTCCCCAGCAAAAGTCTGGCGGGCGTGGGCGTAATTTTTTATGTGTTGATGGCGTTGCGTGCCGAATTGCGCCGCCGCAATTATTTTTCAGACGACCTTAGAGAACCGAATCTGGGCGAACTTCTGGATTTGGTCGCACTCGGCACCGTCGCCGATGTCGTTCCCCTTGACCACAACAACCGTATCCTCGTGTCGCAAGGTTTAAAACGGATGCGTTCCGGCAAAATGCGTCCCGGTATCCGCGCCCTGTTTGAAGTGGCGCGGCGCGACTGGCGCAAAGCGCAGCCTTTCGACATGGGGTTCGCACTGGGTCCGCGCATCAACGCCGCCGGACGACTGGACGATATGTCGGTCGGCATCGCCTGCCTGTTGGCGCGCGACGACGCAGAAGCGCAGACGTTGGCGGCGCAGTTGAACGACCTTAATATCGAACGCCGCGAAATCGAGCAGTCCATGCTGCAAGACGCGCTGAACGCCTTTCCCGAAACCCTGCCTTTGGGTCAGACGACCCTAGTCGCCTACCGCGACGACTTTCATCAGGGCGTGGTCGGCATTGTCGCCAGCCGCCTCAAAGACCGCTTCTACCGCCCGACCATCGTGTTCGCCCCCGCGGACAACGGCGAAGTGCGCGGTTCGGGGCGTTCCATTCCCAACCTGCACCTGCGCGATGCTTTGGATTTGGTGTCCAAACGCCATCCCGATTTGATTTTGAAATTCGGCGGACACGCGATGGCGGCGGGCTTGAGCATACTCGAACACAACATTCCCGCGTTTCAGACGGCCTTTGAAGAAGCCGTGCGCGAAATGGTGTGCGAAGACGATTTGTCGCAAACCTTCATCACCGACGGCAGCCTGAAAGCCTGCGACATCACGTTGGAACAGGCACAAAACCTCGCCCGCCATGTTTGGGGACAAGGCTTCGCGCCGCCGAGCTTTACCGACGAGTTTCACGTCATCCGCCAGCAGCCTTTGGGCGCGGAGGGCAAACATAAAAAAGTCTGGCTGCAAAAAGACGGCTACGAATTTGAAGCCATGTTCTGGCGGTGCAGCGAAGACATCCCCGAATACATCCGCACGGTTTACCGCCCCGTGGCAAACGAGTGGCGCAATCAGATGGAATTGCAGCTTTATATCGATTATTGGGAAGCCGCTTAAGGCTTGCGAAAGATAAAAGGTCGTCTGAAACCAAAAAACAAGTTTCAGACGACCTTTGTTTTCTAGAAGATTATTGTGCGCCAAATTTCAATACCATCGGCAATCAAGAAAACATGCCCGCACAACTTGTATTTAAATTTCAAAAAAACACCTTATCCGAATGATAAAAACCGGCAATCCGAAAGAAAACAAAACCGAAAATCCCCCTTCTACTCAAACACTTTCAACGCAATATTGTGATGAATCAAACTTCCTAACGGATAAGCCTACGATTGCTTGTCAGTCGGTAGATTTTAAAACATAATGCTTACGCGCCTAAGTATTGGAGTTTTACTACAAATACATGATGGGTAAGCCGTACGCAGCGCAGCAGTTCCAACCGATCAACTCAAAGCAAGGAAGGTCTAAAATGAAAGTAACCAGTTTCGGCGAAGTGTTGTGGGACGATTTTCCAAGCGGCAAAGTGTTGGGCGGTGCGCCGCTGAACGTTTTGGTCCGTTTGCAATCCTTCGGGGTCGATACTGCCATCATCAGCCGTCGCGGCGATGATGCCGACGGTGAAGAGCTGCTGCGCCAAATCCAAGCGAAAAACGTCAATACCGACCTGCTGCAAGTGTGCAAAGAATGCGATACCAGCCTTGTCAAAGTCATCCTGGACAAATGCGGCAGCGCGTCATACGAAATCATATATCCCTGCGCGTGGGACCGCATCGTCGTCGAAGATGCCGCCTTGCAGCGAGTCGCCGAATCTGATGCCTTCGTGTTCGGCAGCCTTGCCACCCGCGACGAGATTTCCCGTGCGGCATTAGACAAACTGATGGAAAAAGCCAAATTCAAAATCTTCGACGTCAACCTGCGCAAACCCCACTACGACACCGACCGCCTGCTCGCCACCATGAAACGTGCAGATATGCTCAAGCTCAATGACGACGAATTGTACGAACTGTCCGCAGTTTACGGCTCGCCCTACCACAGCATCGAACAAAACATCGCCTACCTCAACCGGTTGACCGGCGCACAAACCATCTGCGTCACCTTGGGCGGACACGGCGCAATTTTATACAAAGACGGCGAACTCTACCGCCACTGCGGCTTCCGCATCAAAGTTGCCGATACGGTCGGCTCCGGCGACAGCTTCTTGGCAGGGCTGACCTACAAACTGCTCAACAATGCCGAGCCGCAAGAAGCCATTACCTTCGCCTGCGCACTCGGCGCCCTAGTCGCTTCTAGACACGGCGCGACGCCCGACATTTCCTTGCAAGAAATCGAAAGCTTCATGAATCCGGCTTGATGTTTGCCATCAAAGGATGTCACAACAAAAGGTCGTCTGAAAACGGATTTTCTGTTTTCAGACGACCTTTTTATATCGCCGATTCACTTTTCAGAATACAGACTCGTGTTAAGCCGATTCTTCAGGCTGTTTACCAAACCGTCACGAACTGCTCCAAATCGGTATTTTTTGCGCCACTGCCCGCCTCAGTCGGAGAACCAACCATCATCAGCCCGATGATTTTGTCTTTGTCTTCACAACCAAACGCTTCGCGCAAGAGCGGGCTGTTGACCCACATTCCGGTAATCCACACATTGTCAAAGCCTTGCGCAGACGCGGTAAGCTGCAGCCCGTAAGCAGCGCAGCCCGCACTCAACATTTGTTCCCACTCGGGCTTGGGTTTCGCTACTTCGCGGTTGGGCGCAAAAGTCACGCCGATCACCATAGGCGCCATATTGCCGACTTTCTCGGCTTTTTTCATCGCATCATCGCCAAAATTCAACTCGGTAACCGTTTGGCGCAACAATTCGCGGAAACGTTGCAAGCCTGCCTCGCTTTGAATGACGGTAAACCGAAACGGACGCATATTGCCATGGTCGGGAACCTGCGTAGCCGCTTGCAGCATATATTCGAGCTGTTCCGCATTCGGCGCGGGGGCGGTAAGTTTTTTAGACGAGCGACGTGTGGTCAAAAGTTGTAAAGCATCCATATTTTATCTTTCAATTCATTTGAAACAACGGAATCCATCTTAGACGGGATTCCTTGTGGAACCATCAAAACGATACAGGCTATATTCGGAAAATACTGCGACAGACGGTGCAAACCGATTGGCTAATACTTAACGCTTTTGCAAGCCATTTTCTTCAGCCCGGCACAGAGTAAAGCCGTACCTGCTCAAAACGAACCCTCTATATAGCACAAAGCTGG
Organism: uncultured Neisseria sp.; assembly: GCA_963552075.1. GTDB lineage: Bacteria > Pseudomonadota > Gammaproteobacteria > Burkholderiales > Neisseriaceae > Neisseria. Next base: position 20,201 of record CAUVJL010000024.1, read on the forward strand.
TTTGAATGCCATGTTTGATGGCGCAACAAAAAGGTCGTCTGAAAACCTGTTGCCAAGTTTTCAGACGACCCCTTCACATCGCAATCATAACCATCAGACCACGACTTCTTCTTTTTTCTTCACTTCCTTCGCGATATTTTCGCGGCTCAGACCGAACATCAGCAAGAGAGGGCTGGCTACCAAGACTGAAGAGTAAATACCGAACACGATACCGATGGTCAATGCCATTGAGAAACCGTGTAACGCTGCGCCGCCGAACACCAGCATGGAAACGACCATTGCCTCGGTCGAGCCGTGGGTGATGATGGTACGGCTCATGGTGGCGGTAATCGCATTGTCGATGACTTGCGGAACGGTATGTCCGCGCATGCTCGGTTTGCGGAAGTTTTCGCGGATACGGTCGAAGACGACGACGGATTCGTTTACGGAATAGCCCAATACGGCAAGGATACCCGCCAACACGGTCAGTGAAAATTCCCATTGGAAGAAGGCGAAGCAGCCCAAAATAATCACGATGTCGTGCATATTCGCGATGATGGCGGATACGGCGAAACGCCATTCAAAGCGCATCGACAGGTAAACGATGATACCTGCTACGACAAAGCCTAATGCCATCAGACCGTTGGTCACCAGCTCTTCGCCAACCTGCGGGCCGATAAATTCGACTTGGCGCAGGGTAACGTCAGGCTGCTCTTTTTTCAGCAATTCCATAACCTGATTGGAAAGCTGCGCGGAAGTTACGCCTTCTTTGTTGGGCAGGCGGATCATGATGTGTTTGTTCGTACCCAACGCCTGAACTTGGACATCGCCCATTTTCAGGGTATCGAGTTTTTCACGGGTTTTGTTGACGTCCACGCCCTGCTGATATTGCACTTCCATCACGGTACCGCCGGTAAATTCGACGGAGAAGTTCAAACCTTTGGTGATGAGGAAGAATACGGCGGCAATGAAGGTTACCAACGAAATAAAGGTCGTCAGTTTGCCGTAGCTCATAAACGGGATGTCGCGTTTGATTTTAAAGAGTTCCATGTCTTACTCCTTGCCAGCCGCTGTTTCGGCTTTGGGTTTCCATACTGCGCCGATGGAAATGTTCTGCAATTTGCGGCGGCGTCCGTACCAAAGATTCACTAAGGCGCGGAAGACGACGACGGATGAGTACATCGAAGTCAGGATACCCAGACAGTGTACGACGGCAAAACCGCGGACCGGGCCGGAACCGAATACCAAGAGGGCGATACCGGCAATCAGCGAGGTCAGGTTGGAGTCGACGATGGTTGCCCATGCGTGTTGGAAACCGAGGTTGATTGCCTGTTGCGGCGGCACGCCTTCGCGCAACTCTTCGCGGATACGTTCGTTAATCAATACGTTGGAGTCAATCGCCATACCCAGCGTCAACGCCAATGCGGCAATACCGGGCAGTGTCAGCGTTGCCTGCATGGCAGACAAAATACCGACCAAGAACAAGATGTTGGTACTCAGGGCGATGGTCGAGAAGAATCCCATCAGGCGGTAGTAAACCACCATGAACAAGGCAACGGCGGTAAAACCCCATAAGGTCGAATGGAAACCTTTTTCAATGTTTTCTTTACCCAAAGACGGACCGATGGTGCGCTCTTCCACGATTTGCATCGGTGCGGCGAGAGAACCGGCACGCAGCAACAAGGAAGTATCATTGGCTTCTGCCTGCGTCATGCTGCCGGAAATTTCCACGCGTCCACCGGTAATAGCGGAACGGATAACCGGTGCGGTAACCACTTCGGATTTGCCTTGGTCGATCAACACCATCGCCATGCGTTTACCGACGTTAGCAGCAGTCAATTCGCCGAAAATACTGCCACCTGCGCTATCCAAGCTCAGACTGACGGCAGGCGCACCCATTTGGTCGAAACTGGGTTGCGCGTCATTGATGTTGTCACCGGTCAATTCAACCTGTTTGTTAATCAGCAAGGTTTCCGGATGATCACCACCACTGGACAACAGCTCAAATCCGCTCGGAACATTACCTTCCAAAGCCTCGCGTACTTTGACGGGGTCGTCTTCCACCATGCGTACTTCCAAAGTCGCGGTACGGCCAATGATGTCTTTTGCTTTGGCAGTATCTTGTACACCCGGCAACTGTACGACGATGCGGTCGAGGCCGGATTGCTGGATGACAGGCTCAGCCACGCCCAACTCATTGACGCGATTATGCAAAGTAGTGATGTTTTGTTTCACCGCATCGGAGCGTACTTTGTTAATCGCTTCTTCGGACAATGTCAGCGTGATGTTATTGCCGTCGGCATTCAAATTTGCCTCAGGGAAAAGCTGACGCAGCTTAGGCATGGCTTTCTGTACGTCGGCAGCGTCCTGCATCGGGACAACCAAACCGTTTCCAATCTGACGGATGGTTCCGGTACGGATTTTTTCGCGGCGCATCTCGCGGCGGATGTCGCCCGAATAACGTTCAAACGTTTTCTGCATCGCGGCTTTCATATCCACTTGCATGGTGAAATGCACGCCGCCGCGCAAGTCCAAGCCCAAAAACATCGGGTTGGCACCGATTTTGGCCATCCATTCGGGGCTGTCCGCCAACAGGTTGAGCGCGGTGATATAGCCATCGCCCAAAGTGTTTTCGATAACGTCGCGGGCTTTAAGCTGGGTTTCAGTATCTTTGAAACGCACTTTCAGCGAGTTGTTCGCGACAAACATCCCGTCGGTCTGAATACCAGCCTGTTTCAGCGCGGCATCGACTTTAGACTGGGTCTGTTCGTTAATAATGATAGCTTGTCGGTTGGTTGATACCTGCACTGCGGGCGTTTCACCGAAAAGGTTGGGCAGCGAATACACTACAGCAACCAAAATCGTGCACGCAATCAGCAGGTATTTCCATAAAGGATAACGGTTCATGGTAAACCTTCGATTTATTATGAAGACAAACAGCCGCGCTCAGCTTTCCGAGGCGGCTCTTGGCAAAAATACGGATTACTCGGCTTTGGCGGCAATCGCGTTACGTTCCACTTCGACTTCGATTTTTGCACCTTGACCGATGTCCACAGTGAAAAACTGTTCGCCGACTTTGGTAACGCGGCCTTTGAAACCTGCTGCCAAAACAACCTTATCGCCGACTTTCAAAGCAGCAAGCATGGCTTGGTGTGCTTTGAATTTCTTTTGTTGAGGACGCATGATCAGGAAGTAGAACACCACCATAATCAGCACTAAAGGGGCAAATTGGGCCACAGTTTGATTCATAATTTGTCCGTTTTCTAAGAGATTAAAATTAAGTAAAACACCGCTTGCGGCAGAAAAAAGCATTGGTACAGCCGCAAAATTAAGCTATTCTAAAGGTCGTCTGAAAAATTTCCAAGCCTTTCCCTATTTATTAACCATATTTATCATGTCAGGTCGTCTGAAAATGAATTTTCAACGACATTTAAAACCTGATTCCTTCCTACCAACGACAAGCTCCGCGCCCTTTTCCTCATGAAAAAACTCATTCGACGACTGCGTACGCGCCTACGCCGCCTCTTGGGTAAAAATGCGCGTACGGTCTGGATTTCTCATCCCGTTTTTGCGCAACACCAACCCGGCACAGATCATCCCGACTCGCCCGAACGCACTGCCGTTATCGAGGCGGAGCTCAAACGTCAGGATATTTGGCGACATCTTCAAACTGCCGAAGCCGAAGAAATCAACGATGCCCGCCTCGCCTTGGTTCATCCGCGCAAATACCTGCGCTCGCTCGAAGCCTGCCAGCCCCAACCGGACAAAATCTACCGCATCGACGACGATACCGTCATGAGCCATGGTTCGCTCAAAGCCGCCCGTTACGCCGCAGGGGCTGTCGTTCAGGCGGTGGATATGGTCATGAACAAAAAAGCATGGCACGCCTTTTGCGCCGTCCGCCCACCCGGACACCACGCGCACAGCGATAAAGCCGGCGGTTTCTGCCTATTAAACAATGTCGCAACAGGTGTCATGCACGCCATCGCCGAATATCGCCTCCAACGCATTGCCGTCATCGACTTTGACGTCCATTACGGCGACGGCACAGCGGAAATCTTCAAAGACGACCCGCGCGTCCTGTTTATGAACCTTTTTGAAACCGACCTCTTCCCATTTCCCGAAACCAACCATTCCGCCAACGGCGCCAATATGTTGCACCTGCCTTTCGCGTCCAACACCGGCAGCCGAGTCTTCCGCACGACCGTACGTGAGCAATGGTTGAACAAACTGACCGCATTCAAACCCGAACTGGTCTTACTGTCCGCAGGTTTCGACGGACACAAACAAGACGAAACAGGTCGTCTGAATCTGCACGAAGCCGATTTCGCCTGGTTGACCCACAAAATCATCCAAGCTGCATCAAGCTGCCCCGGCAAAATCGTCTCCATACTGGAAGGCGGCTACACGCTCGAACCTTTGGCAAAATCCGCCGCCGCCCATATCGGCGTCTTGGCAGGGCTACCCAAAGCAGGCTATGTCGCCGCTTATCAAAAGCATTTGAAACGCGGTGGGCAGAAGAAAGAAAATACCGGCACTACAATCCAAACAGGTCGTCTGAAAACAGAAAACAGGTTTTAAATTACTGTTTTTAAATTAAAGTATTCAAAAAACAAAAGATTGAACTGGTAATGAAAAAATTGCTTTTTGTATTGTTGGGACTGACAAGCCTTAATGTTTATGCCAACGGTTGCGGCGGAGAATACCAGCCAGCGACAGGGACTTGTCGTATTATTGACAGTTCGGGTCGGCAGATTCTATACAATGTTCCGCAATCCAAAGCGACCCAACCTCAAAAAAGGATTGAATATGTGGATGTCCATGTTCCATCTAAATTTGGTGCTATAGCAATCAGTAAAAAAGCAGGCCATATTACAGGCTCTCTGAATCATAAGTCATTATCAGAAGCCAAAAGTGAAGCAATTAAACGCTGTGAGAAAGATAGCAGAGGCGCCCCTTGCGAAGTTCTTAAATGGGTTAGAAATGGCTGTATCGCTGCTGCCGCAGGAAATTTAAAGGGTACTTCTATAATTATTGGAGGCGCTGCTGAACAAGGCGTTTCTGAACAAACAGCTATAGCAAATTGCACTAATGCAGGTGCAAAGGAATGTAGAATTGTAATGCCCGAAGGTTGCTCCCTACCCTAATCTTCTCAAGGTGCAGTCTGAAATTTCAGGCGACCTTTTATAAAAACAGAATCGAAAGCTTTTAAAAAATGCCAAGACTCTGGATATTCACAATGTACCATTGCTATTCCCGAAGGCTGCTCAATGCCGAAATACTGACATCATCAGATATGATTCAAGGTCGTCTGAACCTCTTTCAGCCGCAAGGTTCCGATTTCGGCTTTTATAGTGGATTAACTTTAAACCAGTACGGCGTTGCCTCGCCTTAGCTCAAAG
>CAUVJL010000025.1:0-25464 GCA_963552075.1 uncultured Neisseria sp.
ACGGCGTTGCCTCGCCTTAGCTCAAAGAGAACGATTCTCTAAGGTGCTGAAGCATCAAGTGAATTGGTTCCGTACTATCTGTATTGTCTGCGGCTTCGTCGCCTTGTCCTGATTTAAAGTTAATCCACTATATAATACCGCAACTGTCGTCTGAAAAAATTTCAGACGGCCTCAATCCCCCAAACACCATGACCCAAATCACATTCCCCCAAGCCGGACAGCTCACCGCCCTGCCGCCCATGTCGCTCTACATCCACATCCCGTGGTGCATCAAAAAATGCCCGTATTGCGACTTCAATTCCCACAGTTTAAAAAACGGATTGCCCGAAGCCGCCTATATCGACGCGCTGCTGACCGACTTGCAGCTTGAATTGCCCAATATTTGGGGCAGGCCGATGGAAACGATATTTTTTGGCGGCGGTACGCCCAGCCTGTTTCAGGCGGAATCGATTGACCGTTTGTTGAGCGGCGTGCGTTCGCTGTTGCGCTTGCAGCCGGAAGCGGAAATTACTTTGGAAGCCAATCCCGGTACGTTTGAAATCAAGAAGTTTCAAGGATTTAAAGACGCGGGTATTACGCGGCTTTCTATTGGCGTGCAAAGTTTCAACGACGATATGCTTGCGCGGCTGGGGCGCGTCCACAACGGCAAAGAAGCCTTAACCGCCATCGATACTGCGTTGAAATTATTTGATAAAGTCAATATCGACTTGATGTACGCCCTGCCGAACCAGACCGTTCAGACGGCATTGGACGACGTGCAAACCGCCATCGCCACGGGCGCAACCCACATCAGCGCGTATCATCTGACGATGGAGCCAAACACGCCGTTCGGTCATACGCCGCCGAAAGGTTTGCCGCAAGACGAAGCCGCCCTCGACATCGAAGACGCGGTACACGGCGCGCTGGAAGGCGCGGGTTTTATCCACTACGAAACATCGGCTTTTGCGAAACCCGCCATGCAGTGCCGCCATAATTTGAACTACTGGCAGTTCGGCGATTATTTGGGCATAGGCGCGGGCGCACACGGCAAAATTTCCTACCCCGACCGCATTGAGCGCACCGTCCGCCGCCGCCATCCCAACGACTACCTCGCCTTAATGCAAAGTCAGCCAAGTGTTGCCGTCGAACGCAAAACCGTCGCTTCCGAAGATTTGCCGTTCGAATTCATGATGAACGCCCTGCGCCTGACCGACGGCGTACCCGCCGCAATGTTGCAGGAACGCACGGGCGTACCTGCCGCCAAAATCATGGCGCAAATCGAAACGGCAAGACAAAAAGGTTTGTTGGCAACCGATCCGACCGTGTTCCGCCCGACCGAACGGGGACGGTTGTTTTTAAACGATTTGTTGCAATGCTTTTTGTAAGATTGGATTTTTTCAGACGACCTTGATACACCAAACCGTAACATCCGCAGACTGCCGCTTCATTAAGGTCGTCTGAAAATATCCATACCCTACACAATCACTCGGTTTTATACGATAATCGACACCGTTTTCATCAAAGCTTCCATCTTTCAGACGACCCCGACAACAGGAGAAAATCATGTCCAAAACCATCATCCACACTGACAAAGCCCCCGCCGCCATCGGCGCATACAGCCAAGCCGTGCGCACGGGCGACACCGTTTACATGAGCGGTCAAATCCCCCTCGATCCCGCCACCATGACCGTTGTCGGCAACGGCGACTTCCGCACCGAAGCACGCCAGGTCTTTAAAAACCTGCAAGCCGTTGCCGAAGCCGCAGGCGGCACGCTGGCCGACATCGTCAAACTCAACGCCTACCTGACCGACCTTGCCAACTTCGCCGTCTTCAACGAAGTCATGGCAGAATTCATCCAAGAACCCTTCCCCGCCCGCGCCGCTGTCGGTGTCGCCTCCCTGCCCAAAGGCGTGCAGGTCGAAGCCGAAGCCGTGCTGGTACTGAACGCATAAGACACGCAACCCGTTTTCAGACGACCTCCCACAAGCCAAAGGTCGTCTGAAACACCACACACTATCGGACAATAACAACAATGGCACACTACGCAATCGGCGATATTCAAGGCTGCTTCGACGAACTCACCCTTTTGCTCGACAAAATCAACTTCAACCACGGCACAGACACCCTCTGGCTCGTCGGCGACATCGTCAACCGCGGCCCCAAATCCCTCGAAGTCCTCCAATTCTGCATGGAACACGAAAGCAGCGTCCGCATGGTTCTTGGCAACCATGACCTGCACCTGCTCGCCGTCGGCTACGGCGAAGGTACCGTCAAGCGCAGCGACACCATCACCCCCATCCTCCAACACCCCGACAGCAAAAAAATGCTCGATTGGCTGCGTTTCCAGCCCCTGCTGATCAAAGGCGTGCGCCATGTTATGGTTCACGCCGGCATCCTGCCCCAGTGGACGATAGCCCGCGCCGAACTGCTTGCCAGCGAAACCGAAGCCGAGCTGCGCGGCAAAAAATACAAAAAGTTTTTCTCCAAAATGTACGGCAACAAACCCGCCGAATGGCGCGACGACCTGACCGGCTACGACCGCCTGCGCATGATTCTCAACGTCTTCACCCGAATGCGCGCGCTGACGCTGAAAAACGAACTCGATTACGACTACAAATCCACCCTCAAAAAAATGCCCCCGAACCTGCGCCCTTGGTTCAAAGCCCCCGACAGGCAAAACCTCAGCCACACCATCGTCTTCGGACACTGGTCTTCGCTGGGCTTTATGGACATCGACAACACCCTCTCCCTCGACACCGGCGCGCTTTGGGGCGGCGAACTGACTGCCATCAACCTTGCCGACCACAGCATCACCCAAGTCCCCTCCCTCGGCGGTTTGGACTGGAAAACGGCTTTGAAATAAGCCATGAAAACCAGAAAAGTATAAGTTTTTAGGTCATCTGAAAATTGATTTCGGTTTGACAATAATGTGGTTTCAGACAACCTTTATATCGTTAATTCACTGAAAAATTAAAAGGAAAATGAAATGATAAACTGGGAAAATCCGCTCATCGCCCCCTACCGACAGCAGCTTTTGTCTACTGAAAAACCCGTTGTCCGCATCAAGCTGTCACCTGCAAACAAAAGCAGCCTGCGCCGCTGGGACAGCAAAGTCGGAGGCGCTCCCTATTTGCCGCTCGGTGCCGAATATCCACACACGGCAAATGGTGATCCGCTCACGCTGTTGGCACAAATCAACTTCGCCCAAACGCCACCGCTGGAGAATTTTCCCCGACAAGGTCTGTTGCAGTTTTTCATCCACAGTGACGATTTATACGGCTGCGATCTGGATAATCTGCTCAACAATGACGGCTTCCGCGTAATTTATCATGCCGACGTAGTGGAAGACGACAGCCTCCAGCAGTCGGATTATCCGCATTACTACGGCGAAGAATTCGGCCTGCCGCATAATCCTGAACAGTCCTTTGCCATGTCGTTCGAACAGGGAACACAGCTTGTCAGTTGCAGCGACTACCGTTTCGCACAAATTTTGGAAAGGTATGAAGGCGGTAAGAACGAAAATTTCTGGCAGATTCACAGCAATGAAGATTTGGAATATGAAATCATGGAAAGCTTCAGCGGCGGCCACCAGATAGGCGGTTACCCTGATTTCACGCAAAATGACCCACGCGAAGAGCACGATGAATTGAAAGACTATATCCTGCTGTTCCAACTGCAAAGTGAATGGGAGGACGGGATAGAAATCATATGGGGAGACCTGGGTGTGGGCGGTTTCTTCATTCACCCCGACGATTTAGCCAAACTAGATTTTTCCAAAGTAGCATATAGCTGGGATTGTGGTTAACCACCCGCTAGCTGCAAGCCGCGTGGGGATGAATTGTACGAACCGGATAAGTTCGATTAATAAATCCCCCCCTACCATCAAGGTCGTCTAAAAAACAGTTTTCGTAAAGTCGAAACCTTGTTTCAGACGACCTTTCGTTTGCCTTAAAGCATTTCTTATTATGCGGTATTTCATATAAAATACCGGTCTAAAGGCCGTCTGAAACAAAGGTTGCTCATGTCGATACCTTTATTTCAGACGGCTCGTCTTTCAAAATACCACCCCTCTGAGGAATACCCCATGCCAGACTACCGCTCCAAAACCTCCACCCACGGCCGCAATATGGCGGGCGCACGCGCATTGTGGCGCGCCACCGGCGTGATGGAAACCGACTTCGGCAAGCCTATCATTGCCGTTGCCAACTCTTTCACCCAATTCGTGCCCGGCCATGTCCACCTGCACAACATGGGCCAACTGGTTGCCCGCGAAATCGAAAAAGCGGGCGCAATCGCTAAAGAATTCAACACCATCGCCATCGACGACGGCATCGCCATGGGACACAGCGGCATGTTGTATTCCCTGCCCAGCCGCGATTTGATTGCCGACTCCATCGAATACATGGTGAACGCCCACTGCGCCGACGCGCTGGTGTGCATTTCCAACTGCGACAAAATCACCCCGGGAATGCTGATTGCCGCCATGCGCTTGAATATCCCGACCATCTTCGTTTCTGGCGGCCCGATGGAAGCCGGTAAAGTTATCGGCGTGGCCAATATTCAGCCCGAGCGTCGTTTGGACTTGATCGATGCCATGATCGAATCGGCTGACGACAATATCAGCGACAGACAAGTCGAAGAAGTCGAGCAAAACGCCTGCCCGACCTGCGGCTCCTGCTCCGGCATGTTTACCGCCAACTCTATGAACTGCCTGACCGAAGCACTCGGCCTTTCCCTGCCGGGCAACGGCTCCTACCTTGCCACCCACGCAGGCCGCAAAGAATTGTTCCTCGAAGCCGGCCGCATGATTGTCGAAATCACCAAACGCTACTACGAGCAAGACGACGAAACCGTGTTGCCACGCAGCATTGCCACTAAAAAAGCGTTTGAAAACGCCATGACCATGGACATCGCCATGGGCGGCTCTACCAATACCATCCTGCATTTGCTCGCCGTCGCCAACGAAGCGGGCGTGGATTTCAAAATGGCCGACATCGATCGCCTGAGCCGCGTTGTACCTTGCATCTGCAAAACCGCGCCAAACAATCACGACTACTACATGGAAGACGTGCACCGTGCCGGCGGCATCTTCGCCATCCTGAAAGAATTGGACAAAGCAGGCAAACTGCACACCGACGTGTACACCATCCACGCGCCGACCCTGAAAGACGCTATTGAAAAATGGGACGTGACCAACCCTGAAAACACCCATGCCATCGAGCGTTTTAAAGCCGCTCCTGGTGGCGTGCGCACTACTCAGGCATTCTCGCAAAACCGTATGTGGAAAACCCTCGACCTCGACCGCGAAAAAGGCTGTATCCGCGATGTCGAACATGCCTACTCGCAAGACGGCGGCTTGGCAGTATTGTTCGGCAACATCGCCGAACGCGGTTGCGTGGTGAAAACCGCAGGCGTGGATGAGAGCATCCTCAAATTTACCGGCCGCGCCCGCGTGTTTGAAAGCCAAGAAGACGCAGTAGAAGGCATTTTGGGCAACCAAATCGTCGCTGGCGACATCGTCATCATCCGCTACGAAGGCCCTAAAGGCGGCCCGGGCATGCAAGAAATGCTCTACCCGACTTCTTACCTAAAATCCAAAGGTTTGGGCAAAGAATGCGCCCTTCTGACCGACGGCCGTTTCTCCGGCGGTACTTCCGGCCTGTCCATCGGCCACGCTTCGCCTGAAGCGGCTGAAGGCGGCGCCATCGGTTTGGTACACGAAGGCGACACCATCGAAATCGACATTCCAAACCGCAGCATCCACCTTGTCATTTCCGATGAAGAGCTTGCCGCGCGCCGTGCCGAAATGGAAGCACGCGGCAGCAAAGCGTGGAAACCGGAAAACCGCGACCGCTACGTCTCCGCCGCCCTGCGTGCCTACGGCGCCATGGCGACTTCCGCCGATAAAGGCGCGGTGCGGGATGTGAGCCAAATCGAACGGTAAAACAGTACGGCAATAAAGGTTTCAGACGACCATACGGTATCGTATGGTCGTCTGAAACCTAAAAGCAGCCTGCACTTTCGGAAAACCCAAGTGCAGGCTGCTTCAAATCCGCAACCGATAGAAAGACAATAATGACGAAATATTGGATTGGCACCGTATCCCAAGAACACGTCCTGCGCGGCGTGGCGGGCGGGTTCTGCCAAGTGTGCCACGGCAAAGCCGCACCGCTCAACCGCATGAAGCGCGGCGACTGGCTGCTTTATTACAGCCCGAAAATCCGCATGGACGGCGCGGAAAAACTGCAAGCCTTTACCGCATTCGGCCAAATTACGGACGATACCGCCTATCCGTTCCAAATGAGCGAGACCTTCATCCCCTTCCGCCGCAATGTGGAGTATGCCGAAACCCGCCGCAACTGCCCGATAGACATCATCCGCACGCATCCCGAATGGAAAAAATACGCCTCCATGCTGCGTTACGGACATTTTGAAATCAGCCGCGATTTCTTTGATTTTGTGCGGACGTATATGCAGTTGCCGCCCGATATGGTTGGGCAGCAACAGGGATTCTGGTAGGGTGTGCACTGACTGCCCACACGTTTTCAGGCTGCCATAGCGAAACCTTACGCCACCGCGAAAATGGTACGCCGAAAGGGTTGATGGGTGAGCATAAAGTGCTGCTGTTGCAGGCCAGCGGCAGCGTTTATAGCGAAGATCTGATGGCGCAGATGGATTTCGCCTCAAGCTATTTAAAAACATTGCTTGATTGCTTGGCGGCTTCTTGGGCTTTGCTTCCGTGGATACCGTTTACGCTGAAGGTACGGCAGGCGACTGTGAAGCCGAAGCCCGACGCGTCTATGCAAAAATCGATGTTGTGTACGACCATTTTTCCGCTTGACCATTTCAACTAATCAAAGGTCGTCTGAAAGTTGTGTTTCAGACGACCTTGATGCTGAGCAGTAGTCGGATTGTTAAAGAACCAATATTTCAGACCACCTCAAAGAAAGTATCAAAATTGTCTGAAAAGCAGAAACTGCGCGTGTGTGTTCTGCACCCCTTGTATATCGGACATCCTGTATCATATCCATAAAGCCCCACCCTAATCATCTTCAATACTGGTTAAACCACCATGCTCTCTACTCTCCGCCTACGCATCTGCCTCGATTTCATTGAAACTGAATTTCTCCACAGCAGCAAATGGTATTCAAGTGAGCTTTACGATGCCCACCAACGCACTTGGGGCTATATACTCTGCCCCAAGAGTGAATGGACGCAAACTCATACCACTCCGCACTATCCGCCCGGCAGTGATTTACTTGCCCTACTCTCAGCGCGCAATTTCCTTGCACCTTATACGGCGGATTATGTCCAAGAAGCACACGAATCAACCTTTTTCCATGCATTGGCACAATATGATGCCAAACTACCGGAAGCATTTGTCCGATACCGCCAAATGCGATTAAACGATATAGGCGAAATTCAACTGATTACGCCCGAACAACTGGCCGAGTTAAAAGCATACTCAGGATTTGAAAGCATTTTGGTAGAAGATTGGTACGATGAAACAGAACTGTTCGAGCGCGTTCCGACTCAAGAAATCATATTGAAATCTCTGGATTTTTTAGACCGATACGTCCGCCCTTACAGCCAAAGCCACTTGATGTTATTCGACTATCCTTCTACTACCCGCGCCTTTTTCCAAGGCCGGATTTCATCTGTCGAACTGGAAGATAAATGCATGCTGCATTGGCAGTATCATAATAATCAATTCAAGAATGTCCCACATTTACGTCGCCAAGAGTCTGCCATGGGCTTTTTCCTGTGGGAGGCAGCATGGAATGAGGAATTGGCAGACCAAGAGGGTGTGCAAGACCCGCCGTTTTTCTATTTCCTCGACAACCTTACCAAAATCAATGCAGGACTTGCCCTACAATGGCGGGATTTTGTTACGCCGTTGCTGGGCGGGTAGTCGTAAATGACTCCGCACCAACTTAACCATACCGTACTTTTCAGACGACCTATTTTGGTTCAGGCAAAGTAAACGCACAAAGTCATCTGAAAACGATGCAGGGAAAGGTAAAGAGAACTATTTTGCCAAGGTCTCTATTTAGCCAAAACAGTATTAGAAAAATACAAAAAGGTCGTCTGAAAACAGAAACCCAATCCTGTTTTCAGACGACCTCTTGACATTGCAAATCAACTTAATTAGTGATGATGACCGTGCGGGCCGTGAACGTGGCCGTGTGCGATTTCTTCTTCAGTCGCATCGCGTACGCCGTCAACTGTCGCTTTGAACAAGATTTTCATGCCGGCAAGCGGATGGTTGCCGTCTACTACGGCTTTGCCGTCCGCCACGTCGGTTACGCGGTAAATCAAGACATCGCCGGTTTCAGGATCATCGGCTTCAAACATCATGCCAACTTCCACTTCAACCGGAAACACGCTGACATCTTCGATACGCACCAGGCTGGGATCTTGCTCGCCGAAAGCATCATCGGGTGACAGCGCGACTTCAACGGTATCGCCGACGTTTTTCTCGTGCAAAGCTTCTTCCACCAAAGGAAAAATGCCGTCATATCCGCCGTGCAGATAGACGATGGGTTCTTCAGTCTTGTCCAGCAGTTGGTTGTCCGCATCGTACATTTCATAGTGAAGCGAAACCACAGAATTTTTTTCAATAGCCATTTTTTATCCTTTATCATGACCGTTTATCAAAACAGGTTTTCTTTATTGACAACCCTCTGCCAACAAATCTAAAGCATTCTAACACACCGCCGTCATGCACGGAGATTTATCGCAAAATTATCAAAACTAACAATTATAAATTTATATGCACAATATTTAACATATTGCGCGCAAAAGCGTAAATTTTGATAATCTTTATATTTGTGTAACTTTTTTACAACTTTTTGCTTTTATGCGCAACAACTGCCCGCATTTCATTTAAACCGATTGAAAACAAAGGCCCATAGCGCATTCTTCAAATGTAAACGCATGAAATAAATAAATTTTACTATACAATTTATTTCAAATGTACATTGAATAACAGCCAATGCGGACTAGTTTCACCCCCGTCTTTCGTCCATTTCAGATTGATTAAAAATTACTAATTCGTCCGTATCGTTGCACCGAAGCACCCTGTGGGGCATAATGCAGGAAATTCAGCAATGAATTTTTACTCTAAATGAAACGACTTATATGTCGTTTTGTTGTTTTGTTCTACTTAAATCGATTTAAAGAAGGTTCTCAAAATGAAAAAATCTCTGATTGCTGCTGCTCTGTTATCTTTGGCTTTGGCTGCTTGTAACAAAGGCGCTGATACTGCTGCTCCTACCGCTTCCGGTGCTTCTGAAACTGCTGCTTCTGCCGCTTCTTCTGCAACTGGTGCTGCTTCTGCCGCTTCCTCTGCAACTGAAGCCGCTTCTGCAGCTAACACCGCTGCTTCTGCTGCCAACACTGCTGCTTCTGCAGCTAATACCGCTGCTTCTGCTGCAACCGGTGCTGCTTCTGCTGCCAGCTCAGCTACCGCTTCTGCTGCAAAATAATATTTTTACAGTTAAAAAAGCAGGATACGGATTGTATCCTGCTTTTTTGTTTTTCAGACGACCTTTACCGTTTTTCGCTTCCCTTATCCGCTATATAATCTTCCGTACACACACAAACCATCCTGCTGCCCGTTATGCCCAATCTGTACGACCGTTTTCTTGAATTCCTTTCCCCCGCCGAAATCCTCGAAGCCACACCGGCCTTGTTAAACGACCAGCGCCGCCGCTTTGTTTCCGAACCGGACATCATCTTGCAACCGCATTCTATAGAAAATGTACAAGAAATCATGCGGTTTTGTTTTGAACACCGTATCCCCGTTACCCCGCAGGGCGGCAATACCGGTTTGTGCGGCGCAGCGGTAGCTTCCGGCGGCGTACTGCTCAACCTTTCCAAAATCAACCGCATCCGAGAAATCAACCTTGCCGACAACAGCATCACCGTCGAAGCGGGCGTAATCCTGCAAAACGTTCAAAAAGCGGCAGCCGAAGCAGGCAGACTGTTCCCCCTCAGTCTTGCCAGCGAAGGCTCGTGCGAAATCGGCGGTAACATCGCCTGCAACGCCGGCGGATTAAACGTTTTACGCTACGGCAGTATGCGCGACTTGGTATTAGGCTTGGAAGTCGTCCTGCCCAATGGCGAACTTGTTTCCCATCTCCAACCGCTGCACAAAAATACCACCGGTTACGACCTGCGCCACCTCTTTATCGGCAGCGAAGGTACGCTCGGCATTATCACCTCCGCCACGCTCAAACTCTTCGCCCGTCCGCAAACCATAGCGACCGCATGGATAGGTTTGGATGACATCGAATCTGCCGTACAGCTTTTAACAGCCGTACAAGGGCATTTTGCCGAACGCCTCACCAGTTTCGAGCTGATCAGCCGCTACGCTTTGGCATTGTCTTCCGAGTTCAGTCATCTCAAACAGCCGACCGATGCAAACTGGCACGTCCTGCTCGAACTGACCGATTCCGTTCCAGATGCCGCGCTCGACGAAAAACTTGCCGAGTTTCTCTATCAAAACGGCAAAGAAAACAGCATCATCGCGCAATCCGAACAAGAGCGCCTCGATCTGTGGACGCTGCGTGAAAACATTTCTGCCTCCCAGCGCAAGCTAGGCACCAGCATCAAACACGACATCGCTGTCCCGATTGCCCAAGTCGCCGCCTTTGTCCGTCAATGCGCCCCCGCCTTGAAAACCCGTTTTCCGGGTATACAAATTGTCTGCTTCGGACATTTGGGCGACGGCAGCCTGCATTACAACACCTTCCTGTCCGACGTCTTGAGCAACGAAGCCTACCGTTACGAAGATGCCGTCAACAGCATCGTCTATGAACACATCCTCGCCTGCCACGGTACCATCGCGGCGGAACACGGTATCGGAACCATCAAAAAACACTGGCTCCCCAGCGTCCGCACACCGTCCGAAATCGCCCTGATGCGCGCCATCAAAGCCCAGCTTGATCCGCACGGCATCATGAATCCGGGCAAACTCCTGCCGTAAGCAATATTTCAGTATAGTGGATTAACTTTAAACCAGTACGGCGTAGCCTCGCCTTGTCCTGATTTAAATTTAATCCACTATATTTGCCAAAATCGAAAAGGTCGTCTGAAAACCTAATCTCAGTTTCAGACGACCTTTGTCATGGTTTGCAGATTGCACTCAAGGCAACATTGCCTCAGCCCAATCAATCCAGCACAAACTATTCTTCTTCCCTGCGCCTGCGCTTCAACAAAATGCGTACAGCGCCGTCATTGCCTTCCCTCGGCTCGATATAAGCCAATACATCAGGGTGCTGCATCAGCCAGCGGCGCGTCATGTTTTTTAAAACGGGTTTGTAGCCTGACGAGCCCAAACCGCTGCCGTGAATGATTTCGGCGCATACACCCCGCTTTTGGGTAAATTCGATAAATTCGTTTAAAACCTGTTGTGCCTCTTCCTGCGTGTAGCCGTGTAAATCGACATCGGCGACTACGGGATAATGCCCGTTGCGCAGACGTTGCAAGTCGTTTTTCCCTTGTCCGTTTTTACTGAACGAAGCGGGCGGTTCATCCCAAGAAGCGCCGCTGCCGACATAAAAATAATCTTCGGCTGCCAAACTTTCCTGCTCTTTCGGGCGGGGTTTGATGGGCGTTTTATCACGCGGTGCTTCATAGCGCGGCGCGGTTTTCAGCGGCGTTACTGCGCCTACGGCTTTAGCGAAATCGATATTCTCTTCCTCGCGCTTCTTCGCCAAGGCTTGCTCCTGCGCCCGCGCTTCGGCTTCTTTTTTGGCTTGCTTGCCTAATGCTTTCAAGGCGGATTGGAAATCTGTTTTCATCATGGGGATATTTTGAGGTTGAACATGAAAAAACTCATTTTCAGACGACCTCTGCGCTCCGTGTACAGGTCGTCTGAAAACGGCTTATAGATATTTGCGCATCAGTTCGCACTTGACCTTGACGTCTTTGTTCAACTGCAATACGGCGGAACCTAAAGATTCGTAGTGGTTCAAGCGGTAGAAAGGAACGGAGTTGAGCGAGGCGTACAGTTTCAAAAAGCTCAACCCCGCCTGATGGGCAAGTTCTTCGGCACGGCGCAGCAAGGCTGTACCCAAGCCGTGATTATGGACGAAGGGATGAACATACAACGCGTCCAATTGGGCTTCTTTGAAGTCCACTTGGAAAAAACCCTGTATGGTCCCCCTGTATTCCACCACCCAAAAGGCTTTGCCAGGATCGGAAATGGTTTCGAGATAGCTGTCGATATCGAGCAGGGCTTCCCACGCATGCAATACCTTATCGTCGTAACTGCGGATGCAGGTATATTGGACGGCGTGCAGATGGGCATTGTGTATGGCTTGGCAGTCTTGCGCGACTGCAGGGCGGAGTATAGTCAGAAGGCTCATGGCAAGATGTGTTGTAAGATGTATTGTAATGCGTGTTCAAACGACGTTTTCTTCATAAACAGACAGGGGGTCGTCTGAACGCTGTTTCCGATATTATATTTTATATTCAAAGGCTTTGATGTAATTTTCCTGCTGCTTCAAACGCAGTGTCGGCATCGGCGGACAAAACGGTGAAATGCCCCATTTTGCGCCCTTTCCGCGCGGCTTTTTTGCCGTACAGGTGCAGGTGCGCGTTCGGATGGCTTTGCAACGGCAGCCAATTCGGTTCGCCGCCGTCTTCCTGCCAAACGTCGCCCAAAATATTCGCCATGCAGCATACAGAAAGCAGCTTGGTGTCGGCGGGCGGCAGGTTGCACATAATGCGTACCTGCTGTTGGAACTGGTCTGTGGCGCAGGCATCTATCGTATGGTGGCCGGAATTGTGCGGGCGCGGGGCAATTTCGTTGACGACCAATTCATGCGTGTCGCCGACGACAAACATTTCCACCGCCAACACGCCGACATAATCCAATTCGTCCGCCAAGCGTTGCGCCATCTGCCGTGCCTGTTGCTGCACGTCGGCACTCAGCCGCGCGGGGACGATGGAATAAGCCAAGATGCCGTTTTCGTGGATATTTTCGGCGGGGTCGAAGGTTTGCACGTTTTCATTGTTCAGACGACATACGATAACGGAAATTTCGCCGCGCAAATCCACCATTTTTTCCAAAACGCAATCCACACCGCCGTGTTCGGCAAACGCGGCTTTGAGTTCGTCCACCGTTTTGACGCGGATTTGCCCTTTGCCGTCATAGCCCAACGTAGCCGTTTTCAAAATGCCGGGCAAAAATTGCGCGCTTACTTCGCTGATGTCGTCTGAACGGCAAACCGCTTGATACGGCGCGGTTTGCAATCCCGCTTTGCGTATCCACGCTTTTTCCTGAATACGGTTTTGCGCGATGGCAACGCAGTCGCCGCTGGGGGAAACGTTGGTATGTTTTGCCAGAAAGCGCATCGCGTCGGCATTGACGTTTTCAAATTCAGTGGTAACGGCTGCGCATTTTGCCAACTCGTCCAACGCGGCTTGGTCGTCAAACGGCGCGCACAAATGGCGGTCGGCAAATTCCGCCGCCGGCGCGTTCGGATCGGGATCGAGTACGGTTACTTTGTAGCCCATGGTTTTGGCGGCAACGGTAAACATTCTGCCTAATTGTCCGCCGCCGAGGATGCCGAGCATGGCGGGCGGGAGGATAGCGGATGAGTTCATCAGCATTTTGCGGTTCCACTAAAATTTTCCCGAAATTGTAACAAACCTGCTTATAGAGATAAATGTTAAAACGCCTTTTATAGTGGATTAACTTTAAACCAGTACGGCGTTGCCTCGCCTTAGCTCAAAGAGAACGATTCTCTAAGGTGCTGAAGCACCAAGTGAATCGGTTCCTTACTATTTGTACTGTCTGCGGCTTCGTCGCCTTGTCCTGATTTAAATTTAATCCACTATACACGCTATTTCGATGCCTGCCGTATGAGCAAAATGACAACAATCAAAACGTCCTCCCCCGATATCCGAATTTTCCAAAGAAACCTATCGGCAGCCGTTTTGTAATAAAAGGTCGTCTGAAACCGTATGATGGTTTTCAGACGACCTTTTCCCCTTCATCTGAGCAGACTTACCCCAGATATTTCAGTTTGCCTTTGAAATCTTCCAGCTTCTCATAGCCTTTTTTCGCCATGATGGCTTTCAAGCCAAGCGAAACACGTTCGAAAACTTCGACACCTTGCTGATGCAGCGCCGTGCCGATTTGCACCATGCTCGCGCCGCACAAGATATGTTCAAACGCATCGCGACCGGTATAAACGCCGCCTGTGCCGATGATTTGGATGGACGGATTCAATCTTTGGTAGAACGCGTGGACGTTGGCGAGCGCGGTCGGTTTGATGTATTCGCCACCTATGCCGCCGAAGCCGTTTTTAGGGCGGATCACGACGGATTCGTCTTCGATATACATGCCGTTGCCGATGGAATTGACGCAGTTGACGAATTTCAGCGGATGGCGGTTGAACACTTCCGCCGCTTGGTCGAAATGGACGATGTCGAAATACGGCGGCAGTTTGATGCCCAAAGGCTTGTCGAAGTAGCCGAAGGCTTCGCCCAAAATCCGCTCGGTCGTTTCAAAGTCGTAGGCGATTTGCGGCTTGCCGGGGACGTTCGGACAGGAAAGGTTGAGTTCGGTAATGCCTTTAAATCCGCTGTTTTGCACTTTTTTCAACAGCGTATGCGTTTCATCGGGCGACATACCGACCAGCGAGAGGAAAAATGTCCGTTCGGGCTGCGATTCTTGAAGGCTCAGCAAATAATCCAGATAGTAATCAATGCCTTGATTCGGCAAACCCATGGAATTGATACTGCCCAGCGGTACATCGCGGTAACGCGGCTCGGGATTGCCCGCCCGCGCTTCCAGCGTCGCCGTTTTGGTGACGAAGCTGCCCGCAGCGGATTGTCTGACTTCTTCCAATTCTTCCACGGTCATACACGCCACACCAGCGGCGTTCATCAGACAGTTGTCAAAAGAAAAACCGGCGATTTGTGTTCTCAATGACGGCATATCCTGCTCCTTTCCCTTGAAAAATCAAATTGATTGCGAAGCGTAACACGAATAGGCGGCAAAATTTTTAACAAACATCAAATGACAGACAATGTAGGGAAATGTTGTTTTATAGTGGATTAAATTTAAACCAGTACGGCGTTGCCTCACCTTGTCCTGATTTAAATTTAATCCGCTATATATGATGAAGGAAAGGTGCAAAAAAGGTCGTCTGAAAGCATGGTTTCAACAAAGTAAAAACCTAAAATGCTTTTCAGACGACCTTTTTTGCCTGTTCAAAATACGGTTAAAATCCTCAACCCTACCCTTTTAATTTTTCTTGTCTCCGGATTTCGATATGTTTCAAAACGTCATGGCGATTGCGTTTGGCGCGGCTTTGGGCGCACTGTCCCGCTGGTTGCTCGTTCTCGCCTTTGCCGCACTCTCCGTCCCATTTTCGGCAGGCACGCTTGCCGCCAACTGGATCGGCGCGCTCTTAATCGGCATCTGCGCCGAATGGCTGGACAATCCCCAATGGAAGCTTTTACTGATTACCGGTTTTCTCGGCAGCCTGACGACGTTTTCCAGCTTTTCATTGGAAATGATCACCCTGATGCAGGCGCAACGCTGGGCAACAGCGTTTTCAGCGGTCTGCCTGCATGTTTTCGGCTCGTTCCTGCTGACGGCGTTGGGCATTTACTTGGCGCAAAGCTGGAAATAGCCGCGAACATCGCCATCTCAATAAAATATTTTCACTCTATCCCAATATCCAAACACACGGTCTCTCCGCAATATGCTTTGCCTGCGTCAGTCATATGCGCGGGTTTGTAGGCGGCGAAGGCATAAGTCAGATCGGCGCGGAAGGTGTCTTGATCTGCTTCGCCTGTGTCGCAGTTCAGCCCGGTCGGGATGTCCAGCGCGATTTTGAAACCGTCGGCTTGATTCAGCAGGCGGCAGACGGCGGCGGCTGTTTCGGGCAATGCGCCGCTGAAGCCAGTTCCGAAAATGCCTTCGATAACGAGACCGTAACCTGTTTTCAGACGACCTTCCAGTTCGTCGGATCGGATAAAGCTGACGCCGTCTAAATGATTCAAACGCTCGCGATTCAACTGCGCCAGCGGCAACAGTTTATCTCCCAAGACGAAGACGACATCTACCTGCCAATCCTGTTCCGACAACACGCGCGCGATGACCAAACCGTCGCCACCGTTATTGCCCTTGCCGCAAACGATCAGCGCGCGCCCTGCTTTGGGGAAACGGCGCAGCAAATCCGCGGCGGTGGCTTGTCCCGCGTTTTCCATCAGTTGCTCGAAAGTCGTGCCTTTATCGACTGCCATTTGCTCGTGTTCGCGCATTTCTGTGGCGGTGTAGATTTTCATCATTCGCTCCTTTTCTCTTTACGCCTATCAAACATCCAAATGCAAACCTTATCAATAGCCCTGCCCGACTTTCCCGTCAAATCATTCGCTTTTTTTGATTTGCCGCAAGAGGTCGTCTGAAAATCAGGAATTTGGTGGCTTTGGATTTGATTTTTATGTTAACAAGATTTATTATCAAAATAAAACAAAGTGATAAACAATCAAAACTACTTCTTTTGCGGGAACGGGCGTTGGAACATGCCTCGGCCTACCCTGTGTCAAATTCGTCTTTACTTGCCGTCTCTTTTTTCAATCGACAACGAAAGTAAAACACCCTATGTCTGCCATACCTTTGTCAAAACTCAGTAAAGGCGCAGTCGCGCACATCGACTCCATCGTCCCCAATTCGACTTTCGGCGAACTCGACCCGCTGGTTACGCGCCGTCTTGCCGACTTGGGTTTTTCAAGCGGAATGCCGTTGCAGGTGATTGCCGTCGGCGGATTCGGACGCGGTCCGTTTGCCGTACGTTTGGGCAACCAGTCGCAATTCTCGTTGCGGCAGGAAGAAGCGGGAAAAATTATGTGCCATGTGATTGACGGCTGACCGCTGTACAGACAGGCGGGCTTCATGTTCTGAAAATGCGGCAAAGGCGGATTGAACCTGACCGCCCTATCCTTTTCAGACGACCCGGGTCGTCTGAAAGCGCCGTTTCAAAGCCTTTTCCCCAATTCAACGCCAAACTCATCACACAATCAAACAAGGAGAATAAATAAATGGAACTAAGCTATTTTGCCTTGATTGGCGCGCCAAACTGCGGCAAAACCGTTTTGTTCAACGGTTTGACCGGCTCACATGCCAAGGTTGCCAATTATCCGGGCGTAACTGTCGATAAGCGCGAGGGCGCCTTCCTCGACGACGAGGCCGTCCGCATTATCGACCTGCCGGGCACATACAGCCTACGCACGACCAGCCCCGACGAAGCGGTGGCGAAAGATGTAATGGTAGGCAAGATGGGCATTCCGCCCGATGCCATTATTGCCGTTGCCGACGCGACCAACCTGCGTATGACCCTGCGCATGATTTTGGAACTGAAAACGCTGGGACTGCCTATGGTGGTGTCGCTGAATTTGAGCGACGTGGCCCGCAAAAGGGGCTTGAATATCGACGCGGCCAAACTGAGCGAGTTGTTGGATGCACCTGTTTTGGAAACAGTTGCAGTGAGCGCGTCGGGTGTACAGGCTGTACGCGAAGCCGTGGCGAAGCTGCCGCGCAAACGCTCTTTCCCCGCAAACCCCGCCTCTGCCGAACGCACGCTCGATGCGCTGGATAGCGACAAACTTTATCAAGAAGTCGAATCGATTTTGGCACAAGTGGTACGCACCCAGATGACGCTGCCCGCATGGCACAAAAAACTCGACGACATCGTGCTGCACCCCGTCTGGGGCATAATTATGCTGCTGTTTATCCTGTTTATGGTGTTCCAAGCGGTTTACACTTGGGCGGCACCGATTATGGAAGCCATCGAAGGCGGCTTTGCCGCGCTGGGCGAATGGATAGGCACCAACATGGAGCCGGGCATCCTCAGCGACTTGCTCGTCAACGGCGTCATTGCCGGTTTGGGCAGCGTGTTGGTGTTCGTGCCGCAGATTACGATTTTGTTCGCCTTCATCCTGCTTTTGGAAGACTCAGGCTACCTGCCGCGTGCGGCGTTTCTGCTGGATAACGTGATGGCGAAAAGCGGCCTGTCCGGACGCTCATTCATCCCGCTCCTGTCGAGTTTCGCCTGTGCCGTTCCCGCCGTTATGTCGGCGCGTACGATTAATGACCCGCGCGAACGCCTCGTTACCATCGCCGTCGCCCCGCTGCTGACCTGCTCCGCGCGGCTGCCCGTTTACGCGCTGATTATCGCCGCCGTCATTCCTAATCGCACCGTAGGCGGGATTTTCAACCTGCAAGGACTGACGCTGTTCATCCTCTATCTCGCAGGCATCCTGTCTGCCGCCTTGGCAGCGTATATCATGAAACGCTTGGCGCGTATGAAAGGCAACGTGCAGCAATTCCCGCTCTTGATGGAGCTGCCGACTTTCCGCACACCCAACTTCAAACACATCATGACCAGCCTGTGGGACAGGGTAAAAGCCTTCCTCAAACGCGCCGGTACGATTATCTTCGCCCTTGCCGTAGTTTTGTGGGGCTTGGTAAGCTGGCCGCAACCGCCCGCAGGTGCAACAGGCGCGGCAATCGACTACAGCTTGGCGGGTATGCTCGGCCACGCTATCCAACCATTGTTCGCCCCGCTGGGCTTCACTTGGGAAATGTGTATCGCCATGATTCCGGGCATTGCCGCGCGTGAAGTCGTCGTTGCCGCACTGGGTACGGTCTATGCCGTCAGCGCGTCGTCTGAAGACGCCGTACAAAACGCGCTGATTCCGATTGTGCACAACAACTGGGGTTTGCCAACCGCCTTCGCCTTCCTGGCTTGGTATGTGTACGCCCCCATGTGTGCCGCGACATTGGCTGTGATTAAACGCGAAACCAAATCCACAAAAAATATGGTGATGATTACCGGCTATTTGTTCCTGATGGCTTACTTTGCCGCATTTGTGGTTTACCAAATTACTTCAAGGATACTATCGTCATGACTCAATATATTATCGTCGGCATCATCATGCTTGCCTGTCTGTTTTTCCTCTTGCGAAAATTCTTGTTCAAACCGAAAAAACACGATTGCAGCAGCGGCTGCGGCAAATGCGGCGGTTGCGGCTGAGCATGGATAGCTAGAAAGAAGAAAGGTCGTCTGAAATGGTTTCAGACGACCTTTTGTATGTTTGGAGCTATAGTTTAGTGGTTGTTGTAGGACTTTCCATCATTCGGTAACAAAACGCTTAAACAGCCTTTTTTCTTGGAAAGATGATACAAGTAATTAAAAATATCAAAGTTCCGCCCACAAAATCAATAAAATGGTGTTGATAGACAAACAAGACCGAAATGGCGAGTAAAAATCCCCATATACCAAATAATGATTTTAAGAATTTGGATTTGACTTCTCTGCAATAAACCTCCGCCGAAAGAAAAGCAAAACTCACATGCAATGACGGGCATTGGTTAAAACTACTGTCCAATTTTCCCAATATATAAAAGAAGGATTTTAAAATTTGGTTATCGACTTCGGGTTTGGGAAAATAAAATTTCATTGGAAATATGACAAATAAAGCAGTAGAAACCGCAATTAAAAAGGCTGCCCTCTTTATCAGCAATTTCAAATTGCTTTCGTTCTTTTCCAAAAATATAGTGGCTAAGAAGAAAACCTGAGACGTCATATAAGGCAACATAAATATGGGCAAAAAAGGAATATTCCTTTCCCAGCCCATAAAATATGAAGGCACGTTATCGACTGTATAGGTATAAAACTCAGCCCCTTTGTACAAAATGACAAAAAATATCGATATAAAAATTGTATATTTAATCTTTAATTTTGACAGCTTATCCACTTGCAAACTTTCTCCAGTCACAATTCCAACTTAATCAAAACAGCAAAATTGCATCACGATATCATATATGGTAATGATATGGAATATCTGACACTATTTGCACATAAGCATTAAATCGTAAGAAAAAATGTAGGGATAAAACAAAATGGAATATCTGATTAATTTTAGGGACGGTATCATTACTTATGAAAATTTATTTTGGTTATTTAAAAACGCCCCTCATGAAGCAATGGATCAACTTCAATTTGAAGAAGATCTATTACAAGTATCTTTCTTTGATGAGAAATACATTTTAGATGTTGGATGGTATCCGAATCCTAGAAAAAACGGGGTATTTAAAGTCTACGTCATTAAAAATTACGATTGGGAAAATCCACTATTTATCCGCTCTCATAAAAATATAAATCATTTGATTCCTATTATCGAACAAGGAATTAACTGTATATATAAGGAATACCTCCATCGGTGAGCCTAGTTTGGGTCATACCCAACCATCACATCCAAGTCTTCACAACAAAAAGGTCGTCTGAAAACCAAACTCCGGCTTTCAGACGACCCCAATCTTTCCAAAACTTCAACCAACCTTATTTCAACGCTTCCAGCAGCTTCCCGTGTATTCCGCCGAAGCCGCCGTTGCTCATCACCAAAATATGGTCGCCTGCTTCGGCATTTTTCACGATTTCGGCGACGAAGGCATCGAAGTCTTTGCCGACGTGCAGCTTGCCGCCCAAAGGCGCGAGGGCTTCGGTGACATTCCAGTCCACACCGCCGGCGTAGCAGAACACTTGGTCGGCACCTTTGAGGCTTTCGGGTAAGGCGGCTTTCATGGTGCCGAGTTTCATGGTGTTGGAACGCGGCTCGAGGACGGCGAGGATGCGTGCGTTTCCGACGCGCTGGCGCAGGCCCTCGATGGTGGTTTCGATGGCGGTCGGATGGTGGGCGAAGTCGTCGTAAACGGTGATGCCGTTCACCGTGCCTTTGATTTCCATGCGGCGTTTGACGTTTTTAAATGCGCTCAAGGCTTCGCAGGCCGTCTGAATATCAACTCCGGCATGGCGCGCAGCGGCGATGACGGCAAGTGCGTTCATGCGGTTGTGTCCGCCCATCAAATCCCATGCAACGTGTCCGGCTTTTTTGCCGTCAAGCAACACGTCAAACGAGCCGTCGGCATTGACTTCGCCGACCTGCCAGCCGTGTTCGGTGCCGAATTTTTCCACCGGCGTCCAGCAGCCTTTGTCGAGAGTGTCTTGCAGGCTTTGCTGCTGTCCGTTGCAGACGATTAAGCCTTCGGACGGCACGGTGCGCACGAGGTGGTGGAACTGGGTCTGTATCGCGCCCAAATCGGCGAAGATGTCGGCATGGTCGAATTCCAGATTGTTCAACACGGCGGTACGCGGACGGTAATGCACGAATTTGGAGCGTTTGTCGAAAAAGGCGGTGTCGTATTCGTCGGCTTCGATGACGAAAAACGGCGATTTGCTGTTCGGGTCTTGACGCGGCGTTTGCGGCAGACGGGCGGAAACGCTGAAGTTTTCCGGTACGCCGCCGATGAGGAAGCCCGGCGCGAGTCCGGCATATTCCAAGACCCATGCGAGCATGGACGCAGTGGTGGTTTTGCCGTGCGTCCCCGCCACGCCGAGCACCCAATGATGGTGCAGCACGTTTTCCGACAGCCATTGCGGGCCGGAAATATAAGGCAGACCGCGGTTCAAAATCGCTTCAACCACATCCATCCCGCGCTTGGCGACATTGCCGATAACGTAAACGTCGGCTTTAAATTCGTCCAACTGCGCGGCATCGAAGCCTTCGTGTACGTCTATGCCCAAGGCTTCGAGCTGGGTGCTCATCGGCGGATACATCTTCGCGTCGCAACCGCTGACTTTGAACCCCGCTTCTTTGGCAATGGCGGCCACCCCGCCCATAAACGTGCCGCCGATACCGATAATGTGGATGTGTTTCATGATAAGACCGTCTTTTGAATGAAATAATGGGAAAGCCGCCATTATAGCGGAGTTTGGACGGAGGGGTCGTCTGAAAAGCGAAGCTGTGGCAAGATGGACAATATAGAAGATTTGAACTGAACAGGAGAAAGCCCATGCCCAAGCTGACACCTCAAATGTTCGCTTTTCTGCAAGCGCCTCAAGTCGAAACCGTTTTGCTGCGGCTCTACACCCAAGCCTTAAAGCAAAACAGACAGATGTTTTTTCATTTTCTGCCCAAGATTTTCAAGCTGTTGGGCAAAGGGCTGGATTGGACGAGGGAAAACGAAAGTTTTTACGAAGACAAATACATCCCCATCGCACCGCAACAAGGCAAGTTTTTGTATATGCAGGCTTTGGCATCGGGTGCAAAAAACATCGTCGAATTCGGGACTTCCTACGGCATTTCGACGCTGTATCTCGCGGCAGCCGCCAAACGCAACGGCGGGCGCGTCATCACTTGCGAATATCTGCCGCACAAAGCCGCGGCGGCGAGAAAACATTTTCAGGAAGCCGGTTTGGCAGACTACATCGAACTTCGCGAAGGCGATGCGCTGGAAACCTTAAAAGACTTAGACTCCCGCCCCGATTTCGTCTTGCTCGACGGCTGGCCGGATTTGGTATTCCCCGTATTCAAGCTGCTGGAACCCAATCTTGCCGACCGCGCGGTCATTGCCGTGGACGATGTGGAAGGCTTCTCACCTGCCATGCAGGATTATCTCGATTACGTCCGCCATCCTGAAAACGGTTATATTTCATCCACACTAAAACCTTACAAAGCGTTGGAATATACGGTCAAGTTAGACCGATAAACCGAAGAGGTCGTCTGAAAACACAGTTTGGGCGAAATGGATTTGCCTTACTGGTTTCAGACGACCTTTTACTGACGTCTTTTCAGTTGTTAATGCTCAATCATCATTCCGGCTTCGTCCACCATGCCGCCTGCAGCGTTAGCTCGCTCCTGCGCGGCTTTCACTTGATTCTCCAAACCTTTAATCCGTTCTTGATAGCGGGCGTAGTTGCGTTCGTTGCCATAACGGACCTGTTTGCCCTCTTCCAGATTTTTCTGTGCCTGAGCCAATTCGTTTTGCGCCGAAGATGAAGCGGACATTGCGCCAGCTGGCGGAGGCGGCATTTGTTCGGAAGGAACGTTTCCTGAAGCAGCGTTTGCTGATGCCGAGTGTGCAGACGGTGCGGCGGAGGTATAAACCGAAGGTCTGCCGATATTGCCCGGCTTGCAGTTTTTGCCGCCGGTCTGCGTATAGGTTTTACGCCCTGATTTGTCGATACATTCAAATACGGGGGATGCCGTTGCTACGGCGGAAAATGCGAGCAGTAATGTGCTTAAAATCAATTTATTCATTGTTATACCTTTCATCAAATCATCAAAACCATATCCACCACACCACTAAAGCGATGATCATCACCAAATTGGCAATAATAATCGGCTTCCATTGCCTAGGCGCGTGGCGTAATTCTGCACCCGAACGCGTGCGGCGGATATAGAAAAACGGACTGAGCAACATAGATGCGGCACACAACAGAATAATCACGGCGTAATAGATTTTTTCGGTTTCCATTTCCTCCGCCCCCGTTTCAGACGACCTATACAAAATATGCTACAATCGCCGGCGATTATAACACCCTGTTTATCTATATTTATAAAGGTTTTACCAATAATGATTTCTACCAACGGCATTACCATGCAGTTCGGCGCGAAGCCGCTGTTTGAAAACGTATCCGTCAAGTTCGGCGAAGGCAACCGCTACGGCTTGATCGGCGCGAACGGTTCGGGCAAATCAACCTTCATGAAAATCCTCGGCGGCGATTTGGAACAGACTGCGGGCGAAGTGGCGATTGAAAACGGCGTACGCTTGGGTAAATTGCGCCAAGACCAATTTGCCTACGAAGACATGCGTGTGCTGGACGTGGTGATGATGGGGCATACCGAAATGTGGGCGGCAATGACCGAACGCGACGCGATTTACGCCAACCCCGAAGCCACCGAAGACGACTACATGAAAGCCGCCGAACTGGAAGCCAAGTTCGCCGAATACGACGGCTACACCGCCGAAGCGCGCGCCGCCGAACTGTTGAGCGGCGTGGGCATTTCCGAAGATTTGCACAATGCGACCATGGCCGAAGTCGCCCCTGGCTTCAAGCTGCGCGTATTGCTGGCGCAAGCCCTGTTCTCCAAACCTGATGTTCTCTTGCTTGACGAGCCGACCAATAACTTGGACATCAACACCATCCGCTGGCTGGAGGGTGTGTTGAACCAATACGACTCCACCATGATCATCATCTCGCACGACCGTCACTTCTTGAACGAAGTCTGCACCCACATGGCGGATTTGGACTACAACACCATCACCATCTACCCGGGCAACTACGACGACTACATGCTCGCCTCTGCCCAATCGCGCGAACGCGCCCTGAAAGACAACGCCAAGGCAAAAGAGAAACTGCAAGAGCTGCAAGAGTTCGTCGCCCGCTTCTCCGCCAACAAATCCAAAGCCCGCCAAGCAACCAGTCGTCTGAAACAGGCAGACAAAATCAAAGCCGAGATGGTCGAAGTCAAGCCTTCCACCCGCCAAAACCCGTATATCCGCTTTGAAGCCGATGAAAAAGCCAAGCTGCACCGTCAGGCGGTGGAAGTCGAAAATCTGGCCAAACGCTTTGAAACCCAGTTGTTCAAAAACCTGAGCTTCATCCTCGAAGCAGGCCAGCGCCTCGCCATCATCGGCCCCAACGGCGCGGGTAAATCCACCCTGCTGAAACTCCTTGCCGGCGCGTTCAACCCCGAATATTCAGACGGCCTCACCCCCGATGCAGGCACCATCAAATGGGCGGAAAAAGCCAACGTCGGCTATTATCCGCAAGACCATGAAAACGACTTCGATGTCGATATGAACCTGAGCGAATGGATGCGCCAATGGGGGCAGGAAGGCGACGACGAACAAGTCATCCGCGGCACTTTGGGACGTTTGCTCTTCGGCAGCAACGACGTGGTGAAAAAAGTGCAGGTTCTCTCCGGCGGCGAAAAAGGCCGTATGCTCTACGGCAAACTCCTGCTGCTGAAACCCAATGTGCTGATTATGGACGAACCGACCAACCACATGGACATGGAAAGCATCGAATCGCTGAACATGGCGCTGGAAAAATACAACGGCACGCTGATTTTCGTATCGCACGACCGCCAGTTCGTCTCTTCACTCGCCACCCAGATTATCGAGCTGGACGGCAAAGGCGGCTACGAACACTATTTGGGCGATTACGAAAGCTATCTTGAGAAAAAAGGGATTGTGTAAAAAAACATGAACGCAAATCTGCGAAAACCGCTGCAAAACCCGCTTGCGCTCATCACATTGCCCGCATTAAGCTAGTATCTTACGCAAGACGGTAAGGTACACTTGGTTGATGCCGAACAGCTTATCGGAAAGGTCGTTCAGCCGCCTGGCTATTTAACGAGTTCGGCGTAGCAGGCGTGGGGACTTTCTAGGCGTTGCCTAGATTGTCTGCCTGTTTTTAGCCATTCGTTCATATCGGGCGTGGCAGCAAGATAAGTAGCAGTAAACAAAAAGCTCAGGCAGTCTGAAAAATGTCTTTCAGACTGCCTGAGCTTTTTAGTCAATAAAGGAAGACAACAAATAAAAAACAAACAGCATAACTATAGTGGATTAACTTTAAACCAGTACGGCGTTGCCTCGCCTTAGCTCAAAG
>CAUVJL010000026.1:0-24868 GCA_963552075.1 uncultured Neisseria sp.
TGGTATAGCGTCCGCCTGCGATGATGTGCAGTTTGTCGGTAGGATTGATGCGCGCCCCCAAACCGAAGGCATGGGTAGTATAACGGCCGTCGCCGCCACGGGCTTTGGCTGTGGCGGAATCCCAATCGGGTTTGGCTTTTTCGCTGCCGTTGAACGCATCTGCGTTATAGGTACTGCTGTCATCAAACCAGCGGTTGCTTGAGTTCACCTTCTCTTTGGAATAGCTGTGCATGAAAAAGAGGTCGTGGCTTTGGCCGAAGGCGAAGATACGGCCGGTCAGGTTGTTTTGGAAAGTAAACTGGCGGCTGTCCGTGTCGTAGCGGTCGAAGCTGTAAGTTTTGCCCAAACCGTCTGTACCGATGCCGTTACCCGTGCCGCCCAGCGTGTAATATTC
Source organism: uncultured Neisseria sp. (assembly GCA_963552075.1). Taxonomy (GTDB): domain Bacteria; phylum Pseudomonadota; class Gammaproteobacteria; order Burkholderiales; family Neisseriaceae; genus Neisseria. Next base: position 395 of record CAUVJL010000026.1, read on the forward strand.
TTTTAAGCTGTCGCTTTTACGCCAGTCCAGCTTGCTGCTCAGTTTCCAGTTGTCGTTGAAATAATGTTCAAATTCGGCAAAAAGGTTGTGTTTTTTCAGACGGGCTTCGTTCCAGTCTGCACCGAGGTAGCGGCTGCGTTTCCACTCTTTGCCGTCAGCGCGCATGGGCAGACCGTCGGGGTCGGGCGTTTTGGTTTGGTTGAGATAGCTTGCGCCCCAAGTGAGCTTGCTGTTATCACCGATGTCTTTGTCCATCACGCCGTAAAGCAGGATGTCGCGGCCGCCGGATTGGTCTTGGAAGGTTTTGTTGCTGCCGACCGAGCCGACAAAGCGCCCGCGTAGGCCGTGTTCCGGACTTAAAGCGCCTGACGCGTCAAACGTGCTGCCCACTCTGCCCCATGTGTTGACCGTTAAATCGGCGGAAAGCTGGCGTTTGGAGGCCGGTTTCTTACGGACGGCGTTAATCGTGCCGCCCGGTTCGTTGTTTGCCTGCGTCAGTCCGGCCGCGCCGCGTACCACTTCGATGCGGTCGTACATCGCTATATCGGTTACGCTGGTCGGGTCGCCGGACGGGCCGCCCAAGCCGAATCCGCCGGGCGAACCGATTTGAGTGGCAATGCCGTCTTCTTCAAGTTGCTCGATAAAATAGCCGCGCGACATGAAATGCGTGCGCCCGCCGCTCTTGAAGACGTTGACGCCCGTGGCGTTTTGCAACGCGCCTTCGAGGCTGGTCACGCCTTGGTCTTCAAGTTGTTTTTTGGTGATGACGCTGACGGATTGGGGAATTTCCCTCGGAGAAAGCACCAATCCCGTAGTCGAACGCATGGCGGATACGGTGTAGCTGTTTTGATTTTCGGTACGCAGGCTGCGGTTTTTGCCGACCACATTGACCTGGTTTAATTCGACCTGCTGCACTTCTTCCGCGGCGTGAACGGCTTGCGGCAGCGCGGCAAGGCAGAGTGCCAAGGTGCTGAGTTTGAAAAGTTTCTCTTTGTTTGTATTGTTCATTTGGTTGATTCCAGATAAAGCTGTTGTCGTAAAATGTTTATTTTTATTTGATATTTATAACCATAAAAACTATAAATATTCAAAGTATTATGTTTTTCAGACGACCTGCGTCAGATAAAACGGACGGATTTTATCAAATCCCGGCGGATAAAAAAATGTTGCCGCCGGGCGGAGTACCCAATGGCAACTGCTTATTCAAGGTTGCAAAGATAGATATAAGGAACTAGCTGAAAATTAGTTATAAAGAACTATAAACTATCTGTAAAAAATGGCAACCGTTTTTTCAGACGACCTCACGTTTTTTCACATACTCTTGCCATAAGTCAAAATTCTGACCGGCGATAAAATACCCCTTCTTCTGTTTGGTGGAAGAGGGGGTATCTGTGTATCAGTCAATTTTAGCTTCATTTTCTTACGAACAATGAAAAGGCGGATTGCCGTGTGGCTAGGCAGGTCGTCTGAAAACCGGTCAACGTTTGTTTGGCATCATTATCTTTTGTGTATCCTCTATCCAGTGAGGCATAAAGCCAAAGGTCGTCTGAAAACGGTTTTCAGACGACCTTTGGGTTATTTGCGGTTGGGGTTGATCCATTGCCATTGTTCGCGCAGGGTGTTTTCGAGGGCTTTTTGTTTTTCCTGCGGGCTGTTGAGACCGTCGGTCAGGCGGTTGTAGTCGATGGTGATGGACGGGTTTTGCACCGTGCCTCTGATTTTGAGCGGAATGGGTTTGTTTTGCGGGTTCAGAGCATTGCGGATAAGCAGGTCTTCCGATAGCTCTTGGGTGCTGAGGTCGGTATAGCCGCTGCTGACAACGTGCAGGCTGTCGGAAAAGAGTTCGGTGTTGACATGGCGGCTGATGCCTTTGTCGATTTCGCTGTTGAGGACGAAATGGTGGAAAGGGGTTTTGGGCGGCGGGGTTTGTTGGGTGTTGTCTTTGCTGATGATGCCGTTTTTGAGGATGTTGTCCATGTCGATACCGTGCCATGCGCCTTCGGAGATGTTGAGGGTCAGCATCCCGTTGAGGTTTTTGAGCATTTGCTCGCGGTTGTTGCCTTTGGTGGTCAGGTCGATGACGGCGTTGCCGTTGCCGCTGAAGCTGTGGAAACCGAACAGGTCTTGCAGCAAGGGTTGGATTTGTACGCTTTCTGCGTTTTGTTGGAGGTGGTAGGAGAGGGGTGTGGTGTTGGCTATGCTGATGCCGCCCTCGGTACGGCCTCCGTAGAGTCCGGCTTTGAAGTTGCTCAGGGTGATATGTTCGTTATTGGCGGTCAGCCGGGTTTCGACGTTGTCCAATTGGAAGCCGGGCGTTTGGATATTGTTGACCTTGATGCTGGCTTCGATATCGGGGGTGTTGGCGTGGTTGAGAAATTTCGGGTAGGGGTCGTCTGAACCGGCTTGAAAGTCTTCCAAGTAGGGGGTGAGGTTGAGTTTTTGCAGGGCGACGCCTGCTTCGAGTCTGGGTTTTTGCTCGGCTTGGGTTTGGTATTTTAAGCTCAAGGCAACGGGTTGGCGGTCGAATGTGCCTTTGAAGCTGCCTTGCCAGTTGCCGGAATCGGTCAGGCTGAAATTTCCGTCGAGCATGCTGATAAAGCGCGGTTGGGGCAGTCGGTTGACGGTGTCCTGCAGGGTGGTAATGCGCAGGCTGTCGGATTGCAATCCGGTTTTTTTCTGCCACAACATGGGGCCGCTGACGGTAAAACTGGTTTGGCGTAGTTGGTTTTTGTATCTGCCGTTGAGATCGAAGCTGTCCAGGGTGATGACGCTCGGACGCAGATTGGTTTTGTCGAGTTTGAATGAGCCGTCCCATTGGCTGTCGGGCGAGCCTGCGGTAAAGGCTCCGCTGACGGTATTGAGGCTGAGGTGGTTGTCTTTGAAGATGAGCAGGGGCGCTTGGGCGGTCAAGTGGAGGTTTTGTTGAACGCTGTCTGCGCGCAGGTTGATGTTGCTGACTTGCAGGGTATGGTTTTGCGTTTGCCAGTCTAAGGCGCTGGTGATATTGATTTTTACCGTGTTTTGGTCGTGGCGGCTCTGCGCTTCAAAGCGGAGCTCGGGAATGCTCCAGTTTGCTGCGTTGGTTTGAAGCAGGCCGTTGCCGTTCCATTCGAGGGGGAACTGCGGGTTGCGGATGTTGCCGCCGATTTTGAAACGGCGGCCGTCGGAATCTTCCGAACGGAGGTTGAGGCTGAAGTCTTCGATGGTGTACGGTGTGTTGTCGAGTTTCAGACGCAGGGTGCTGCTTTCTACGACGAGGCGGTTGAGCGTGGCTGTGTTGCGGGGCTGCTGCCAAAGGTCTTGCAGGCTCCATTTGCCGTTTTCGGTGCGTTCGATTGAGACATCTGCGCCTTTAAGCACCCATTTTTCGATAATGGGTGTGTCGTTCCACAGACTGCTCCAGCCGATTCCGATGTTGGTTTCTTTAATGTGGATGGCGGCTTGCGTGCTGTTGGGGTAGGAGATGACGACGTTTTTAAGGGTAAGGGTGGGGCGGGGGAACCAACTGCGCCGGATTTCCGGACTGAAGCGGATGGTGCGTTGGGTTGATTGCAGGGCGGATTGGGTAAGGGTTTCGATGCGTTTGGGTGTGAAGAAGTTGTAAACCGATGCGTATAGTCCGGCTGCGGTGGCGATGACCGCTATGAGGCTGAAGATGAGGAATTTCAGCCAGAATTTTCCGGAGTTTGGCAGAAGGTTCATGGGCTTTTATAAAAATTAAAGTATAAGAGTATAGCACATGCCTTTGGGATGGTTGGTGCGGCAGGACAGAGGGTTGTAAATGGGTATGAATGGTGGTTGCGGGTTTCAGACGACCTGATGGTTTGCTATGCCTTATAAATGTGGATGTGGGCGGTTTGCACTTGTCCCTTTGTGTTGAGGTATTGTTTGGATAAAACGTGGCTATATAATGCAGGTTCTATTGGTATGAGGAGGGTGTCGATGATTATCGTAATGCGCAAATGGTCGAGTGAGGAATCTGTTCGACGGGTGGTGGATACGATTCGCAGCCGTGGCTTGCGGGAACATATTTCGCGTGGCGAAGAAAGGACGATTATCGGCGCGCTGGGCGACGAGCGGGTCTTCCATTCCAATGAATTGGCGCGGCTGCCTGATGTGGAACGCGTGTTCCGGGTTTTGAACGATTGGAAAATCATCAGCCGGGAGGGGCAGCCTGAAGACAGCAAGATTTCGATACGGGGCGTGTTGTTTGGCGGCGAGAAGGTTTTGGATATTGCGGCGGATATCAATCGGATTGAGGATGCGGATGCGGGATTTGTCGATCCGTTTTATCTGTCGGCACGGCCTTATGCGGAAATGGACAACGGGAGCGAAAAGGCGAGAATCCAATTGATGCAGCAGGATATTCAGCGACTTCATGAACAGGGAAAACCGATTTTGGTGCGTATCCGCGATGTGCGTCAGATTGATGAGGCTTTGAAGGCGCAGGCAGACGTTTTGTATCTGGGCGGAGAGCTGATGGGCAATCGGGTCTTGTTGGATGAAGTGGGTCGTCTGAATACGCCGGTAGTGTTGTGTAAAGATAAGCATCATCGGGTTGATGATTGGCTGGCGGCTGCCGAACACATCGCTTTACGCGGCAATCACCATATTATCTTGGGCGAGGCGGGGACTTTGAGTTTCGAGCCGGAACATGCTTATCGTTTGGATGTGGATGCGATTGTCAGGGTGCGGCAAACCTGTCATCTGCCGGTGATCGCGAACATCACGAGGTTGTGGCACAACGATATGCCGCAACATATCTTATATCGGTTGGCGCAGGCTGCCGGCGTCAATGGGATTGTCGGTTCCGGGGTGGATTGATATTTCAGTTTTTAACTGAATTTTGGCATAAAGTGCTGTTGCGTGGATTGGGCGTATATCTGCCTTATTTTGTTATCGAATTTTCAAGGCGGTTTTTGAAGCCGGATAATGGGATGGTAGATATACCCTGTCTTGCAACGGGATTTTTATGGCGTTTGGGATATGGATATTGCTTAATCAGGCGTCAGGAATGGGTTATCAAAACCGTAGATAAAAAAAACCATTCATACCAAGGGAGAAGTATGAATGGCCAATACATTGCGGGAAAACGTCTTACTTGCTGCACCGCCCAAAAGGGATAAAAGAGCGGTGTGTGTCAGCGATTTGAATTCTAGCAGCATTAGTATTAAATGCTGTTAAGAAGTGAAATCTTTTGAATAAATTGCGCGAAAACTCCGATAGACGTTAATTTATTGAGATAAGCGGTATTAAATTCGTTGCATTTTAAATTTCATATGTCATATTTTTACAACAACCATGTTAGAAGGTCGTCTGAAAAGCTATTTTCAGACGACCTTTTTGTATATGAGGCATACCAAGATGCGTAGCAATGGCATTTTAATCCCATCGGGCAAAATGCCACTATTGCCGCTATCCGTCGATTTGCCCGATGTTGATGGGGAGGAAGTGGGTGCAGAACCGCCATTCATGCACCGCTTGATCGTCAATATAGGCATTAGGTTTGGGTAAAAATGCTTGGAAACATTCCGATATGCCCAATTCTTCTGCGCTGCGACGGGCGTAGTCGGCTCCTCCGCTGCTCCAGAGGTAAAGCATATGTCCGTTTTCATGCAGGTGGCGGACTTGGCGGATGACTTCGGGCATGGGAATGCGCGTACTGCCTACGCTTCTGACAAGGGTGTCGTCCACATCAATGAAAATAAAGGAAGGTCTGCTCATTAGATTAATTGTTTTGAAATGGGTGGATGGACGTCAAAAAGGTCGTCTGAAAAACCTTTTCATATTTTCTATCGTTGTTTTGTTCAATTAATGCTTTTTTGTTAAAACGGGTTTATTGGTTCTCCCGTATCCATTTTTCCCAACGCTCGAACAGGGCGGGTTGCAGGGCGGCGATAACGGAGCGTTTGAAGACGTGTTCGCCGCTCCAGAAGTCGTCGCCTTCCAAAGTGGACAGGTTGCCGCCTGCTTCTTCGAAAATCAGCGCACCGGCGGCGTAGTCCCACAGTTTTTGCCCGCCGTGGACGTAAACGTCGTAGCGTCCGCTGGCGAGGTAGCACCAGTCGAGCGTGCTGCTGCCCATGCTGCGGATGGTGCCGAAGGGGGCGAGCGTACTCATGCGGCTGGTGAGTTTGCCGGAACGCAGGTATTTGATTTCGACGCCTGCGATGGCTTCGCTGAGTTTTTTGTCGACGGTGCGCAGGGGCAGTGGTGTGCCGTTGAGGTATGCGCCTTTGCCGCGTTCGGCGTAGAAACATTCGCCGCTGACGGGGTTGTAGATGATGCCGAGTTCGGCGCGGCCGTTTTTGACGAAGGCGACGGAAACGGCGAAATGGGGCAGTCCGTTGACGAAGTTGTTGGTGCCGTCTATGGGGTCGACGACCCACAGCCCGTCGGTATGCGCGTGCAGTTTCCAGAGGGTGGTTTGTTCTTGTACGCTCATTTCTTCGCCGAGCATGGGGCTGTCGATCAACAAGGGCAGGGCGGCGGCGAAGGCGGTTTGGGCGGCAAGGTCGGCTTCGCTGAGCATGGAGCCGTCTTCTTTGCGGTGCGACGGGGTATTCAGGAAGCGCGGCATGACTTCGGTTTGCGCGATGTGCCGGACGACTTTTTGCAATCGGTGTAACACTTTTTGTCCTGTTTTTGCGGTTGGGGTGCGAAATCGTATAATCGCGTTATTATATCCGTTTTCACTTGAAGAACCATGTCCAGATTTTATCTGCCTGATGATTTATATGCGGGGCAAGTCGTTGAACTGCCTGATAATGTTGTGCGTCATTTAAATGTTTTGCGCGTGCGCTGTGGGGAGGAGGTCGTTTTGTTTAACGGCAACGGCAAGGCATATCCTGCGCGTTTGGATGTTTTGGAGAAACGCCGTGCCTGCGCGGAAGTGTTGCGCGAGGAGGAGGCGGACAACGAATCGCCGCTGAAAATCACGCTGGTGCAGTCGGTATCGAGCGGCGAACGTATGGATTTTACTTTGCAGAAAAGCGTGGAATTGGGCGTGGTGGCGATTCAGCCGGTGATCAGCGAACGCTGCGTCGTGCGCCTGAGCGGCGAGCGGGCGGACAAACGGGTGGCGCGTTGGCAGGAAATTGTGGTGTCTGCCTGCGAACAAAGCGGCAGGAATATTGTGCCGGAAGTGCGACCGCTGCTGCCTTACTGCGAGGCTTTGAAACAGATGTCGTCTGAAACGACCAAGCTGTTGATGAGTTTGAACCGCGCCCAAAGTTTGCGTACCGTCAAGCCGTTTTCAGACGACCTGATTTTTATGGTGGGGCCGGAAGGCGGCTGGACGGATGAGGAGGAGCAGTTGGCGTTTGAGGCAGGATTCCAGTCGGTAACGCTGGGCAAGAGGATTCTGCGGACGGAAACCGCTTCGCTGGCGGCGATTGCGGCGATGCAGACGCTTTGGGGGGATTTTGTGTAACCGAGGTCGTCTGAAAACGGGATGGGAAACGTAAATTCCTAGATGGTTTGAAAAGTAAGTTTTATTGAAATCATATGTTTATATTTGTTTTTCAAGCCATTGCCCGCTTTACCAGTTTTACGACTTCGCGGCGTTGGGCAATTTATCCGTTTTCGCTTACAATAGCCGATTATCCGAATCAACGCTCAAAGGCCTTCACATGCAATACGCCAAAATTTTAGGTACCGGCAGCTATCTTCCCGCCAACCGCGTCAGCAACGACGATTTGGCGAAAAAAGTCGATACGTCCGACGAGTGGATTACCACCCGTACCGGCATCAAGTTCCGCCATATTGCAGACGAAGGCGAAAAAACCAGCGACCTTGCCGCCGAAGCATCGCGCCGCGCGCTGGTTGCAGCGGGTGTCGCTGCCGATGAAATCGATTTGATTATCGTGGCGACCGCCACCCCCGATATGCAGTTCCCGTCCACCGCGACCATCGTCCAGCAAAAGCTCGGCATAGCAAACGGCTGCCCTGCGTTTGACGTACAGGCAGTCTGCGCGGGCTTTATGTACGCCCTGTCCACCGCCAACGCCTACATCAAAAGCGGCATGGCGAAAAAGGCTTTGGTCATCGGCGCGGAAACGTTCAGCCGCATCGTCGATTGGAACGACCGCACGACCTGCGTTTTGTTCGGTGACGGCGCAGGCGCAGTAGTATTAGGCGCGTCCGACGAAGCGGGCATCATCCACAGCAAACTCAAAGCCGACGGCAACTACCTCGACCTGCTCAACGTGCCCGGTCAAATCGCCAACGGACAAGTTTGCGGCTCGCCCTACATTACGATGGACGGACCGGGCGTGTTCAAATTCGCGGTCAAAATGCTCGCAAAAATCGCCGACGAAGTCATCAGCGAGGCAGGTTATACCCCCGATCAAATCGACTGGCTCGTGCCGCACCAAGCCAACAAACGCATCATCGACTCCACCGCCAAACACTTGGGTCTGGATATGGAAAAAGTCATCCTGACCGTACAGGAACACGGCAACACATCCGCCGCTTCCATCCCGCTCGCGCTCGATGTCGGCATTCAAAACGGTCAAATCAAGCGCGGACAAAACCTGCTGCTCGAAGGCATAGGCGGCGGATTCGCTTGGGGCGCGGTGTTGGTGAAATACTGATTTTTTGTCCGTTTGAAACTTAAGAGGTCGTCTGAAACTGCGTTAGTGCGGTTTCAGACGACCTTTTTGATAGGAACGCCGGGATTCGTATGTTGAGGGCCGGATTAGTTGTTTATAGTGGATCAACTTTAAATCAGGACAAGGCGACGAAGCCGCAGACAGTACAGATAGTACGGCAAGGCGAGGCGAGGCGAGGCGAGGCAATGCCGTACTGGTTTAAAGTTAATCCACTATAAAGTGTAGAAGATTCAGGGCGGTAGTTGAAAAGTATGCTAGGCAGAGGGGGAAGGGCGCTGTCTCTGTTGAGCATTGAAAAGAGGTCGTCTGAAAATGTGTCGTTGCTTCAAACCGACACCGTTTCAGACGACCTTTTATTTATTATGGTTAAAATCCACATGGATTATGATAAATTGGTATAATTTCAAAATTGATTATCCAATACATTTTTTCCTTAATATAAAAATAAAATGAACCATAATAAACATTACGGGACAATCGCCCATTGGTTCGGGGAAATGAGCCGCGGCTCCATTATTTGCGACGAATCTTCGCAACGCATTTTTGCCAACCGCCAATCCCTCCACCCCGATTATCAAGAACCTGAAACCGGACACCGTGTCAGCTTTCAAATAGAAACGGAAAACAACCGCGCCGTCGCAAGGGATGTCGAGCGTGTCAATCCGGGTTATAAAAACAATGACAGCGCGGTCATTACGCTGACCGACTGGGATTGGTCGAAGAATGGTGGTTATGGAATGGACGTTTCAAATGAAGGGCAGCCGGTGTTTGTGCTGGGACAGTTTCTTGCCGACCAAACCCGTACGCCTAGGGCGGGCGACCGCCTTGAAGGCACGCTCCGCCGCCATCCCAATGGACAATGGCTGCTGGTCAATGCCGTTATCCGCAGTACGCCTGAGTCCGAACACGAGCCTGAATCGATACACGCTGCATCCGCCCAAAAAGCACAAGGTCAAACCGTACACTTTTTCCGTCCGGAACACGGTCCTAAAGTTGAAGTCAAAATTGAGCAGCCGTTGGTTGCTGAAACCCGCTATCCCGCTCCGAAATCCGCCCAAAGAAATCTGCTGCCACCCAATCAGGTCATGAGCGGTACGATTACCACATGGGATGATGCCAAAGGCTACGGCTTTATCCGTTTCGGCGACGAATCCCAAAATATTTTCTTCCACATCAGTGCGTACCATTACAATACCTGCCGTCCGCAAACAGGACAGCGCGTCAGTTTCTACTGTAACCGCCCGATAGAAGGCAACCGCCAACAAGCCGTCAAGGTTGTCCGGCTGGGCGACGAAGCATTCCTGTTTGACGAATTGCCACCCGACTACAACAGGCTCAATATCGATATGCAGGCACTCCTGATCAACAGCGTTATCGCCGTCGTTTTCCTGACCGTTGTCGCCGTACTTTCCAATAAACTGTTTTTCATTTACGTCCTTATCAGTATCGCCGCCTTCATCCTCTATCAACAGGACAAGCAGACGGCGATGGAGTCCGCGCGCAAAATTAGACGTAAAAACGAATACCAAAACCGTATCCCAGAAAACAAACTGCACGCATTCAGCCTGCTAGGCGGCTGGCCCGGCGCATTGGTTGCGCGCGCCGCGTTCCGCCACAAAACCAAGAAAGTCCCTTTTGTTCAGATTTTCTGGCTGACAGTGGCAATAAATGTTGCCATTACCTATGCCCTGCTGATACATTACGCCGATAATCCTCTGACGAATTTTCTGAAAAACTAAACTGAAACAAAGGAATATCATGTCTTTTGCATTTTTCTTCCCCGGTCAGGGTTCGCAAAGCCTCAATATGATGGACGGCTTCGCAGAACAATCGGTCGTAAAAAACACCTTCGACGAAGCTTCCGCCGTCTTGGGTCAAGATTTGTGGGCGATGATTAACGGTACGGACGCCGACCTCATCGGGCAGACCGTGAATACGCAGCCCATTATGCTGGCTGCCGGCGTTGCCGTTTACCGTGCCTATCTTGAAGCGGGCGGCAAAACGCCAGCCGTCGTTGCCGGCCACAGCCTCGGCGAATACACTGCACTCGTTGCCGCCGGTGCATTGGATTTTGCGGATGCAGTCAAACTCGTCCGCCTGCGCGCCGAACTGATGCAGTCTGCCGTGCCGCAGGGCGTAGGTGCGATGGCGGCAATCCTCGGCTTGGAAGATGAACAGGTTAAAGCCATTTGTGCAGAAGCCGCGCAAGGCGAAGTGGTCGAAGCCGTCAACTTCAATTCGCCCGGGCAAGTCGTGATCGCGGGTAATGCCGCCGCCGTCGAGCGCGCCATGAATGCAGCCAAAGAAGCGGGAGCCAAACGCGCGCTGCCGCTGCCTGTATCCGTTCCTTCGCATTGCAGCCTGATGAAGCCTGCTGCAGAAAAACTTGCCGAAGCGCTCAAAACCGTCGAAATCAGACAGCCGCAAATCCGCGTCATCCATAATGCCGATGTTGCCGCTTACGACGATGCAGAGAAAATCAAAGACGCGCTTGTCCGCCAGCTTTACAGCCCTGTACGCTGGACGGAAACCGTCAACGCACTCGTTGAAGAAGGCATTGCCGAATCCGCCGAATGCGGACCGGGCAAAGTGTTGGCAGGTTTGGCAAAACGCATCAACAAAGAAGCAGCGTGCAGCGCTTTGACCAATTCCGAACAAGTCGCTGCCTTTATCGAAGCACATTAAACTTGCCGCCTTTTATGTTTCAGACGACCTTTCTTAATGAAAGGTCGTTTTTTAATGCCTGTCGGTTGTGTTCGCATAGGGAGGTGCAGACAGCAGGAGGGCGTTTCTTATTCCAATCCACTATCAATTTATTTTGAACATTTAAGGTCGTCTGAAAAAACTTTACAGAAATAAAAATCGTTATTCATTTAAAAACAGCAATTTCGTCGCATCGGTAACTTCGTTGCGATATAATCATAGGCTTTACCAATCCGACAGATTGACAAAACATTCAATCTGCATTAATCCGGAACACCGAGCCAATGATAGAAAAACTGACCTTCGGCCTGTTTACCCAAGAAGATTCGCGCAGCTTCATGCGCTTGATGGCTTACATCCGTCCTTATAAAGTCCGCATCATTTTTGCGTTAATTGCTATCTTCGGCGTCGCCGCCACCGAAAGCTATCTTGCCGCCTTTATTGCCCCCTTGGTCAACCAAGGCTTCGCCCCGCCTTCAGCTCCGCCCGAACTCAATACCGCAGGCGGCATCGTCGCCACGCTGCAAAATTGGAAAGACCAATTTACCTACCTGATTTGGGGTACGCCCTATAAAGTCTGGGTCGTGCCGGTATTTTTTATCTTTTTGGTCATCATTCGAGGCATCAGCCGCTTCGTCAGTACCTATCTCTTGACTTGGGTTTCCGTTATGGCAATCAGTCATCTGCGCCGCGATATGTTTGCCAAAATGCTGCAACTCTCTTCCAAATTCCATCAGGAAACCCCTTCCGGCACGGTTTTGATGAACATGGTGCAAATGGCGGAATCATCCATCAGCAACGCCAGTAATGTCTTTATCGTCCTGACCCGCGACACCATGATTGTCATCGGTTTGGTCTGCGTCCTGCTGTATTTGAACTGGCAGCTCAGCCTGATTGTCGCCCTGATGTTTCCGTTGCTGTCTTTACTGTCCCGTTATTACCGCAACCGTCTGAAAGACATTATTGCCAGTGCGCAGCAAAGTATCGGTACGCTCAATAACGTCGTTAACGAAGTCCACCAAGGACACCGCGTGGTCAAACTCTTCGGCGGTCAGAAGAAAGCGTCCGAACGCTTTGCCGAAGTCAATGACACCATTGTCCGTCTCGGTAAAAAAATCACACAAGCCAGCGCGGCGCGTTCTCCGTTCAGTGAGTTGATTGCGTCGTTTGCTTTGGCTGTCGTCATCTTTATCGCCCTTTGGCAGAGTCAGCAAGGCTATACCACCATCGGCGAATTTATGGCATTTATCGTTGCCATGTTGCAAATGCTCGGTCCGATCAAAAACTTGGCGAACATCAGCATCCCCATGCAGACCATGTTTATCGCTTCGGATGCGGTTTGCCAATTCCTCGATACCGAGCCTGAACAAGACAAGGGCACCAAACATCTGAAAAACGCTTCAGGTCGTCTGAAATTCGAAAACGTCGATGTCCGCTACCACGAAGACGGTAAAAAAGCCTTGGATGGATTCAATCTCAACATCCGCCAAGGTGAACGCGTTGCTTTGGTCGGTCGCTCAGGCAGTGGCAAATCCACCGTCGTCAATCTGCTTCCGCGTTTTGTCGAACCAAGCTCGGGTGCGGTTTATTTGGATGATGTCAACATCGAAGACATCAAACTCAACAACCTGCGCTCCCAATTCGCCCTTGTTTCCCAAGATGTTTTCCTGTTTGACGACACCCTTTTGGAAAACGTCCGTTACAGCCGTCCCGATGCCACTGAAGAAGAAGTATTGGCAGCCCTCAAAGCCGCGAATTTGAAAGACTTGGTTGAAAGTTCGCCATACGGCTTGAACCAACCGATAGGCGCAAACGGCAATCAGCTCTCTGGCGGTCAGCGTCAACGCGTCGCCATTGCACGCGCCATTTTGAAAGATGCCCCCATCCTGCTTTTGGACGAAGCCACCAGCGCGCTGGACAATGAATCCGAACGCCTCGTCCAACAAGCCCTCGAACGCCTGATGGAAAACCGCACCAGCATCATCGTCGCCCACCGCCTGACCACCGTCGAGCAAGCCGACCGTATCATCGTTATGGATGAAGGCCATATTGTCGAACAAGGCACACACAGCGAGCTGATGGCTCAAAACGGCTATTACTCCATGTTGCGCAATATGCCGAAGCAGGCAGCAGGTTGATTTTCAGACGACCTGTCGGTCAGTTGAAGGACGATTTGCCTAAGAGGTCGTCTGAAAACACCGAGCCGAAAAACAAGGAAGGCTGCCGAACAGACAGAAAGGAACTATCCGCATGAATCATCAAGCCCAGTCCCCCACCGTCTCCGTGATGATCCCTTACTACAACTGTAAGGAATACATTGTAGAAACCATTCAGTCCGTCCTTAGCCAAAGCCATCAGAATTTTGAAATCATCATTGTTGACGACGGCTCCGACCCGGAACACGCCGATTATTTGAGGGAGTTTCTGGCGGACAAGCCCGCCATACGTTACGCCGTACAAAACAATCAAGGCGTTGCCGCCGCCCGAAACCATGCGGCGCGGCTGGCGGGGGGAAAATACTTCCTGTTTCTCGATTCAGACGACCTCATCCTGCCGGATTACATCGAAAAATGCGTCACGGTTTTGGAAAACAATCCCGACTGCAAGCTGGTGTATCCGTTGGCGGAATATTTCGATGCGCAAGAAGGCTTATGGAATCTGCCGGATTATGACGGTTTGGAAAGCCTGTTGACGGGCAACCGTTTTCCTTCATCTGTTTCCATGCACCGCGCCGAAGATTTTGCCGCCTTGGGTGGATTTGATGAAAACCTGACGACACACGAAGACTGGGATTTCTGGATACGCCTCTTAAGCAACGGCGGAACCGTTATCCGTATTCCGGAAGTGTTGTTCCGCTACCGCAAACGCCGTGACGGATCATCACTGATTAACCGCTTGGAACAAAATCCTGATTTAAACCGCGAAGACTGGCAAAAAGTCTATGAGAAAAACCGCGCGCTGTTTATGCAATATCATTTGGGATATTCCGACTGTATTCAAAAAATATCCTTACTAGAACAACAAATCCAATCTTTATCCGAATTAAACCTTCAATTGCGAGAAGACAATACCAATATGCAAAATCAAAACCAAGAATTGCAGCATGTAATGGCAAAACTGCTGCAACAAACCGAACTGTCTGCCAGGCAGACCGAGTCTCTGCAACAGCAAATCGACATGTTGATGCAGTTGATGGTGCGCAGCCAGGCAGCAGAAGAGCAATCGAAAGAACAAGAAAAACAAATCGAACTGCTGAAAAAACAAATCGATACCTTGCAGCAGGAAAAACAGTCGCTCGAACACACCATCCATACCTTGAATGAAAACAGGCAATCGTTCGAGCAAACCATACACGGACTCAATGAAAACCGTGCTTTATTGGAGCAGCACATCCGTCAGGAAAGTCAACGATTGGCAAAATACAAAGGGTTGTGGACGGTTAAGGTATTCAAGCCGTTCGTTAAAACCGAACAGGCCATCAGCTCTGCCAACCGCTACCGCAAAGGCTTCCGTCTTTTGGTGCGCGAGAAGGGCAGTATCGGCAAGGCATATCAGTTTTTACGCCGCCATTACAAGCAAACCCATTCGATTAAAAGCGTGAAACAGCTTTTAAAAACAGTCGGTTCTTCGCCTGTTATTGCACAGGAAGTTCTCGGCATTCAGGCAGACCCGATTCCGCAAACGTTTATCCAGCGGCTGACCAAACACGCTGCCGACACGCTTGTGCCTAAAGTTGCCATCATTGCCGAACTCAGTATTCCGCAATGCAAAAAATACCGCGTTATCCAAAAGCAGGAAATGCTTGAGGAGCTGGGTATTCCTTGTTCCGTAACTTCATGGACGGACAGCAACGAAGCCAAGAAACAGATTTCTTTGGCAAGTTTGGTGATTTTCTACCGCGTTCCCGGTTTTGACAGCGTAATGGATTTAATTGCGGAATGCCGTCGTCTGAACATCAAAACATTATGGGATGTTGATGATTTGATTTTTGACGAAGATGTCCTGAAAACCAGCAGCACCATCAACTCGCTTGAGCCGGCTGAAAAAGAAGGCGTAATCAACGGCGCGAAACTTTACCGTCAAGCCATGTTGGCGTGCGACGAAGGTATCGCTTCGACTTCAGGGCTGGCAAAAGCCATGAAGGAAGCAGGTTTGGAAACCGTTTATGTGGTTGAAAACGCGTTGGATGATGAAACGCTGGCAGCGGCACACAGCATCGAGGGTCGTCTGAAAAAACAAGAAGACGGCTTGATTCGGATTATTTACGGTTCTGGCACTAAAACGCACAACATCGACTTTTTGGAAGCCGCTCCTGCGCTTGCCAACATATTGAAAGAAAATCCGAATGTCAGGTTCAGAATCATCGGCTATTTGGAGCTGCCCGAATATTTCGATGAAGTACAAAGCCAAATCGAGCGCATCCCATTTTGCAACTATACGGAATACCTGACTTATTTGTCCGAATGCGACATCAGCATTGCGCCTTTGGAAAACTTCGTTTTCAACGATGCCAAAAGCAATATCAAATACCTTGAAGCATCAATTACCAAAGTGGCGTCCGTATGTTCGCCAAGGGCGGCTTTCGCCGATGTGATTGTTAACGGCGAAAACGGCTTTCTGGCAGACAACGAACAGCAATGGCATGAAGCGTTCGACACCCTGATTCAAAATCCCGAGTTGCGCGACAGTATGGCGCAGGCGGCATACCGTACGGTAACGGAAACATACAGCCCGCAAGCCATCGGCAGCACGCAGCTTGCGCCCGCCGTCCGTTTTGAATCTGCCGCAAAAGGGAAAACCAAAGTCTTATCGTTTAATGTTTACTATCATCCGCAATCGTTTGGCGGGGCGACTATTGTTGCCGAGCAACTGAACAAACTGCTTGCCGATGAAGAAGCCTACGAAATATATGCGGTAACGACTTTGCCGATGAAAAGCTGGCTGCCGCCGTACAGCGTTATCCGTTACGAATACGGCAAAGTGACCGTGTTCGGCGTTGCCGTTCCTTCAGAAGATGCAGCCGCCCACGAAAACCCGCGTTTTGATGAGGCCGTCAAAGACATCATCGAACTTGTACAGCCTGACATCGCCCATATCCACTGCATTCAAAGCATGGGCGTCGGTATGGTCGATATTTGTCGGGAAGCCGGTGTCAAAACCCTTGTTACCCTGCATGACGCATGGTGGATTTGTCCGAACCAGTTCATGCTTGACGAAAATGAAGTCTTCCGCGAGCAATGGAATACCGAAGACGAACGGAGCAAAACCATAGCCCGCGCCCTGTCGAAAATCGATATGTTGCTTGCGCCCAGCAAATATTTTGCCAAGCTGCATGAAAGAACTTTGGGCAGGAACGTCCTCGTCAACAAAAACGGCGTTACCCGCCCCTTGGGTCAAATATCCAAGCGGAAAAAAGACGTTATCCGCTTCGGCTATGTCGGCGGAAAAACCAAAATCAAAGGCGTTCATCTGATTTTAGAAGCCTTCAGGAAACACCGTTTCCCCAATACCGAACTGGTTGTCGTGGACAATATGCTCAATGTCGGCGCACGTTCGTTTTTTGACAGCGATTTCGACGGCGTGGAACGCTTCCGTATCGAACCTGCTTACAGTCAAGACACCATCGACTATTTCTTCTCGGAAATCGATGTTTTGCTGTTCCCGACCCAATGGAAAGAAAGTTTCGGCTTGACGGTTAGGGAAGCGGTGTTGCGTGATGTTTGGGTAATCGCCACGGATGCTGGTGGCGTGTCCGAAGACATTATCGACGGCGAAAACGGCACGGTCATTCCGTTTGACAGCGGCGTGGAAGAGTTGAGCCGCGCCATTGCCGAAGTTTGCGAACGCTATCAAGCAATGGACGATGGCGCAGTCATTGAATTGCCGAAAAGCCATATTCGGACTTTTGCGGAACAAAAAGACGAATTGGCAGGCCTATATCAAGAAATACTGTCGAACCAAGCAGATTGATGTTTTCAGATGACCCTTTCGATGGCAGCAAAGGGTCGTCTGAAAATGACAGCGAATGAACTTTAAATCCATACGGCGTTGTACCGCCAAGCCAATATCCAATGAGTTGAAGTACCTAAGATTAACCGTACCCCGCCCGAATCATGAATAAAACCATCATCCTTGCCGTACCCTATATGTACGAACTCGACAAGTGCATCGAAAAAAACCTGCGTTTTTTGGGGTTCGACGTCGTCAACCTTTGTTACGACGACAGGGATTCTTTTTATCCCAATATGGCGAGCAGGGTGAAAAACCTATATTACAAATATGTTGCCAAAGACGGCGACTACAAAAAAGTTTTGAAATATAGCCGCTATCGGGATGACATTGCGCGCAAGCTGGGTTCGTTAAACGGCAAAAAAGCGGATTACGCCTTGTGTATCCGTGCCAACATTTATCCCAAAGAAATCATTGCTGCCATTCGTGCGCACAGTGAAATATGCGTCAATTACCAATGGGACGGCATCGGGAGATTCCCCGATATCTTGGAATATTTGGACTATTTTGACCAATGCTGGGTTTTTGACCCGCAAGATATTAAGCAGTATCCGGAATGCGGGTTCAAAGCTACGACCAACTTCTACTTCGATTTGCCTGTCCCCGAACTGCCATCAAATGACGGCCTCTACTTCCTCGGTGGCTACGAATTGAGGAGGGAAGGGCAGACCAAGCATTTCATCAGCGAAGCGGAACGCCTCGGGCTGCCTTTGGATTTCCATATTTATTGCAAAGACGACCGCGCCGAAAAAGCCTTCGGCACAAAAGGCATCACATATCTCGACCGCAGCAGCATCCTGAGTTTTGAAAACAATTTAAGCAAGGTACAAAGCTGCGGGGCAGTGGTCGATTTTGCCCAGTTTGACCATTACGGTTTGTCGTTCCGCATTTTCGATGCCCTGCGATTCGATAAAAAACTGATTACGACCAACCAAAGCATACGGGATACCGACCTTTATCATCCTGACAATGTGTTTTTATGGGATGGCGGCAGCTTGGATGAATTGCCTGATTTCTTGGCGCGTCCGTATCAGCCGGTCAGTCCGGATATCAAAGAAAAATATTCGTTTACCCAATGGCTTAACCGTATGCTCGGTATCGGCAATTAATGAAGGCGAACCTGTGCCGTAGCCGTTTTAAGAATTTCATCATTGCCTGATTGTATAGTGGTTCAAAGTTAATCCACTATATTTTCAGACGACCCTTCCTCTTTACCGCACGACGATTATGAAAAAGAAAACCGTTATCCTGGCTATGCCGGAGCTGTTTAAAATCCACGAGCTCATTATTGAGAATCTGGAAAAATGCGGCTTCGACGTACTGTCCCTGACTTACGAAGAAAAAGAATTCAAATACAAAAGCATCTTCCAACGCATGCAGAAAATCTGGTATCGCAACGTCCTCGGACGAATGGATTTCAAGAAACGGGTGATGTTCCGTTTGGTGGAAGAGCGGCTGGAAGCGTTGTTGGAACAATATCCCGAGCAGGCGGATTATTGTTTCATGATTTGGCTGGGCGCGTATCCGAAAGAGTTTATTTCCAAGCTGCGCAACCACGCCAAACTGATGGTCTATTACAACTGGGAAGCGCTGACTTTCTTGAAAGAAGATTTTGAAAATATCGAATTTTTCGACAAATTTTATTTCTTCGATCCGTTTGATCAAAACAAGCTGCCCGAATACGACCATGTATTGCATCCGACCACAAGTTTCTATTTCGACAGCTTCACGCCGTCTGAAAAAACCGAAAACAAAATCCTCTTTATCGGATCGTACGCAGAAGACCGTAACAGCGACATCCGCGCCTTCTGCGATGCCGCACGCGCCATCGGTTTGGATATCGACTTCCGACTGGCGAGCAAGAAAATTGCCGAAGAGCAAGCCGCACTGGGCATCCCCGAAGTACAGTTCTTCTCGTTTGCCAACGCGTTGTCTTACCGCCAGAATTTAGAAGAAGCCGCCAAATCCTCCGTATTGGTCGACTTCCTCAACCGCAAGCATTACGGCTTGTCTTTGCGGATTTTTGAGGCCATCGGTTTGGATAAAAAACTAATTACCACCAATCCGACCATCGTGCATTACGATTTTTACCATCCCGACAATATGTTCTACTGGGACGGCAGCAATCTCGACGAACTCAAAGACTTCCTGACCCGACCGTTCGTCCCCATCGCGCCGGAATTGAAACGCAAATACAGCTTCAGCAACTGGATAAACTGCGCATTCGATATCGAGCCGAACATACCGATCGGGCTGCCGCATATCGACAGGGATGCCATTCAACAGATATAGCGGAGAAGCAGATTTGCGGGATAGGCGGTACAAATAAAAGGGAAAATATTCACTGAGTGCTTCAGCACTTTCAAAGTCTATTCACAATAAACGATGCAGCGCGGACGCCGGCTGTTCAAACACAGGCGGTTTGTCCGTTAAAAGACATCTTTCACATCGAGAATGTACGGTTTGCCGTACCTTCTCCCGCTTGCCGTTTCCCCGAATCTGAAACCTATCCTGTTTTCAAAGGTCAGTTTGAACAGGGCAACAAGATATTTATTCATCTGTATAACAATAATAAGTTGATGATTTTAAAATCAATAGGAGGACACACACCATGTCTCGGAAACCTATTATCCTATTAGGCATGTACCAAGTTAACGACATTTATAAATTGCTTATCCAAAATTTAGAAAAACAAGGATTTCAAGTTGTCGATATCAGCTACAACCATATCGCGCCCCCCTTCAAATATTCGTCTTTAAAAATGAGGCTGGGGGCATTCTGGTGCAAAAAAGTCCTGAAGCAGAAGAAGAAAAAAGAAATTTTGAGGAAAAAAGCCCGGCTCCGGCATTTCACGAAAATTTATCAAGAAATGATGGAGAAAATAAAAACATACGAGTATTTCGATTACGCATTGTTTTTAAACGGACAAATCTATCCGAAGTATCTGCTGGAACAGGTCAAGCGAAAAACCGAAAAGCTGATGGTGGCCTACCAATGGGACGGCTTGGACAGATTTCCTAAAATATGGGAGAGCATTGATATTTTCGATAAAGTGTATGCCTTCGACCCTGAAGACAACCGGAAATATCGCAATAAAGTCATTCCCGCCGCCAATTTTTATTTTGAAGTAGACCAACCAACCGATACCAGTAACCGCTACGATTTTTATTTCCTGGGATCGCATGTTCCCGATCTCGGCAGGGACAAAGCCATTTCGACTTTTTCCGAATATGCCGAAAAGAAAGGCTGGAAAATCGATTTCACGATATTCCATGTCAACGACGGCAGTTTGAACGAACATTCCGATGTTTATCCCGACAGTATCAAAGCGACGGCAGAGCCGCTCACGTTCGAGGACAACATCAAACGCGAAATGCAAAGCCGCGTCTTGCTGGATTTTAAAGCGGCGGTGCATACGGGCTTATCGTTTCGGACAATCGAGTCGGTCGGCTATCGGAAAAAGCTCATTACCACCAATGCCGAAGTTGCCAAATACGATTTTTATCATCCCGACAATATCTATATTTGGGACGGTAAAACCTTTGACGGTATGGAAGCGTTTCTCGACAAACCCTATCGCGAGCTCCCCCCCGAAATCTACCAAAAATACAGCTTCGACAACTGGTTGAGATACATATTGGATCTGCCTCCGTATCAAGAAATCACGTTACCCGAGTAAGCCTCTTTGAGGTCGTCTGAAAGCCTTTGATGTTTTCAGACGACCTCAAAAATTAGATTCATCACACTATTTATGCTATAAGGTCGTCTGAAATTAACAGACTCCATTCCCAAAACAAGGAAGTAAACATGAGCACACAAGATTTAAGCGGCAAAGTCGCATTGGTAACAGGCGCATCGCGCGGTATCGGCGCGGCGATTGCCGACACGCTGGCGGCGGCGGGTGCCAAAGTCATCGGTACGGCCACCAGCGAAAGCGGCGCAGCAGCGATTAGCGAGCGTCTGGCGCAATGGGGCGGCGAAGGCCGTGCATTGAATTCTGCCGAACCCGAAACCATCGAAAATCTGATTGCCGACATCGAAAAAGAATTCGGCAAACTGGACATTCTGGTCAACAATGCCGGCATCACCCGCGACAACCTCCTGATGCGTATGAAAGAAGAAGAGTGGGACGACATCATGCAGGTCAACCTCAAATCCGTGTTCCGCGCCTCTAAAGCCGTATTGCGCGGCATGATGAAGCAACGCGCCGGCCGCATCATCAACATCACATCCGTCGTCGGCGTGATGGGCAATGCCGGTCAGACCAACTATGCCGCGGCAAAAGCAGGCTTGATCGGTTTCTCCAAATCCATGGCGCGCGAAGTCGGCAGCCGCGGCATTACCGTCAACTGCGTCGCCCCCGGCTTTATCGACACCGACATGACCCGTGCGCTGCCTGAAGAAACCCGCAAAACCTTCGAAGCGCAAACTTCGCTGGGCAGATTTGGCGAAGCGCAGGACATCGCCGATGCGGTATTGTTCCTTGCTTCCGACCAAGCGAAATACATCACCGGTCAAACGCTGCACGTCAACGGCGGTATGTTGATGCCTTGATTCGGCTTGGAAAATAAAGAAGGTCGTCTGAAAACGGATTTCAGACGACCTTTTTGTTTTGCCGCTTGGATCAAAAGGCTGGGATAAACAGTTTAACCTTTGTTCAATATCTGTTTGTTTTCGCCTTCGCGCCGCAGTTCTTTGGGGAGGACGAAGACGATGCTTTCTTCCGCGCCTTCGCCTTCGCGTATGGTTTCGTGCCCCCATTGCTGTATGGTTTGCAGGACTTCCCTGACCAAAACTTCAGGGGCGGATGCGCCGGCGGTGACGCCGACTTTGTGTTTGCCTTCGAACCATTCGCGTTGCAGGTAGCCGGCGTTGTCGACCATATAGGCATCGACACCGCGTTGGGCGGCGACTTCGCGCAGGCGGTTGCTGTTGGAAGAGTTGGGCGAGCCGACGACGATGACAATGTCGCATTCTTCCGCCAATTCTTTGACGGCGGTTTGGCGGTTGGTCGTGGCGTAGCAGATGTCTTCTTTGTGCGGGTTGCGGATGTTGGGGAAACGGGCGTTCAGCGCGGCGATGATGTCTTTGGTTTCATCGACGGACAGGGTGGTTTGGCTGACGTAGGCGAGTTTGTCGGGGTTTTTGACTTGCAGTCCGGCGACGTCTTCAACGGTTTCGACCAACAGCATCCTGCCGGGCGGAAGCTGTCCCATGGTGCCTTCGACTTCGACGTGGCCTTTGTGTCCGATCATGATGATTTCGCAATCTTGCGCGTCGAGGCGGGCGACTTCTTTGTGGACTTTGGTTACGAGCGGGCAGGTGGCATCGAATACGCGGAACCCGCGTTCGGCGGCTTCCTGCTGCACGGCTTTGGAGACGCCGTGTGCCGAGTAAATCAGGATGGCGCCTTTGGGTACGTCGGCGAGGTCTTCGATGAATACCGCGCCTTTTTCGCGCAGGTTGTCGACGACGAATTTGTTGTGGACGACTTCGTGGCGGACGTAAACCGGTGCGCCGAATTCTTCCAGCGCGCGCTCGACGATGCTGATGGCGCGGTCAACGCCGGCGCAGAAGCCGCGCGGGTTGGCAAGGATGATGGTTTTTGGGGTCATGTGTATGGTCCGGATTTCAGACGACCTTATGGGTTGTCGGTTGTTGGTTCGTCGGTCGGTTTGGGTTGTTTTTTGTGGAACAGTCCGTCCAAAACCAATAAAACGGCACCGACGCAGATAAAGCTGTCGGCAACATTAAACGCGGGATAACTCCAATCCTTCCAGTAAAACAGTAGGAAATCAACGACATGACCATGAATCAAGCGGTCGATGGCATTGCCGAGCGCGCCGCCGATAATCATGGCGGCGCCGATTTTGCCCGAAAGGCGGAACTCGTCGCGCAGGATGGCGCGGGCGAGATAGGCGCTGATGACGAGTGCCAGCCCTAAGAAAAAGAATTTCTGCCAGCCGCCTTGGTCGGCAAGGAAACTGAACGCTGCGCCGGGGTTGTAGGCAAGGGTCAGGTCGAATAAGGACGGGATGATGTTGAGTCGCTCACCTTCTTGGAAGTGGGCGAGGATTTCCCATTTGGTCAGTTGGTCAAGCGCGATGCCGGTCAGCGCAATCAGCAGGTAGGCGGTTTTTTTGGAAAGGGAGGAAGACATTTGGTTGAGGCTGCCTGAATAAAAACAAAGCGGCTATTTTACCCGAAAGCGCAAAAGCCGTGTTTCAAAAGGTCGTCTGAAAACCTTTTATTACAGGGCAAGGCGCAGGGTTTTGCAGGGTTATCGCAAAACCGCGTAAACGCTGCGTGCAAAAACACTGTCATACGTAAAACAAGGTTTATTTGCTTGATAGGGTGTTGCCTTGCCGATAACATGGCGGCGTTTTTATATGCCTTCCCCGAAAGGATACAGTATGGCTAAAACAAAATCTTTATTGGCAACCGGCATTTTGGCGCTTTTCTCCGCCACCGCTTTCGCCGCTCCGCTTCCTGCCGAAATTTACCGTCCCGCAGGCGCGCATACGGTTAAAGCTGACCGTCAGGGCAACGGCGAATTCGAATACGAAGCCGAGCTGCCCGCACGCGGCAACCCGATTCCGTCTTTGGCGAAAAAAGTCATCGCCCACGCGCGCAGCAAAGGTTTTCAAGTGGTCGAATCTGAAATCAAACACGACGATGCCGATTTGAAATTCAAACGTGGCAGACAAGAATTGGACGTATCCATCGAAAACAAAGGACACGGCCGCATCGAATACAAAGCTGATTTAGACTTGGACAAGCGCTAAATCGATAAATACCGGAAAGGTCGTCTGAAAAGAGGTTTCAGACGACCTTTTTGCATGGTGGCTTTAATCATTTGTTTATGGTTTTTACAACATTTGCTTTATCCGTGAAAACCGTTCGGAAGAAAACACAGGTCGTCTGAAACCTCTTTTCAGACGACCTTTGCATAGGATTGGACAGACGGCATTCAAGCAGCAGGGTAGGGTGGATTCGCGTCGAAATAGAACAATACCGAATCATGTCGTATCGTTTTATTTGCCACCGCAATATTTTGTTTTACTGTAAAACACGGTAAAATCCGCGCTCAAAACAATATAGTGGATTAACTAAATCAGGACAAGGCGACGAAGCCGCAGACAGTACAGAT
>CAUVJL010000027.1:0-24554 GCA_963552075.1 uncultured Neisseria sp.
TCTGTACTGTCTGCGGCTTCGTCGCCTTGTCCTGATTTAGTTAATCCACTATATAGTCGAATATCTAAAAACCGTAACGGCGTTATCAGTTATAATAAAAGACTGACACAAACCTGCACGGAACCGTATCATGTATCACTACAAATCCGAAGCCACCCAATTCCTCGACAAACTCATCGAAGACAATCCGCAACTGGAAACACAACGCCTTGAAAACCGCCATCTGTTGTGGGATGTCGAGCTGGACCCTCAAGAACAGAAAGAATTCGAAGCCGCCAAAGTCGCCAAAAAACCTTATACCTACTACCAAGACTGACGGCCAAACGGCATGACCACCCAGACACACAATATCGACCCGGCGTTACAAGACTACCTCAACAGCATCGGCGAAAAAGAGCATCCCGTCCTGACCGCCCTGCGTTCGCGCACGCAATCCCACCGTTTAGGGAAAATGGCGATTGCCCGCGAACAGGCAGCCTTGCTGACTTGGCTCGCGCGCCTGCTCAAAGCCGAAAAATATCTGGAAATCGGCGTGTTTACCGGTTACAGCAGTACCGCAGTCGCCCTAGCATTGCCCGAACACGGCAAAATTACCGCCTGCGACATCAACGTCACCTTTACCGATATCGCCCGCGAAACCTGGCAGGCAGCGCAAGTCGCCCATAAAATCACCCTCCACCTCCAGCCCGCCCTGCTGACCCTGGACGACTTGATAAGCCAAGGCGAATCAGGCAGCTACGACTTGGCTCTGATCGATGCCGACAAACCGCCCACCCCGCAATATTTCGAACGCTGCCTGCAACTGGTTCGCAGCGGCGGCGTTATCGCCATCGACAACGTCCTGCTGAACGGGCGCGTTATGGGTAAAGCAGAACACGATGCCCCGCCCAGCCTAAACATACTCCAGTCCTTCAACCGCAACCTGCCCGACGATTCCCGCATCGTACCCATTACCCTGCCCGTCGGCGACGGTCTGACTTTGCTGCTTAAAAAATAAAATGAACAAAACCCTTCCCATCCTGTTTGCCGGCATCCTCCTGCTCAACGCCTGCGCCTCTACCGCCCCCAAACCCAAATCCGGCGACACCTTCATGCTGCCCGATATTCCCACCGCCGCAACCGAACCCTCCGCTATCCCCTATCCCGATTTGAACACGATGACTCAAATCGAACGCTTGGGTATGCAGGTCGAACGTTTGGAGCGCGAAATGGAAAACACCAACCAGCGCCTGCAACAACTCGAAAAACAAAACAAAACCCCGCGTCACACCAATAGGAAAGTGCCCGCCCAACGTTTGGACGACCAAAAGCTCAAAAGCACCTATCTGGCAAATGGCGGCACCGCGCCTTCAGAAGCCGACTCCGCCGACCAAAACGAAACCCGCCTCTACAACCAAGCCCTCAAATACTATCAGCGCAACAATTACGCCGCAGCAGCCGCAGTCTTAAAAGGAGCAGACGGCGGAAACGGCAGCGAAAGCGCCCGACGCAATATGTATCTGCTGCTGCAAAGCCAACAGCGCATGGGCAATTGCGAATCCGTCATCGAAATCGGCGGACGCTTTGCCAACCGCTTCCGCAACAGCCCGCAAGCCCCCGACGCGCTCTTCAGCATCGGGCAATGCCAATACAAGCTGCAACAGAAAGACATCGCCCGCAACACATGGCGCAAACTGATACAGAGCTACCCCGGCAGCGCCGCCGCCAAACGCGCCGCCGTCAGCATCAAGCAACGATAACTTTTCAGACGACCTCCCATATTCAAAGGTCGTCTGAAATCATTCATTGAATAACGTTTTATACACCAGGAGTAAATATGGCCAAAATCGGCATCATCATGGGCAGCAACAGCGACTGGCCCGTCATGCAGCAGGCAGCGCAGTTTCTCAAAGAGTTCGGCGTCGAATACGAAGCCCGCGTCGTGTCCGCACACCGCACCCCCGATTTAATGTTCGAATACGCCGAAACCGCCCGCGAACGTGGCATCAAAGCCATCATCGCGGGCGCAGGCGGCGCAGCACACCTGCCCGGCATGGTTGCCGCCAAAACCACCGTCCCCGTATTGGGCGTACCCGTACCCAGCAAATACCTGCACGGTGAAGACTCCCTGCTCTCCATCGTACAAATGCCCAAAGGCGTTCCCGTCGCCACTTTCGCCATCGGCGAGGCAGGAGCCGCCAACGCCGCCCTGTTCGCCATCTCGCTGCTTGCCAACGAAAACCCCGAGCTGGCGCAAAAACTTGCCGACTTCCGCGCCAAGCAGGAGCAAACCGTTTTAGACATGGAGCTGCCCGAGGCATAACCATCGAATTCATCTGAAAGGTCGTCTGAAAATGGTGCAAACAAAATATTTGATTTCGTTTACCCCATTTTCAGACGACCTTTTTTTAATTACTCAACCCTCTGAACAACAATGAACAAAACTTTTGCATTTATCCTACTCTCCGCCCTACTCTGCGCCTGTCAAAGCCCGAGCAAACCAACCCAAGCGACTGAAGCAATATTCACCCGACAAGCACAAGCCACAACGGGTAACCTGATTATTTTCTACGATGAAGGCATAGGCTCAGGTCCATTGATAAAGGCAGTGAAAGATTCCGGCGCAAGTTTGTTTTACGAATACAAAAACCTGCACGGAATTGCCATTCGTCCATCAGCCAAAACCAATATTCAAGATGCCATTGCTTATTTCCAAAAGGTAAACGGCGTGTTGTCAGTCGAACAAGACCGACTGATGAAACTTCAATAAGAGTCAGCACTTAAATCAGCACACCTTTTGGAAGCCGATTATGTTTGAAGCTTTTATGATAGACTGATTTTTTAGTTTACAATGTATATTACCTATTGCCTTCCTTTCAGGCAGGAATACGTTATAAAAAATACACAGAAAAAATAAAACGAATGGGAGCATGATGGCAAACCGTATTTTCAGTATAAAATTCATAAAACCAATTAATTACCTCATTTTATTGCTACTTATTTCGTTTTCATTTCTCCTTAATACTGATGAATTTTACATCATAGACTATATAATTGATGGGGATGTCTATAATTTATCTGACTTACAAGGTGAAATAAACGACAACCCCATGATTATTAAATTATTTTTAATAATAAACAATATTTCTATTCTATTTTTTCTATTAGGAAGAAAGTTTATTGGCATTTTCTGTTTCATCCTTACAGCGTATTTTTTTGTCCATTTAATAGGCGACCTGGATTTATTGTTTCATATCATTTACTCAAGTATAAAACTTAAAAATTTATGGCTGACTTTAATACTCGTTTTGTATTTTTTACTGTGTTTGATTAACCTTTTTCCCCTGTTCAGTTCTGTGAAAAAATAAAGAAAGGTCGTCTGAAAACCCAAAATCCGATTTTCAGACGACCTCTTTGCTTTTAAAAATCAAATCAAACCATTTAAGCTCAAATCGTACCGCTGCCTTGCGCTTTCGGTTTGGCGGCACCGAATTCCAGTTTGCTCAAGGCGGAGAGGTAGGCTTTGGCGGTGGCGACCAAAACGTCGGTATCCGCGCCCTGACCGTTGACAACGCGGTTGCCGCGTGCCAGACGGACGCTGGTTTCGCCTTGGCTTTCCGTGCCTTGCGTTACGGCATTGACGGAATAAATCTGTAAAGTCGCGCCGCTTTGCGCTACGCTCTCAATCGCTTTGAAAATCGCGTCGACAGGGCCGGAGCCGCTGGCGGAAGCGCGTTTTTCTTCGCCTTTGATGCTGAACACGATGTCGGCGCGCGGTTCTTCGCCGGTTTCGGTGCTGATTTTTTGGGAAATGAATTTGTAGCTCTCGGCGTTCATGCTGCCCATTTCGTCGGACACCAGCGCGTGCAGGTCTTCGTCGAAGATTTCGCGTTTTTTGTCGGCGAGTTCTTTGAAGCGGGCGAACGCGGCGTTCAGCGCCTCTTCGCTTTCCAACTCGATGCCCAAATCCGCCAGTTTGCTGCGGAACGCGCTGCGGCCGGACAATTTGCCCAAGGTCAGGCGGTTGGTTGACCAGCCGACCGATTCGGCAGTCATGATTTCATAGGTTTCGGGGTGTTTCAACACGCCGTCCTGATGGATGCCTGATTCGTGTGCAAAGGCGTTTGCGCCGACCACCGCCTTGTTGGGCTGAATCGGATAGCCGGTAATGGTGGACACCAGTTTGGATACCGGCACGATTTGCGTGGTGTCGATGCCGGTTTCCAAGCCGAACAAGTCATGACGCACTTTCAACGCCATCACGATTTCTTCAAGGCTGGCATTGCCCGCGCGTTCGCCCAAACCGTTGATGGTGCATTCCACCTGGCGCACGCCTGCCTGAACGGCGGCCAGCGAGTTGGCAACCGCCATACCCAAGTCGTTGTGGCAGTGGGTCGACCAGACTACTTTATCACCGTTAGGCACGCTTTTGATGATGTTGCTGATACGCTCGTACCATACGGAAGGGATGGAGTAGCCGACAGTATCGGGAATGTTGATGGTAGTCGCACCTGCTTCGATAACCGCCGTAAAGATTTTGGCGAGGAAGTCCAAATCCGAACGCACGGCATCTTCGGCGGAAAATTCCACATCGTCAGTATATTCTTTGGCGATTTTCACCGCTTTGACTGCCGCATCGATGACCTGCTGCGGCTTCATTTTCAGTTTGTGCTCCATGTGGATGGGGCTGGTGGCAATAAAAGTGTGAATACGTTTTTTCGGAGCAGGGGAAACGGCTTCGCCTGCTTTGCGCACATCGTTTTCAACGGCACGAGCTAATGAGCAAACTGTAGATTTGGTGATGATTTTGGCAATCGCATTAACTGACTCGAAATCGCCCGGACTGGCTGCGGCAAAACCTGCTTCAATCACATCGACACCCATCTTTTCCAACTGGCGGGCAATGCGGATTTTCTCCTCTTTGGTCATGGATGCACCGGGCGACTGCTCGCCGTCGCGCATGGTGGTATCGAAAATGATAACGCGGTTGGTTTGTGTCATTTCTGTTCTCTCCAGAGATTCGTTTTTTTGTAAAAAAGCATTCAAATCCAGCGGCCTGCCTTGCGCTTCCGCCAGCGCAGTCAGCTTTTGCAGTTGCGCCAAAGGCAGCGACCCGCGCGTGCGCCATTTATAGATGGCGGCGGTTGTTGCGGCATTTTCGGGATCGTGCTGTTTCAACGCTTCGGCAAGTGCATTCACGCCGCCGAAATAAGCAACTAAGCGGTCAATGTCTAATTGCATGATGTTCCTTGTCCAAACTTTATCAAAATTATGGTTTGCTTTGGAAGGGGATTATACGCATTTTAGACAAAACGACAATCTATTTTTCTAAAAATACGGATTTACTTTTTAAAAATGGAATTATTTTATACATTTTGTCCAATTTAGTTTCAAAATCTTAAGTACAAAAAGGCTGGCAACACATACCTGCCGCCAAATAATGAATAGGCATTACAGTCCAAACTAAGCCCGCTTGTTTTGAATGTCCTGCACACCATAACGGCAATACATCGTAAGCCGAAATATATAGTGGATTAAAATAAAAATGAGACAAGGCGGCAACGCCCGCCGTGTACGGGTAGTACATAAGGGCGTTGGCAACGCCATATCATTGCAATTTTAATCCACTATAGTAAACTTGCCGCCGGTTTCCCTTCCTCCTTCCCGTCATGTTTCCCATTATCCCCACCGACCGCGCCGCTGCCGAATGGCGCAACGAAAGCACGCAAAAGCCGCCCAAGCAGGCGGTTTATGTGCATGAAAGCAATGCCGCCGATATTCTGAAAAACGCCCACGCCCAAACGGCAACCGTTTGGACGGGCGATTTCCACAACGCCAAGCAAGTTTTGGCAGCGATGAAAAAGCGCGTCCGCAGGTCGTCTGAAAAAACAAAAAACGCGCCTACCGATATTCAGACGACCTTCCACACCCACCGTATGAAACAGGCGCAGCAAAGCCGCGTGCTGAATATGCTTGCCGTCGAAATCGGCGCGGGTTTTCAGTTAAGCAACCCGCGCGCGCCCGACGTCCGCGCAGCCCTTGCCGATGTGTACGCCGAGCCGAACGACGCGCCGTTTTTACTGCCGCTTAACCAGCTTTTGGGTTTCATCGGCGCACACGAATGGCACAAAAAAGGCATAGACATTCCGCAGCTTGGCGGCAAAATCCATGTTCCCTTCGGCGTGTTCTCGCCCCTGCGCGGCGAATATTTGGACTTAATCGCCCAAGCGCCGTTGAATCCACATATTCAGACGGCGTTCGACGTCGGCACAGGTTCCGGCGTTATCGCCGCCACCCTTGCCAAACGCGGTATTCCCGACATCACTGCCACCGACACCAACCCCAAAGCCATCGCCTGCGCAACCGCCAACCTCGCCCGCTTGGGGCTGGACAAACAAGTCGTCGTCCAAGCCGTCGATTTGTTTCCCGAAGGACGCGCCGACCTGATCGTCTGCAACCCGCCGTGGCTGCCCGCCAAACCGACTTCCGCCGTCGAAACCGCCCTCTACGATCCCGACAACGCCATGCTGACCGCCTTTTTAAACGGCGTGCGGCAGCATTTAAACCCGCAAGGCGAAGCGTGGTTAATCATTTCCGACTTGGCGGAACATCTGCACTTACGCGACCGTGATTTTCTGGAACAATGTTTTCAGACGACCTCTTTAGAAGTGGCCGATATTCTGAAAACCAAACCGCGCCACCGCAAAGCCGCCGACGAATCCGACCCGCTCGCCTTCGCCCGCAATCGGGAAACCACTTATCTCTATCGTTTGAAAGCGAAGTCCTGATATACAATTAGGTCGTCTGAAACCCGTTCCCGCCATTCCCATGCAACTGATCAAATACCTCCAATCCCAAGGCATAGGCAGCCGCAAACAATGCCAGTGGCTAATTCAAAACGACTGTGTCGAAATCAACGATACAGTCTGCAACGACACCAAAGCCGACATTAATCCCGCCGAAGTCCAAACGCTGCGCATAGACGGCGAAGACATCGTCGTCGTGCCCATGCCTTATTTTTATATCCTGCTCAACAAGCCTGCCGATTACGAAACCTCGCACAAACCGCAGCAATACCCCAGCGTTTTCAGCCTTTTCCCCGATCATATGCGCAATATCGACATGCAGGCGGTCGGCAGGCTGGATGCGGATACGACGGGCGTTCTGCTGATTACCAACGACGGGCAGTTCAACCACCGCGTTACCTCGCCGAAACACAAAGTGCCCAAAATCTACCGCGTTACCCTGAAGCATCCTGCCGACGACAGCCTGTGTGAAACGCTGAAAAACGGCGTCCTGCTGCACGACGACAACGAAACCGTCCGTGCTGCCGAAGCCGTTTTGGAAAATCCGACCACCCTGCTGATGACCATTACCGAAGGCAAATATCATCAAGTCAAACGCATGGTCGCCGCTGCCGGCAACCGCGTCGAACACCTCCATCGGGACGAATTTAACGGACGAACGGTAGAAAATTTAGCCTCAGGGGAGTGGAAATTCATCACAGTTTGAAAATTTTGAAGTTTTTTCAAAAAAATTTTAACCATTATGATTTTTTTATTTGTTTAAAAACATGATGATATGATTGTTAAGATGTCATTAACCAAACTTAACGTCATCATTCGTGAACTATTATATAATTCGCGTGTCTGAGTAACACTTGCTTCGAGAGAAGTGAGTAAGTGAGTAAGACGTTTTCCCCGTAATGTGTTTGGCCATCTATACTTTTCCCCTTAGTATAGATGGTTTTTTTTTATCTGCGATTTTCTCAGTCCCCTTCCCCAGTATCATTTGAACCGTCTCCCTGCATCCTATTGAATTCCCGTTCAGACGACCTTATCATCAACCCATTCCCATTTTTCCCGCAGAAACACCATGCAAAACATCCAAGACTACGTCCGCCGCACCGCGTCCGCCGCCAAGCAGGCTTCCTATATTGTCGCTGCCGCCGAGACCGCACAAAAAAACGCCGCGCTCCTGCGCGCCGCCGAACTCATCAAACACCATCAAACCGCCATCCTCGCCGCCAACGCTCAAGATATGGAACAAGCCGCGCAGAAAGGTTTGAACGACGCACTGCTCGACCGCCTGCGGCTGACTGAAAAAACCATAGACGCCATGTGCGAAGGTTTGCGCCAGATTGCCGCCCTGCCCGACCCCGTCGGTGAAATGGACGAATTCCGCACCCGCGAAAACGGCCTGCAAATCGGCAAAATGCGCGTACCGCTGGGCGTTGTCGGCATCATTTACGAATCCCGCCCCAACGTAACCGTCGATGCCGCCGCCCTCTGCCTCAAGTCCGGCAACGCCTGCGTCCTGCGCGGCGGAAGTGAAGCCTTCAACAGCAATATGGCGCTCTCCAAACTGATTACGCAGGCGTTAGTTGAAAACGGCCTGCCCGCAGCAGCCGTCAGCCTGATTGAAAACACCGACCGCGAAAGCGTCGGCGCCATGCTGCAAAGCCCCGAATTTATCGACGTCGTCATCCCGCGCGGCGGCAAATCGCTGGTTTCCCGCATCGCCGCCGAAGCCCGCGTGCCCGTCATCAAACACCTCGACGGCATCTGCCACGTCTATATCGACCGCACCGCCGACGCCGAAAAAGCCGTCAACATCGCCTTCAACGCCAAAACCTCGCGCTACGGCACCTGCAACACCATGGAAACCCTGCTCGTCCACCAAAGCCACGCCGCCGAAATCCTGCCCGTATTGGCGGAAAAATACGCCGCCCGCAACGTCGAGCTGCGCGGCTGCCCGCGTACCCTTTCCATCCTGCCACACATTCAGACGGCCTCCGAAGAAGACTGGGACACCGAATACCTCGCCCCCATCCTCTCCGTCAAAATCGTCGACAGCCTCAAAGAAGCCGTCGCCCACATCAACACCCACGGCAGCCACCACACCGACAGCATCGTAACCGAATCCTACTCCGACGCCCGCACCTTCCTGCGCACGGTCGACAGCGCCAGCGTCATGGTCAATGCCTCCACCCGTTTCGCCGACGGCTTCGAGTATGGTCTCGGCGCGGAAATCGGCATTTCCACCGACAAAATCCACGTCCGCGGCCCCGTCGGTCTGCACGGGCTGACTTCGCAGAAATGGATTGTCTTGGGCGACGGGCAGGTACGTTCGTAATCCGTCGCTTTCTTGAGTGATAAAACGACAAAAAGGTCGTCTGAAAAACAGTTTTCAGACGACCTTTTGTTGTAAGGGCAATCTTGTTGCTTATTATCGGTTTCACGAAAATGCAATATCGTTATACGGCTATCATCGACACAAACTATTCCATTATAATCATTCAAATTTCCATAACGCCCTAACCTCAATCCGATACGACGATTTTGGGTTCGATGTATCCGCGCTCAAAGGTCGTCTGAAACTACTTCAATTCCGATAAATCATCCAAAGGAAACCAGCATAATGTCGGACAACACCGCCCTGAAGGACAAGAAACCGCGCAAGCCGTACCTTACACTGCTCTTTACCGTTTATGCCTTGTGTTACGGCGTTTTACTCGTGTTTCTCACCGTTCAGCTTGCCGTAGCTTCCGGCGGGGTGGCGGCTTTTTTTGCCTCTATGCTCTATTTCGGTATTTTCGGACTGGTGGTCGGCAGTCTGACTAGTGTGGCTGCAATAATTGCCGGTTTGCTCTATATGCTTGGCTATATGTTGGTTTGGGGCATACTGACCGGTATGGCGATGACGCAGCTTCGTTTGCGTAGGAACTTGAAGCATATCTTGACCGCCATGCTCATCGGCTTTGTCTGTTCCTACATAAGCACGATATTGTTTGCGCTGTTTTTGTCAAAAGATATAGAGATGCTGTTTAATTTTTATTTCGAAGGATTAACGATATTCAGCCTATTGAATGCGTTTGCCGTTATTCCCTTTGGGCTGGTGTTTTTACCTAGTGAAAGCGGGTATAAACGGGAGCGGGAAATTGCCGTGAAAACCGTGAAGGCGGGCATTCATGCGGGGCAAGTCATTTTTGAACATGCAACTGAAAAAAAAGGCGTTTTTTCTTACCGCTGGTGGATTCCGCTTGCTTTTACTTTGGCAGGCACACCGATTTTCCTGACTTGCGCCTTCCTGATGCAGCCGGACTCCGCCTTCCCCGACACACAAGCTTGGAGCGCACACTTTATCCCGATGACTTTCTTTGGCTTTGCCGCCATGGTGGCAAGCGGTTTGACGGCAATGCTGATGCGTCTGCGTAAAGACCAAAAAGGCATTTTGAGCGGCCTTGCCCTATCGTCTGCCTACTTCGGCGTTATGGTTTATCTGCCGCCCATCAAGAATCCCGATTTGAATCCCTACGCCCATTTGCTCAACCCGTATTGGCTGCTGGCTGCTTGGCTGATATCGGTCGGCGTCTGCATTTGGTTGTCGTTTAAGAAAGTAGATAGCGGCAATAGCTAATAAAACTGATGAGGGGTCGTCTGAAATACCTTTCAGACGACCCCTTTGCCCATTTTATCGCCGCCATCTTTCTTGTCCCAATACACACAAATCTTTCCCAATTTGAAACAATCCCCTGATTTTGTTATTATTCCTTCAAACAAAGAAATAATCATCATCCATTTTGTCTCACCCGGCCCTCATTACGGCTCATTCATCTGTGCGTTTTTACTCTCTTTTTCCCTTGTTTTTCATCCGGCAGGACGGTTTAAACGCCATTCGTTTTTTGTCTGCGTTTTATAGTGGATTACCAAAAATCGGGAAAATCTCGGACCCTGTCCGACAGACCATGTTTTATTCCTAGTTTTTGTTAATCAACCATATACAGCCTTGCGCCCGTATCCGCCTGCCTCACCATCCCAAAGGAGGTCAAGGTTTGTCTTTATTTCATTTCTTACGCAACCGCTCTTCGTTCAATCCCTTCGTCGTTTCCGTTACGCTGTCCTTCGTGCTGCTGGTCATCGGCATCGCGCTTTTGATTCCGCAGCAGGCAGAAACCGTCCTCAATGCCGCCAAAACAGGCATTTTCAAAAACTTCAGTTGGTTTTACATCTTGGCGTTTTCAGCCTTCTTCTTCTTCCTGCTCGCACTTTCAGTCAGCAGCTTCGGCAACATCAAGCTGGGCAGCAACGAAGAAGAGCCTGAATTTAGCTTTTGGTCTTGGCTCGCCATGCTGTTCGCGGCGGGTATGGGGGTCGGGTTGATGTTTTTCGGTGTCGCCGAACCGCTCACCCATTATCTGTCCCCCATCACCGAAGGCGGCAGCGGCGCAAGGCAGCAGGACGCGTTGCTCCACACTCTCTTCCACTGGGGCGTACATGCCTGGTCGGTTTACGCCGCCATGGCTTTGGCGCTCGCCTATTTCGCCTTCCGCTACAAACTCCCGCTTTCCCTGCGCTCCTGCTTTTATCCGCTGTTGAAAGAGAAAATCGACGGTAAGGCAGGCGATATCATAGACATACTCGCGCTGGTCGCCACCCTGTTCGGCATCATTACCACGCTCGGCTTCGGTGCGGCGCAGTTGGGCGCGGGCTTGGCACAAATCGGCTGGATAAGCGAAAACACCTTTTCCGTACAAACCATCGTGATTTTCGCCGTCATGGGTTTGGCAGTCGCCTCCGCCGCCTCCGGCATAGGCAAAGGCGTCAAAATGTTGAGCGAGATGAACTTGACCCTTGCTTTTGTACTGATGGTTTTCGTCCTCGCCACCGGCCCGACCCTCCACCTGCTCTCCGCCTTCAACGACAACCTCGGCACTTACCTGAGCAACCTCGTACAACTCAGTTTCAAAACATACAGCTACGAACAAAACCATACCGAATGGTTCGGCGGCTGGACCATCTTATACTGGGCATGGTGGTGTTCTTGGGCGCCTTTCGTCGGACTCTTCATCGCCCGCATCTCGCGCGGACGCACCATACGCGAATTCATTTTCGGCGTTTTGGCGGTTCCCTCCCTGTTCTGCGTCATCTGGTTCACCATCTTCGGCGATACCGCCATCTGGATTAACGACCACACCGCAGCAGGCGCATTGGGCGAATTGACCGGCACGCCCGAAAAACTCCTCTTCCGCTTCCTCGAATACCTCCCCCTGCCGACCCTCACAGGGCTTGTCAGCCTCATGGTGATCGCCCTCTTCTTCATCACCTCCGCCGACTCCGGCATTTACGTCCTCAACAACATCGCCTCCCGCGACAAAAGCCTGGCCGCCCCGCGCTGGCAGGCAGTGATGTGGGGGCTGTTGATGTCCGCCGCCGCCATTGTCCTTTTGCGCTTCGGCGGACTGCCCACCCTGCAAACCATGACCCTCATCGTCGCCCTGCCTTTCGCCCTGCTCATGCTGATCATGTGTTTCAGCCTATGGCGCGGATTAAACGCCGACCACAAATACTTCACGACCGCCGTCACACCCTCCAGCGTCTATTGGAGCGGCGACAACTGGCAGGACAGGCTCGAGCGTATGCTGAACCAAACGCAGGAACAAGACATCCTCAAATTCCTCAAAACCACCGCCCTGCCCGCCATGCGCGAATTGGGCGAGGAATTGTCCGACAAATACAGCCTGAGCGTCGACATCCAAACCCACTTCGACCGCGAAGAGCCTGCCGTCGAATTCACCATCCACAAAGAGTCCCTGCGCGACTTCATGTACGGCATTAAAACCATCAAGCGCGAAGTGTCCGAACAGCTTATCAAAGACGGCCACCTCCCGCACATCCGCCACAACGTAACTTACGAGCCCTACACCTACTTCTTCGACGGCCGCAGCGGCTACGACGTGCAATACATGAACCGCCGCGAACTCATCGCCGACATCCTCAAGCAGTACGAGCGTTACCTCAACCTCCTGACCGATGTCGGACAAGAACTCATGTCGCACCAGCAAACCGAATTGGCAGAATAAGTTTTTGTTAAACAGGTGGTAACCAAGGTCGTCTGAAAACTGATTTCCCATTTTCAGACGACCTTTCTTCATGCGTTCAAACAAACCACACACCCCATCCACAATCCAACCGTAGCCGTGGGCTTTGCCCACGAAAAACACCACCTAACCTGTCTTTAAAAAACCCAAATAAAAACGTCGTCTGAAAATGGACTTCCCGTTTTCAGACGACCTTTCTTCATGTATTCAAACAAACCACACACCCCATCCACAATCCAACCGTAGCGTGGGCTTTGCCCACGAAAAACACCACCCAATCTATCATCTTTAAAAAAAACCAAATAAAAACGTCGTCTGAAACCCCAAATCCGGCTTTTCAGACGACCGCTTTCCCCATCATCCGTAACACAATTTTCCCCATGCAAACCGCTTCATTATCACCCGACAGCCTTAACCCAGCCAAGGTCGTCTGAAAAAAAGACCGAAACCGAGTACAATCCGCCACATGAAAAAACGCTCCAACCCCCTCCCGCTTTTAAACGGCGTCAAACCCAGCTATTTGGTGCTGCCGCACGAAAAACCGTTTTACGGCCTGCCCCTGTTGCATTTCCTCTGCGTCCGCTTTCCCTTTGTCGGCGAGGACAACTGGCGCAGGCGTTTGAACAGCGGCTTCGTCGTCGATGCAGACGGCGTGCCGTTTGACGAACACACGCTGTTCGAGCCGGGCAAAACCATGTTTTATTACCGAGAAACCAGCAGCGACAGCGAACCCGTCATTCCGTTTGAAGAAAAAATCCTGCACATCGACGACCATCTGATTGTCGTTGACAAACCGCATTTTCTGCCCGTTATCCCCAGCGGACGTTTTTTGCGCGAAACCCTGCTGACCCGCCTGCGCCTGCGGCCGGAATTGCAGCATTTGAACGTAGCAGACATTACGCCGGTCCACCGTTTGGATAAAGATACGGCAGGTGTGATGCTGCTGTCGCACAATCCTGCCACGCGCCGCGATTATCAAACGATGTTTCAGGAAAAAAGCGTCCGTAAAACCTATCACGCCGTCGCGCCGACGCGGACGGATTTGGTATATCCCTTGGACGTGGTTTCGCGCATGGTGCGCGGGGAACGGTTTTTCACGACGCAGGAAATCGAAGGCGAGCCGAACGCCCATACGACGGTCGAATTGCTTGAAAACCGCGGCGAATTCAGCCTCTACCGGCTGACGCCGCATACGGGGAAAAAACACCAGCTTCGGGTGCATATGATGCGTTTGGGCATGCCGCTGCTAAACGACGCGCTTTATCCCACCCCTTTGGCGGCGGGCGATGAAGATTATGAAAAACCTTTGAAACTACTGGCAAAACAGATTGAGTTTACCGACCCGATCAGCGGACAAAAACGGATATTTGAAAGCGGATTTGAGTTATAAAGACTTTGCCGTCGTCCTGTTCGCATCCAAAACAAAGGTCGTCTGAAAACCATTTTCAGACGACCTTTTCATCAATCCTGCCTATTTCGAACTGCTGCCGAACAAGCCTTTGAACCACAATACGATATCATCCCACATCCGTCTGAACCAGCTGCCTTCTTCAACGGAATGGAGGGCGACGACGTTTTTCTCGGTAATGACTTTGCCGTCTTTGACGATTTTGAGTTTGCCCAAGGTTTGACCTTTGCGTATCGGGGCGATAACGGGCTGGACGGTTTCTAAAATCGGTTTGATGTTTTGTCCGGCATCGTGGGGAATCGTGATGTACACGTCTTCGAGGAAGCCGACGTTCACCGATTTGCTGCTGCCTTTATAAACTTTGACCTTGGAAATGATTTCGCCGCCGTTGTAGAGCTTGGGCGTATCGAATGCCTGCAACGCCCAGTTGAGCAGTTTGCCGCTTTCGGAAGCGCGGGCTTCGGTGGACTCGGTGCCTACGACGATGGAAACGATGCGTCTGCCGTTTCGTTTGCTGGAAGCGGCAAGGTTGTAGCCTGCGCTTTCGGTGTGTCCCGTCTTCAGACCGTCCACGCTGGAATCGCGGTAGAGCAGAAGGTTGCGGTTTGGCTGTTCGACATTGTTGTATTTGAAGGATTTAATCGAAAATACGGGATAGTATTTCGGGTAATCGTGTATCAGCGCGGCGGACAAAATGGCTAAATCGCCGACGGTGGAAACGTGGCCTTCGGCAGCCAATCCGGTCGGGTTTTTAAAGTGGGTTTTGGTCATGCCCAAACGCTTGGCTTCGTCGTTCATTTGTTGGACGAACACGTCCACCGAGCCGCCTCCCATAGCTTCGGCAAGCGTGGTGGCGGCATCGTTGCCGGATTGGACAATCATGCCTTTAATTAAATCGCTGACGCTGGCGGGGACTTTGGGACTGAGGAACATCCGCGAGCCTTCGATTTTCCAGCCTGCATCGGACACGGTCAGCATTTGGTCGGCGCGCAATGTGCCGTTTTCCAAAGCCTTGAACGCGAGGTAGGCGGTCATCATTTTGGTCAGCGAAGCAGGTTCGATTTGGGTGTCGATATTGCCGGAGGCAAGCACTTGATGGCTTTGCAAATCGGTAACGATGTAGGCGGCAGCGGCAATGGCAGGCGGCGCATCGGGGCTGTTGATGCTGGGCATCATGGCTTCGGGCTGGGATGCGGCGGCAGGTGCAGGCTCGGAAGCGGCAACAGCGGGGGCTGCGTTGTTTTTAGCCGCTTGCGGCGCGGCTTGCGCGGCGGCAATCATCATTGCCGCGATCAATACGGATAATGTTTTTTTCATCGGGATGTGGTGCGGAAACAGAAATAAAAACAACCGCGTCGTGCGGTTTGGCACAAAAGGCAGTCATTATACCGCCCCATCTTCGCTTTGCTAAGATTTTTCTTGATTTCAGACGACCTCGAGGGTATGGTTTTACCTTTCCGCCGTTTTGTTGACAAAGTTTGACGCGGACGGCGGACACTCCTTTTGAAAATAATCCTCCGGCATACAAAACCATGAACAACCGCCCATCTTATTCCGATTACCTCATCCGCATCCTGACCGCCTCCGTTTACGACGTTGCCGTCGAAACGCCGCTCGAACCTGCAATCGGGCTGTCACGTCGTCTAAACAACAACGTCCTGCTCAAACGCGAAGACCTGCAACCCGTGTTTTCCTTCAAAATCCGCGGCGCGTACAACAAAATGGCGAAGCTGCCCAAAGAAGCGCTCGCCTGCGGCGTCATCGCCGCCAGCGCGGGCAACCACGCACAAGGCGTCGCACTTTCGGCACAACGTTTAGGCTGCCGCGCCGTCATCGTCATGCCCGAAACCACGCCCAAAATCAAAATCGACGCCGTCAAAAGCCGCGGCGGCGAAGTCGTCCTCAAAGGCGTTTCCTACAACGATGCCTATGATTACGCGATGGAGTTGGCAGAAAAAGAAAAACTGACCTACATCGCCCCGTTTGACGACCCCGACGTGATTGCCGGACAAGGCACGGTCGGCATGGAAATCGTGCGCCAGCGTCCCGACGACATCCACGCCATCTTCGTCCCCATCGGCGGCGGCGGACTGGCGGCGGGCGTTGCCGCATTCGTCAAACAAGTCCGCCCCAGCATCAAAGTCATCGGCGTGCAAACAAACGACTCCTGCTGCATGAAGCAATCCGTCGAAGCCGGAAAAGTCGTCAGCCTCAAAGACGTCGGCCTCTTCTCCGACGGTACCGCCGTCAAAGTCGTCGGCGAAGAAACCTTCCGCCTCTGCCGCGACCTCTTGGACGACATCATCACCGTCGATACCGACGCCATCTGCGGCGCCATCAAAGACATCTTCGACGACACCCGCAGCATCACCGAACCCGCAGGAGCCCTCGCCCTCGCCGGCTTGAAAACCTACGCCGCCCGCAACCGCATCCAAAACCAAACCCTCATCGCCGTAACCAGCGGCGCCAACATGAATTTCCACCGCCTGCGCCACGTTTCCGAACGCAGCGAATTGGGCGAAGGCAACGAAGGCATTTTCGCCGTTACCATCCCCGAAGAGCGCGGCAGCTTCCTCAAATTCGTCAACCTGCTCGGCAGCCGCAACATCACCGAGTTCAACTACCGCTACGGCGACGACCAAAAAGCCCATATCTTCGTCGGCCTGCAAACCGCAGGTTCCCAAGACCTCGCCGTCATCAGCCGCCAACTGACCGAAGCTGGACTGCCCAATGTCGACCTGACCGACGACGAAATCTCCAAAATCCACATCCGCTACATGGTCGGCGGACGCACAACAAAAGTCGCCCACGAACGCTTAATCAGCTTCGAGTTCCCCGAACGCCCCGGCGCACTCGCCCGCTTCCTTAA
This sequence comes from uncultured Neisseria sp., assembly GCA_963552075.1. GTDB lineage: Bacteria > Pseudomonadota > Gammaproteobacteria > Burkholderiales > Neisseriaceae > Neisseria. The sequence goes on from CAUVJL010000027.1 coordinate 17,137, forward strand.
CCATATGCAGGGTGGCTGGAACATTACCCTCTTCCACTACCGCAACCACGGCGCCGACTACGGCCGCATCCTTGTCGGCATCGACGTCCCGCCCGGCGACAATCAAGCCTTCGAAAACTTCCTCGAAAGCCTCGGTTACAGCTATCAGGACGAAACCCAAAACGCCGCATACCGCCTGTTCCTTGCTTGATTGAAAGGGAAATATAAAAGGTCGTCTGAAAACTAGATATGGTTTTCAGACGACCTTAGCTTATAGGTAGAATAAAAAAATATTAGTTTATTGTTTTATAAAGATATTTATTTACTTAAATCTGCATATAACCCGCAAATAGAGCTTTAAACTATGCCAAGAGTCTCATGATTCTCGTTTTTTTATTAACTTAGGAGCTGATAGCTTATTATGATTAAATTTTCATATACACACGGCAAAACAAATATATCAATTGAAACATCAGTCTTTACCATTATGATGCTTATCAGTATGTTAAAAGAGTTATCTAATCACTTGTAAACTTAAATTAACTCCCTCCTGCGATGGAGGGATTTTCTATGATAGAAACAGCCTCCCTGCCGAATCCCGTATAATACCGACCACAAATTTTTACCGTTTCCCCAAAGGACAAATCATGAGCAATTACACCCGAACCTCGCGCGCTGCCGACAGCCTGCGCGACATCAAAATCACCCCTCACTTCCTGCCGCACGCCGATGGCTCGTGCCTGATCGAATGCGGCAACACCAAAGTTATCTGCACCGCTTCCATCGACGAAAATGTCCCGCCCTTCCTTCGCGGCAAGGGGCAGGGCTGGGTTACTGCCGAATACGGGATGCTGCCCGCTTCCACTGCCTCGCGTATGCGCCGTGAAGCTGCGGCAGGCAAACAGTCGGGGCGCACTCAGGAAATCCAGCGCCTGATCGGGCGCTCGCTGCGTGCCATCGTGGATATGGAAAAACTGGGCGAACGCCAAATCCTAATTGACTGCGACGTGATTCAGGCTGACGGCGGAACGCGCACCGCGTCTATTACCGGTGCGTTCGTCGCCCTGCAAATTGCGGTCAACAAGCTGCTTTCAGACGACCTCATCAGCGAAAACCCCATCCGTGAAGCCGTTGCCGCTGTATCCGCAGGCGTGGTGGGCGGCGTACCGCTTCTGGATTTGGATTACCCCGAAGACTCCGGCTGCGACAGCGACGTCAACATCGTTATGACCGCTTCGGGCAAAATCATCGAAATCCAAGGCACGGCGGAAGGCGCGCCGTTCAGCTTGGACGAATTGGGCAAACTGATTGCGCTGGCGCAAAAAGGTATTGCCGAGTTGACGGCGCACCAGCAAGCCGCCCTGTTCTCTTAAGCAAAATTATATAATCTATTGAAATAAAAGATTATTCTTTAAAATCAACCTTATTAAAAGCAGATTCAAGGTAAAACCCGTCAAGGTTTAAACACCTTACGGGCATCTTTACCCCGAATCTGCTTTTTTTTTCATCTTAAATCAATTCATTGCTTGAAATTGAGTGTCGAAACAAGGGCAATCAGCATGCCCTGCCCAACCTGCTTTTTATCTCTGAAATTTTAAAAAAAGCCTATTTATCCAATACGATATTTATGACAAAAGATTTCAAAATCCGCCCCAAGCTCTGACGAGCGGTTCTAAAACGAGATTAGCGTTAGTTGTATAAATTCAAACACTTATTTAAAATATACGGTTCGCTTCGACTTGCCAAACCTATATTCGGGGCATCTGAATAATAAAAATTTTAAGGAACACTTATGCCGTTGCTGTCGATTGAATTCGCGGTATTTTTTATTGCTTTTTTGCCTATTTATTGGGCATTTGTCCGTATTCCGTCGATGCAGAATGTTTTGCTTCTGCTGGCGGGAATGGGCTGGCTGTATCACTTGAATCCGATCTTTGCCGCCATAATTGCCTGCTATTCGTCCTGCGTGCATTTGCTCGGCCTGTTGATGTCGTCTGAAAACGAAAACGTACGGAAATTCTGGCTAGGCTTCGGCGTAGCAACTGCTTTGGCAGTATTGTGTTTCTTCAAATATTTCGACTTTTTCCGCCCGTTTATCCGCCAATACACGGGGCAGAGCGAGATTGTCGATATCTTGATGCCTTTGGGGCTGTCTTATTACACATTTCAATCTTTGGCTTATTTGGTGTACTGCTGCCGTCATCCGATGGGCGACCGCTTTGCGTGGCATGAATTGCTGCTGCATTTGAGCTTTTTCCCAACGATTACTTCCGGGCCGATTATCCGTGCGGCGGCGTTTAAAAGCATAGACGGCGAACAGGCGGGGGCTTTGGAACAGATTCGGACTGCTGAACCGCGCGCATTGATACGCCCCGCTCTGGCGGTGTGCTTGATTTTGCTGGGCATTGCTAAAAAATGGTGGCTGGCAGGTGCGCTGGGAGACGGCTGGGTATCGCCCGTTTTCGAGAATCCCGCCCAATTTGACGGCTGGGGTGTGTTGTCGGGGGTGTACGGCTACACTTTCCAGCTTTTCTTCGATTTTTCAGGCTATTCGGATTTGGTAATCGGGATGGCGATGCTGCTCGGTTTCCGCCTGCCGAAAAACTTTGCGGCACCGCTGCGCGCGTTCAATATCCGCGACTTCTGGAACCGTTGGCACATCAGCCTTTCCACCTGGATACGCGACTATATTTATATTCCTTTGGGCGGCAGCAAACACAGCTTCGTCCTGACGCAGTTCAACTTGCTGCTGGCGATGGTATTGTCGGGCGTTTGGCACGGCTACGGCTGGAATTTCCTGCTGTGGGGCGCGCTGCACGGCGTGGCATTAATTTTGCTCAACTGCGGCGACAAAATATTCGGGCGGGACGGCTCACGTCGTCTGAAAATCTTACGTCCGCTTGCCTGGTTCGTCACTTTCCATTTCGTCTGCTTCACTTTCGTCGTGTTCAACACCGGCAGCCTCGCCGATACGCAGATGGTATTTGATGCCTTATTCGCCAACGAAGCAGGTTGGGCCGCGCCGAAACAGGCGGATACCCTGCTGCTTGCCGCGTTTGGCCTGATGATTTTGCTCTACCCGTATTTGCTTCGCCTGTTTGACGGCACAGTGGCGGCATTGGAAAAAATGCCGATGTGGCTGTGGTTTATACCGCTGACGCTGGTGTTGGTGTTGATTATCGTATTGGCGCCGTCAGGCATCCCGGGCTTTATTTACGCCGATTTTTAAAAGGACAATCAGAATATGAAACGCTTTATTTCCCTGTTTGCCTCCCTTTTGGTTTGCGCCTTTGGCGCGGCGTGGTTCAGTCAAGATTCCATTAATGCCTATTGGCAGCAAACCTATCATCAGGCTTCACCGCTGGAGCCTTTGTCCGAATACGAATGGTGGCGCACGGGCGCGAAGCTGCAACAAGACGCATACGCCTTTTCAGACGACCTCAAAGCGCGTTTGGCAGGACAGCCTGTGATTGCCGAACCGGAACCTCAAATCGCTGAAAACGATGGGTCGTCTGAACAAAATGCGCAGCTCAATGCGTCCGAACCGCACGAAAAAAACCGTCCCGCCGACGGACGTCAACCCCAAACGGCACAAAACGGCGGACAACCCGAAGCACATCACCTCCCTATTACCCCGCCCGCCAATATCGTTCTCGGACAAGGCGACAAAGTCTTTTTTGCCGGCGACTCGATGATGCAGGGCGTTGCGCCTTTTGTCGAAAGAAGCCTGAAAAAACAATACGGTATCCAGTCGGTGAATCTAAGCAAGCAAAGTACCGGATTGTCCTATCCCAAGTTTTTCGACTGGCCGAACACCATTGAGCAAACGCTAAAACAACAAACCGACATCCGCCTTCTGGTCGTTTTCCTCGGCCCCAACGATCCGTGGGACTTCCCGAAAGGCAAAAAATACCTGAAATTCGCCTCGCCCGAATGGTCGGAAGAATACCTCAGCCGCGTCAACCGCATCCTGGCCGCCGCCGAGCAACACCATGTGCAAGTCATTTGGATGGGCATCCCTTATATGAAACAGGCAAAACTTAACAAGCAAATGCGATATCTCGACAAACTTTTAGCAGACGAGATCAGTCCAAAAGCCCTGTGGATACCGACCGACAAACTCCTCAGCAACGGCTCGGACACCTACGCCGACTCCGTCAACATCAATGGAAAAATCATCCGCTACCGCAGCAAAGACGGCATCCACTTCTCTGCTGAAGGACAAAAACTGCTCGCGGATAAAATCATGGAAAAAATCGTTTTTCAGACGACCCCTGAAATGAACGGCGAAGAACGCACGGAACAATTGTCCGCACGTTAAGCCCGTATCGGCAGCAAAAGGACGGCGTTTTGTTTATCCAATGCCGTCTTTTTCGTTACAATAGCCCTCCGCCGCGTCAAAAGACGTCGTCTGAAACCACACACAGGAAACTCATGAACATCAAAACCCTGTCCGTATCCCTTACCGCATTGTGCCTGTCTGCCGCCGCACCCGCCGCCGATATGCTGCTGGAAAACTACGGCAGCAGCCGTCCCACATGGCTCTCAAAACTCAAAAAACTCGACCGCAGCTCGGACGGCAAATTCCGCGTCCTCCAAATCGGCGATTCACACACCGCCGGCGACCTTTTCACCGAACAACTGCGCCTGCGCCTCCAGCAAAAATGGGGCGACGGCGGCATAGGCTGGGTTTACCCCTCTACCGTCAAAGGACAGCGCAGCGCAGCCGTCCGCTATGACGGCTCATGGCAAACCGTCAGCAGCCGCAGCGTTTCAGACGACTTCCCCTTAGGCGGTATCATCGCCAAAACCAACGGCAGCAGCGTTACCATCAGCGCCAAAGACGGAAGCAGCGGTGAGAAGCAGATTTCCGTTTTCGCCAAACCCGTCCTGCCCGAACAAACCCTGTCATTCAACGGACGCGAAGTTCCCGCCGGCAGCAGCGGCTGGCAAATCATCCGCAGCAACGGCCGCCTGCCGCTGACCCTCAGCAGCTCCATGCCTTGGGACATCGGCTACATCAATATCGAAAATCCCGGACGCGGCGTAACCGTTTCCGCGCTCGGCATCAACGGCGCGCAACTGACCCACTGGTCCAAATGGCGTACCTCTTGGCAGGATGACCTTGCCCAAACCCGCGCCGACCTCGTCATCATTGCCTACGGCACCAACGAAGCCTTCGCCCGCGATTTAGACATCACAGCCACCGAACAAAGCTGGCGCAGCTACATCCGCCAAATCAAACAAAGCCTGCCCGACGCAGGCATCCTGATTCTCGGCGCGCCCGAATCCCTGAAAAGCACTTCAGGAAGCTGCGGCACACGCCCCGCCACCTTAAGCAGCATCCAACAAATGCAGCAACGCATTGCCCGCGACGAAAAAATTATGTATTGGTCGTGGCAGAACGCGATGGGCGGCGAATGCAGCATGAAAAGCTGGATGAGCCAAGGCCTCGCCGCCAAAGACGGCGTCCACTTCTCAGGCAAAGGCTACCGCCAAGCCGCCGACCGCCTCGCCGACAGCTTGATACAAATGGCGGATTAAACAAAAGGTCGTCTGAAAATTTTCAGACGACCTTTTGTTTAATGACGGCACTTTTCTATCTTTTCTTGAAGACGTTCAATCCTCCTCAACTGCTTATCGAACGGTTTCGCAGCGTTTCAGCCCATTCCCGATAATCAGCATCGAATTTCCGTTTTCAGACGACCTTTGCTTACTCTTTGGCAAATTGCTGTGTAAAGCGGATAAATTCTTCTTTTTTCGCTTTTGCCTTGCCTGAATCGATGGCTGCTTCGGCGGCTTTGACACCGTCCGCCAACGAAGGCACGACATTGCCGGCATAGAGCGCGGCGGCGGCGTTGAGCAGGACGATGTCGCGTGCCGCGCCATGTTTGCCGCTCAACACTTCATCCATTTTTTCCAAAGACTCTTGCGCGTTGGCAACTTTGATTTCGTCCAAATTGCGGCGGATTTCAATGCCGAAATCTGCGGGGCTGATGTCGTATTCGCGGATTTCTCCGTCTTTCAGCTCGGCAACGCGGGTTTTGCCGGTCAGCGTGATTTCGTCCAAACCGCCTTCGCCGCACACGACCAAAACGTGTTTGGAACCAAGCTGTTTCAATACGCGCGACAGGATGCCGCATAAATCAATGTGGAACACGCCCAAAAGCTGGTTCGGCGCGCCGGCGGGGTTGGTCAGCGGACCTAAGATATTGAAAATACTTCTAAACCCGAGTGAACGACGCACGGGCGCGACGTGGCGCATCGCGCTGTGGTGGTTTTGGGCGAACATAAAGCCCAAGCCTGTCTGACGGATGCTTTCGGCGACTTGCTCCGGCGTAATGTTCAACACCGCACCCATCTGCTCCATCACGTCTGCCGCGCCGCTGGACGAAGAAACGGAACGCCCGCCGTGTTTGGCGACTTTCGCGCCTGCCGCCGCCGCGACAAACATCGAAGTCGTCGAAATATTGAAGGTTTTTGCACCGTCCCCGCCCGTGCCGACAATATCGACGAGGTCGTCTGAATTTTCCAGTGGCACTTTGGCGGCAAATTCGCGCATGACGGCGGCGGCGGCGGTGATTTCCGATACGGTTTCGACTTTAATCCGCAATCCGGTCAAGATGGCGGCGATTTGTTCGGGCGGTACCTGTCCGCTCATAATCTGGCGCATCAGGTCGGTCATTTCGTCGTAAAACAATTCATTGTTGCTGATTAATCGTTCGATGGCTTGTTGCGGTGTAATCATGGTTCAATCCTTTTTACGGGTATTTTTACGTCAAACGTCGTCTGAAAGTTTTCAGACGACGTTTGGTTTAAGCGGCTGACGCTTGGAAGTCTTTAAATTCTTCCAAAAAGTTTTTCAACATATCGTGTCCGTGTTCGGTCAACAGGGCTTCGGGGTGGAACTGCACGCCTTCGACGGCGTATTCCTTGTGCCGCACACCCATGATTTCCTGATCTTCCGTCCATGCGGTTACTTCCAAGCAATCGGGCAGCGTATCGCGGGCGATGACAAGGCTGTGATAACGCGTGCAGGTAACGGGATCGGGCAAATCTTTAAACATGCCTTTGTTCAAATGGAACACGGGCGAAACTTTGCCGTGCATCAGCGTTTTTGCCCGCACCACATCCCCGCCGAACGCTTCGCCTATCGTCTGATGCCCGAGGCACACGCCCATAATCGGCAGCTTGCCGGCGAAATGGCGCATGGCGGCGACGGAAATACCCGCCTCTTTCGGCGAACAAGGACCCGGCCCGATAACGAGGTATTGCGGTTTCAAAGCTTCGATTTCTTCAAGCGTAATATCGTCGTTGCGGCGGACGACGACTTCCTGACCGAGTTCGGCGAAATATTGGACGATGTTGTAGGTGAAACTGTCATAGTTATCAATGAACAAAAGCATTTTTATATTATCTTGTTGAAAATTAAAGATTTT
>CAUVJL010000028.1:0-24117 GCA_963552075.1 uncultured Neisseria sp.
GTGGTTGCGGTAGGCGAAACCGCGCAGTTTTTTGCCGTCGCGTCCGTAAACGGCATTCAAATCGCCGTAGCCGTCGTAGTCGTAACGCACCAGTTCCTTACCGTTGAAGGTGACGGAGGTGAGGCGGTTGACGTAGAAACGCTCGTCTTCGGAAACGAAGACGTCCCGTTCTCCGGCCGGGTCGAAGTCGGGATCGTTGTCGTTCAGACGGATGGAGGAGAATACGGGTTGGAAGTGTCGGCCGCTGCCGTCGTAAATGCTGTGCGGCAGTCCGTTGTCGTCGTAGCAGAGGCGGATATGGCGGCCGTTGCGGTCGAGTTGGGCGACCAGTTGGTAAATGCCGCAGCCGGAATCGACTTCGGCAAACAGCAGCCGTGCACCGCCGTCGGGGGAGGTGATTTGGTAGAGGTCGTCTGAAATCTGTGAAAAGAAGATTTGTTCGTAAGGATCGAAATAGGCGTCATCCAATCCGTAGGGATCTTCTTCGGCGGAAGCAGGTCTTGGAGCAGCCTCTTCTTCATATAAATCGTCTTCATCGTCGTCGGCTGCGGAATAAGGCTCGTCCGCTTCGTCGCTGATATCCGGCAACGGAATTTCCCTGCCCTGTTCATCAATATAAAGGAAACCGTCGGCAGTTCGGACAAGACGCATGGAGAACGGCAGCGACCAACCCTGTCCCAACCAGCCGTTGCCTATTTGGTCGGAATAGTAGCTGCGCTGCCAAACAAGGGGAAGCGGGGAATCAAAGGCAAAGTCGGTCTCGGTATCGTCAAATAGGACTTTGATACCGAGCACTGCGTTTACGGGGTTACCGATAGCAGCAGCTACCTTACAAGGAATACAGTGGCCATGACCCGAGGTAACCACCCCGCCATCGAAGCCCATACCCATGCCGCCGCTAAAACCACTGACCATTTTACGGGAAGGCGGTTTGGGGCCGGGCTGACCGGGTATCATGGACGCAAGGGAAACCAGTTCGGATATGGCATCCACTGCATCGGCTGCAGCAGAATCAGGCGCAACTATGGAAAGGGCAGTGGAAGCAACATCGGCAACCATCTCTATCACATCAACCGGTCCGGCTGCATTGGTCAGCGGCTCAGGTGGATTGGCAGAGCCTTGAGACACCATGGCTGGTGCTTCAGGTTTGGGGATGAGAATACCGAAAGTATTACCGAAAGAGGCCATGGGTTTACTCCCTCCGTCGAGATTCTATTGATATTGAAATGGAAAACCTAAGTTGCTTACAGATTTACAAGTTTGGATCAAAATCGCTTTTGAATATATAGTGGATTAAATTTAAATCAGGACAAGGCGACGAAGCCGCAGACAGTACAGATAGTACGGAACCGATTCACTTGGTGCTTCAGCACCTTAGAGAATCGTTCTCTTTGAGCTAAGGCGAGGCAACGCCGTAATGGTTTAAATTTAATCCACTATATTTTGAAAATAGCATGACACAACGCGAAGATTATAACAAACAACAAACTGCAAATAAATTGTAAAGTAAGACACTAAAATAATAAAAAATGTTCCACAAATACTTCTTTATCATACAAATATTACTTTAGTTATTCTTTTAATAAGGAAAAAAATATATTAATACATAAACCGAAATTATGGTAAAGTATATATACAGTGGCTATGGCGGACATAACTCATAGCCAAAGCATAATCGATACCTTAAGTAACTTTATCATCCGTTAATTTTACATTATGTGATTGTTATTTATGCAGCAAAGCGAAATCTACTTTTTCGGAAAACTAAATCAGTCTCGTGATTTTATTGTTTCTGAAAATCTCCAATCTAATGATAAAAACTTTTGGGATGGATGGTTTGATCGTTGCAACAACCAAGACAAACTCATTCCGTTTACCCGAAAGACGCTTTCTGTATCGCGGATTTGGCTGTTTTGCATTAAACTGCCTGATAGCATTACCTATATTGGGCTAACGGCACTCAGCTCAGACCAAACAGGTCGACAATATCCTTTTGTACTGTTCCAAAAACCTTATTCCCCTCCAGAACAGTTAAAATCTATTAATTTTTTTTCTCAAAACATAGATTTTTTTAACCAAACATTAATAAATGGTAAATGTATTATAACAAATTGTTTAGGTACACTTTGTAAGTCTGACCATCCGTTACCCGAGCCTTTCCTTAATTTTTTATCTAAATCAGATAACATTGGCAGCTTTTGGCTGGACTGCGAAAGCGGTTACCATATAGAAAGAGACGGAGAGCCCACCTGCTCCCTGTTCAATAAAATATTTGGATTATAAATAGATGAATACATTTCCCTTATGGGCAGAACCTATTTCCGCCGATACCCCTGAAGGGGTAAATATTGAATACGACAGCCGCTTTTTAGAGCTTCAAAGCGCTGCCGAAGGGAAACCGGAAAGGCAATATGGCGACACCATCATCCCTGCTGAAGAGCCTGATTGGGCAACAGTAGAGAAGCTGTGCAATCAATTGCTGGCTGAATCGAAAGACCTTCATGTTTTGTCCTATTACACACAGGCGCTCACTGCAAAACATGGCCTGGTTGGCTTTTGCGCCGGTTGTGAAGCCATCAAAACCAATGTGGATTTGTATTGGAAAGCCCTATATCCCAAGCTCGAAGATGAAGACGGCGAACCCGACCCGTTTTATCGAATCAATGCGCTAAGTGCATTCACTACGCATGACGGCATCGCCAAAGAAGTATTTTCAGCCAAATTATTAGTAAACGGGCTGACCCAACAGCCTATTACCGTTAAAGAAGCAGTTTCTGTCTTGCAAGGCAATGACCCGCAAAGCTATCCGGGCGGCAAAGAACGTTTGATGCTCGATATTAGGGTAAGTGCCGATACCGGTAAACCGGAATTGATTGCCTTAATCCAGGCATTAGACCATCTGAAAGATATTCAAAACACTTTCTCTACCCAGCTGCACGACGAACACTCACTCAATTTTGAAGTGATTCAAAAACCGCTTACCCTGATTCACAAAGCCATCAATTACAACGATGGAAGTACCCCGCAGCTGCAACAGGCTGAACAAACAGAACAACCCGCTGAAACGCCCGTTTCGACCGTTGCTCAAGAGCAATCGACCCTTCAAGAAGCGGATGCATGGCGTCGTCTGAATATCAAAAATCGGGCTGATGTCGATTTGGCTTTGGAAAAAATCTGCATCTACTTTGAAACGCTGGAACCCAGCCACCCTGCCCCGTTATTTATCCGCAGGGTACAGCGGCAAATGAATATGAACTTCTACGACATCATGAAAGATATCAGTCCTGAAAGCATTGCCAATCTGGAAGTTTTGATCGGGAAGCAGGACGAAGAAACGGGAACTTCCAACGAATAAGCTAGTCTATCCGCAATATTTAAAGTTCGTTTAAATAAACAACTTTTATCATTTAAAGGTCATTGAATATGTCACGAAACAAATCATCCGGACAAAAATTTATTGCCCGCAACCGGGCGCCTCGCGTACAGATTGAGTACGATGTAGAACTTTACGGTTCTGAGAAAAAAATTGAGCTTCCATTCGTTATGGGTGTGATGGCAGATTTGGTCGGGAAACCCGTAGAGCCGCTACCTGAATTGGCCGAACGTAAATTTTTGGAAATTGATGTAGATAATTTCGATGAACGCATGAAAGCCCTCAAACCGCGTGTCGCATTTAATGTCAAAAACACGCTTACCGGGGAAGGCAACTTGAATGTAGAGCTTGAATTGGAAAGCATGGATGATTTCTCTCCGGCAGCAATAGCCAAAAAAGTAGGTCCTTTAAACGAACTCCTACAAGCGCGTACAGAGCTTGCCAACCTGCTTTCATATATGGATGGTAAGAGCGGTGCTGAAGAATTAATCGGAAAAGTCTTGGGAGACAGCGAGCTGCTGAAAAGCCTTGCAGCCGCACCTAAAGCAACAACCAAAGACGAGCAGTAATTTCAGATGAAATCAATAAAGTGAGCGTGAATCATGACTGAAAAGCAATTAGACATCCAAGGGGACGGCGGCGCGAAAAGTGTGTTTGCTGCAAATGAATTTGAACAGCTGCTGCAAAAAGAATTCAAACCCAAAACTGAAGAAGCCAAAAGTGCTGTCAATAATGCCGTAGCGACACTGGCACAGCAAGCTTTGCAAAACGCCATTACTATTTCAGACGACACTTATCAAACCATCGAAGCGATTATTGCAGAGATCGACAGAAAACTTTCCGAACAGATCAATTTGATTCTGCATCATGAAGATTTCCAAAAACTGGAAGGCGAATGGCGCGGCCTGCATCATTTGGTTACCAATACCGAAACCGATACTTTGTTGAAAATCAAAGTATTGCCCATCTCCAAAAAAGAAGTTGCCCGCAATTTAAAACGCTTCAAAGGCACCGCTTGGGACCAAAGCCCCCTATTCAAACGCATTTATGAAGAAGAATACGGCCAGTTTGGTGGCGAGCCTTTCGGCTGTTTGATTGGCGACTACTATTTTGATCACTCTGCACCCGATGTGGAAATGCTCAATAGTCTTGAAAAAATTGCCGCCGCCGCACACTGTCCGTTCATCGCCGGCGCATCCCCCAAACTGATGCAGATGGAATCTTGGCAAGAGTTGGCCAATCCTCGTGATTTGAGCAAAATTTTCCAAAATGCCGAATATGCCCCATGGCGCAGTCTGCGTGATTCCGAAGATTCGCGTTATATCGGTTTGGCCCTGCCACGTTTCTTATCCCGTCTGCCTTACGGTGCCACAACGAACCCTGTCGATGAGTTTGACTTCGAAGAAGAAACTGAAGGCGCGGATCACAACAAATACACATGGGCCAATGCGGCTTATGCAATGGCGGTAAATATTAACCGTTCATTCAAATATTATGGTTGGTGTACCTCAATCCGCGGCGTGGAATCCGGCGGTATCGTTGAAAACCTTCCCTGCCACACATTCCCGACGGATGACGGAGGCGTGGATATGAAATGCCCAACCGAAATCGCCATCAGCGACCGCCGCGAGGCCGAATTGGCAGCATTGGGATTCATGCCGTTGATTCACCGTAAAAATACCGACTTGGCCGCGTTTATTGGTGCTCAATCGCTACATAAACCGTCTGAATATTATGATCCGGATGCTACCGCCAACGCCCGTTTGTCTGCGCGTCTGCCTTACCTATTTGCGTGCTGTCGTTTCGCGCACTATCTGAAATGTATCGTACGCGACAAAGTCGGTTCGTTCCGCGAGCGTGAAGACATGGAACGTTGGCTAAACGAATGGATTATGAATTATGTAGATGGAGACCCGATTAACTCCACTCAAGAAACAAAAGCCCGTAAACCGTTGGCCGCTGCTGAAGTGGTTGTGGAAGAAGTTGAAGACAATCCCGGATATTACACTTCCAAATTCTTCCTGCGTCCGCACTACCAACTCGAAGGCCTTACTGTTTCATTGCGCTTAGTTTCCAAACTGCCTTCGGCTAAACAGGAATAGTCGGGTTTGGTTTATTTAGGTGGGCATGCTCATGCCCTGTTGTTAAATCCCTTAATTTTTTTAACCTTTTAACAAGGAGAGTGAAAACATGGCTATTGATATGTTTATGAAAGTTGAAGGTGTTAACGGCGAATCAAAAGATTCCAACCACAAAGACTGGACCAACATCGAAAGTTTTGACTGGGGTGCCGAGCAACCCGGTTCGATGACCAGCGGTGGTGGCGGTGGTGCTGGTAAAGTCAATTTCAATGACTTGACCGTAGTTGCCGCTATTGATAAAGCCGCTCCGACCATTCTGAAAAACTGTGCTACCGGCCAACACTTGAGCAAAGTAGAAATTTCCGTATGCAAAGCCGGTGGCGAACAGATCGAATATTCGCGCACTACTTTGGAAGATGTCTTGGTAACCGGGGTGAAATTCATCGGTGTACAAGACAACGATGCGCTGAAAATGCGTTATTCATTCCAAGCTGCCAAAGTGAAAAACCAATATTGGGAACAAACCGATAAAGGTTCTAAAGGCGCTGAAGTTCAAATGGCCTTCAACATCAAAGAAAACAAATCCGCATAACCACTATGCGCATTTAACTGCAGAAGCCTGGCTTAAAAGGCGTTTTAAGTCAGGCTTTATTACAATAAATTTACTTTTCAGACGACCTCTGTCTTCCTGAAAAGTTAATCGGGTTTCGACTATTACACACTTTATACAAATAAATAAGGAGTTGCTGGGATGGATTTGAAGACTAAATTAACGGACATGATTGAGCTTGTACGTTCAAATCCTGACAATCAGGAACACCGTTTGGCATTGATTCAATACCTCTGTCTGAGTGCCAAATGGGAACAGGCTTTAAAGCAAATCGGGCAATACCAAAAACTGTTTCCCGATACTCAAAAGCCCCTGATGCTCTACCTTATTGAAAACATTTCTGCCGAAATGCGTCGTCAAGCAGTCTTGGAAACACAGCAAAAACCCAAAACTCTGGAACAGCACGCAAGCAAACTCGATATTCTTCAAAAACAACTCTCTTTAGTTGCTCATGTTGCAGAGAAAAAAAACTCTGCCCTCACTGCCGACTACGAAGCCTTATCCGACTGTATCGACGGTACACCAGCGCACATCACTTATCTTCTGGCAGATAAATCGGTTGCCGAAACCGACAGCAACTGGATTATGGATGGCGACGTACGTACTGCTTTTGTTTATGAATTCTTCTATCAAGGCCACTACTATTGGCAAACTTGGGACTCTATTGAAAGTATAGCTTTCAAAGCACCCAGCTCATTGCTCGACATCATCTGGAGGTCGTCTGAAATCAAATTTACCGACGGCGAATGTATCCAATGTACCAGTCCTGCCCGCTATGCTGTTTTGCCGGATGCAGAAACCAAATGGTCGGATATGTTGATGAACTGCTCACAAACAGACTGGATAGAAGTAGCCGAACAGCTCTTTACAGGCATGGGTCAAAAAACCCTGTATACCGACAGCCATGATTTTGGTCTCTTGGATATTCGCAATATTAAATTCGGACAACAGCGTTAAACCTTATCCATCCTCCGACTATCGCAATCAATCATGTCTCAATTCAGAAACCAACTGCTGCCTTCTTTGTTTGACAGACTGACAGATGAAGAGCCGCGCAAAAAAAAAGAGGCACGCCCCGATCAGGTCATCAATCTTGACCAATATCGGCAGGCAGTGCTGCGCGATATTCTTTACCTGCTGAATACCTGCAACATGCAAGCGGAAACCATGGAGAAAGATCTGCCTGTTAACGTGCGCTCGTCCACACTCAATTACGGCATTCCGCCCCTGTCGGGAGTGAATTTCTCCGACATAGAATGGCAGGATGTAGAACAAAACATCAAACAAGCCATCATCGATTTCGAACCACGTCTTGAAAGCAAAACCCTGCAAGTTATCGTGAATACCGTAGACGATGATGACGATGCTTTACACAACAAACTTATTATTGAAGTCAAAGGTTACCTGAAACTCAATCCTTATCCCAAAGAGTTCCTGCTACGAACCAGTATGGATGTTGAGACCGGGTTGTTTGACTTGTTAGATGGGGGAAATAGGTCTTGAATAACAAATTATTGTCTTACTACAATAAAGAACTGACCTTCCTGAAGGAAATGGGCAGGGAATTTGCACAGCAATATCCCAAAATCGCCTCCCGATTGGCACTGGATACAACCGACATCCCCGACCCTTATGTCGAAAGGCTATTGGAAGGTGTAAGCTTTCTCACTGCCCGCACCCAACTCAAGCTGGATGCGGAATATCCCCGTTTCGTACAAAGAATCTTGGAAGTCGTTTACCCCGACTTCATCAATCAGAAACCGGCAGCAGCTATTGTCAATTTGGAACCTACCGGTCAATACAACGCCGACGTGATCAATCTACTGGAACGTGGCAGAGTATTGCGCTCATTACCCATCGACGAATTCAAGGTAAGTTGCCCGTTTTCCGTAACCAAAACCACTGAAATCCTACCTTTACGCATAGAAAAAGCCAAATATACCGATTCGCTCGGCTATTTACCAAGTACGCTTTCCGCGCTCAAGGCATCTGCCGGGAAAAAAGTGCAATCTGCCTTGCGTTTGGACTTCTCACTCAGCGTACCTGGCGCATGTTCGGAAATGTTGCCGGATGAATTGTCTGTGTTTTTAGGTACGGAACTTTCTAAGTCATCTGCACTGCTGTTTTTACTGGCCTCCGAATGCGTGGGCGTCGTTTGCCACAGTTATGAGAACCCCAAACAATGGTATTACCCGTTGTCCTCCAAACCGGAACATCGGGGATTTCGGGAAGATGAAGCCTTATCGTTTAATTTGGACAAATCCGTCAGCGCATTCCGGATTATGCAGGAATACGCGCGCCTGCCGGAAAAATTCCTGTTTGTCGCTCAAAAAGATATCAAACAGGCTGTCCGTCAGGCTGAGAATGACGGACATTTGCCCAAAGTACCCGAACATTTGGAAGAAATCGTAAACGATAAGGGTGTCAATAAAAAAATCATTACCTACCGCAAACGTTATTTCAGTCTTTCATTTTTATTCAGCAACAAAATACCTGAATTGACAGAATTGATCGGTGTAGAGGATTTTTCCGTCAATGCGGTGCCTGTGGTAAACCTTTTCAGAAAAAAAAGCTCCCGCTTCCCTGTAAACATCCAAGACCAGGAACACCACGTCATCATCGACCGTACACAACCTTTAAATTATGAAATCTACGCCATCGAACAAGTAAAAGGTTTTGACACCAACAACCGTCAAACTGTTGCATTTTCACCGATGTATAAAGCGCCGGATATGGGGCTCTTCCCCGAAGCCCAAACTCAGCATGCTTATTTTTCAGCACGGCGTGCAGACAGAGTCCCATCGGAAAATTCTGTCAAAAACGGCTTCCGTTCTTCCTACTTGGGCAGCGAAGTGTTTTTGTCTCTTGCCGACAATCGGGATTACGCTTTCAATTCCGGCATACAGCATCTTTCCGTAGATGCCTGGTGTACCAGTAGGGATTTACCGCTGATGATGCCGCGTGACGGAGAGTCCGATTTCCTGATCGAAGGTTTCCTGCCGGTTAACTCTATTAAGCTGATTTCTAAGTTAACACGTCCTCAAGCGGCTGTGAGTGAGGATCGAACGCTTTGGTCGTTTTTAAACCAATTAAGCTTAAACTATCTGTCATTATTAAACATCGATCAGGAAGATGCACCCGTCACCTTAAAAGAGCTTTTAATGGTGTTCGTTTCTTCTGAAAATGATTTGCTGAAAAAACAGATTGAGTCGATCACACGCATTGAGACCTCCATTGTGAACAAGGTAGTCCGTCATTACGGAGTTGCAGCACCTGTTCGAGGCATCAAAATCACGGTTACGCTGGATGAAGCGCAATTGGGCGGTATCCATCCCTTCCTGTTCGGCTCGGTTTTGAACCATTACTTCCAACGTTTGGTGTCGATTAACTCATTCATACAGCTTCAAATTGACACGCTCCAACAAGGATATATGGCTACTTGGCCGACGGCTGTTGGAGAGAGGGTAATCGTATGAGTCCGGTTAACGCTCAAACAGATTTTGGCGACGCATTGGACGATACATGGGATGAAAAACTGACGGGCTTTTTAAACAAAGTTGCCTCTCAGCCCTATAAATACGATTATTTTTCACTCTTGCGCCAGCTTGAGTCCGTCAAATTTGTTACCGGCGGGAAATTATTGGGCAAAGCCGTCAGCCCGAAAATGGAAAAAATAAGGATTCGCCAAGAGCCATCGCTTATTTTTGCTCCCCGCAACATCCAATCGGTTGCCTTATCGCCGCGTTATGTGGAAATTTCCATCAATGGATTCGGTTTGTTTGGCCCATCCGGCCCCCTGCCCCTGCATTTGACCGAATATGCCTATGAGCGTCAACACCAACACGGCGACCGGACATGGACCGGTTTTGCCAATATGTTGCAACACCGTCTGGCTGTCTTGTTCTATCGGGCATGGGCCAACGCTCAGAGCATTATTTCTTTAGATAAAAATGCTGAAGACCGTTTCGGGAAATATATCGCCAGCTTTAATGGGCTGGATACACCGACCATACATAACAAAGGCTTAATCCACGAATTTGCCAAGCGTTATTTTGCCGGCCTGCTGATGAAGCAAAGCCGTTCGGCAGCCAATCTTCAACAACTGCTCAACCGTTATTTCAAAGTCCCCGTTACCATTCAAACCAATGTCGGGTATTGGGTTGAGGTTGCGGAAGAAAAAACACAAATCGGCATCATGGGTAACTATACGCTGGGAGATGGCTTGCTGCTGGGCGACAAGCTTTACGATGTTCAAAGCAAATTCCGCATTATCATCGGTCCGCTTACCCTACCCGCTTACCGATCATTCTTCAAAGACGGTATCAATACCGCCCGCCTACGGGAGTGGGTAAGGCTGTTTGCCGCAGATGAATATGAATGGGATATACAGCCTGTTTTAATGCAAAAAGAAGTACCGCTCATGGACTTAGGCGGACAAACACAACTCGGCTTAACAACTTGGCTGGGGAATGTTTCCCGTGATGCCGAAGACTTGATCGTCAGTAACCATTAAACAGCTTTTTCAGACGACCCCTTTGTTGAGAAAAGCTTCTTTCAAACTATTTTTAGACATACTTGGAATAACTTAATTAAGGACACATCATGTCAAACATCAGCCGCAGCGTATTATTTGGCAAGTTGAATACCACCTTGTATAAAACTCTGGAAAATGCCTACACCTTCTGCCGTCTTCGTGAAAACAGCTACGTTGAGTTGGTTCACTGGCTTCATTCTCTGCTACAAACCGAAAAAACCGATATCTTCTGCCTGATCAACAGTTTTAATTTAGACGAAGCCAGAGTCCGAAAAGATGTATTGACAGCGGTTGAAAAACTTCCTGCAGGCTCTACTGCCGTTATCGATTTTTCCGAACATATCCAAACCCTTGTCGAACAAACTTGGACATACAGCTCGCTCAAATTCGGTACCGACAAAATCCGTACTGCTCATATTTTCTACACCATGCTTGAAAATAAGACGTTGCAGAGCATTTTGGCCAATATTTCATCAGAGTTCCTCAAAATCAAACCTGAAACATTGGCGAACAATATTATCGCGATTACTGCAAACTCTGAAGAAAATCTTGAAGTTACCCAAAATGCCTTATCTTCGGAGCCTAACGCTACCCACAAAGAAAGTGCCTTGGCCAAATACGGCAGCAATCTCACTGAAAAAGCCAAAAATGGCGAAATAGATCCCTTGACGGGTCGCGATGCCGAAATCAGGCAAATGATTGACATCCTGATGCGCCGCCGTCAAAACAATCCGATTCTCACAGGTGAGGCCGGTGTCGGTAAGACAGCCGTCGTCGAAGCACTGGCATTGCGTTTGGCGGCCGGAGATGTTCCCCCCGGATTGAAAGACGTTCAATTAATCCTGCTGGATATCGGTTTGCTCAAAGCCGGGGCCAGCGTCAGCGGAGAATTTGAATCACGCCTTAGAGCGGTTATGGACGAAGTGGAATCCAGTCCGACCCCAATTGTGCTCTTTATCGACGAAATCCATACCTTGATTGGTGCAGGCGGGGCAGCCGGTACGGGCGATGCAGCCAACCTGCTCAAACCTGCGCTCGCCCGAGGCAAACTCCGTACCATTGGCGCGACAACATGGGCAGAGTACAAAAAATACTTTGAGAAAGACCCTGCCCTGACCCGCCGTTTCCAAGTGGTGCAAGTGGATGAGCCCGACGAAAACAAAGCCATCAACATGCTTAGAGCATTAAACGCTTCTTTGGAAAAACACCATAACGTGATTATTCTTGATGAAGCAATTCAGGCAGCCGTAAAACTTTCCCACCGCTACATACCTGCACGCCAACTTCCTGATAAAGCTGTCGGTTTGATTGATACCGCTTGCGCACGTGTTGCTGTCAGCCAGCATGCTGTTCCCGGCAGTATTGAATTTTTGCGGAAGAAATCCGAGGCATTAAAACTTGAACAAGCAAATTTGGAACGTGAGAAAAAACTCAGTTTCGATTCTGAAACACGGATAACCAATATTGGCAAAGAATTAACTGAAGTCGAAGGTCGTCTGAAAAAATTAGAAGACAGATGGAAATCTGAAGCAGACTTGGTTACTGAGCTGTTAGAAGTACGTGAACAAATCATGCAAGCGGAAGAAGGAACGGCTGAGAAAGAAACCAAGCAGCTGCATACCCGCCAAAAAGAGTTGGTTAACAAACTGAAAAAACTGCAAGGTATCCAACCGCTGGTTATGCCTTTAGTGGATAGCCGTACCGTTGCTGACGTTGTAGCTGACTGGACAGGTATTCCCGTCGGTAAAATGATGAAAGACGAAGTTGAAGCGGTCTTGCAACTTGCCGATACTTTAAACAAACGCATCATTGGCCAACGTCACGGCTTGGATGCAATCGCCCGTCGTATCCAAACATCACGCGCGAATCTGGATAACCCCAACAAACCTATCGGTGTTTTCATGTTGGCAGGCCCTTCAGGCGTGGGTAAAACCGAAACAGCATTGGCTCTAGCCGATACATTGTACGGCGGTGAACAAAACGTAATTACCATCAATATGAGCGAATATCAGGAAGCTCATACCGTATCCACCCTGAAAGGCGCGCCTCCGGGCTATGTCGGTTATGGTGAAGGCGGCGTACTGACTGAAGCCGTGCGACGCAAACCTTATAGCGTCATCTTGCTTGATGAAGTAGAAAAAGCACATCCGGATGTGCATGAAATCTTTTTCCAAGTATTCGACAAAGGTTGGATGGAAGATGGTGAAGGCCGTTATATCGATTTCAAAAATACCATCATTATCCTGACTACCAATGTGGGTACGGATTTGATTATGGATATGTGTGATGACCCTGAAATGCTGCCTACTCCGGAAGGTTTAACCAAAGCCTTGCGTGCTCCCATGCTGAAAACTTTCCCTGCCGCGCTACTAGGCCGCATGCAAGTGATTCCCTACTATCCGTTATCCGACGATATGCTCTCAAAAATTGTGGAATTACAATTAGGCCGTATCGTAGACCGAATTAAAGATAACCACGGTATCGACCTTCACTACACGCCAGAAGTGCTCAAGCTGATTACTTCGCGCTGCACAGAAGTTGAGTCAGGTGGCCGCATGATTGATGCGATTCTGACCAATACAGTTTTACCGCAAATCAGTCGTGAACTGCTTACTTGTGCAACTCAAGGCAAACAAGTTTTAAGTGTAAATATTGATGCAAGTAACCATGACTTTACTTATCAATATAAATATAAACCTCGCAAGAAAAATACTTTATAATTTTAGAAAATATTAAAAAAATTTAGTCTTTCTAATTAATTATAACGAACCTATTTATTTCTCCAGTAGTCATATATTGCATGACTGATTGAAGTATTTGTTGTCAGACGTAATCAATACTGATGAACTTGAAGGCAATTAAGATGCATACACAACTAATAAAATATATATCATTCTTAATGATATCTTTAATGGTAAGCTCATGTGCTTCCGACCATAAACCGCCTAAAGAATCTGATGAGAGCGGAGAAAAAATTGATGTACAAATCATAGTTTCCCCTGATGCGAATCCTAATATAGTTGGCCAACCTTCTCCCATCAGATTGGATTTATATCAGTTGTCTTCTGACGGGGAGTTCAAAAAATCAAACTATTTTGAACTTACCAACAACGCCAAAGAAAATTTAGGTGAGAAGTTAATCCAGCAAAACCAATTCATGCTGCATCCTGATACAGTTACCATATTGCCGATTAAAATGGATTCCCACCTGAAATATCTGGGTGTAGTCGCAAGTTATCGAGATTTGGATAACAGTCAATGGCAATTGGTATTATTGAAGCAGAAGAAAAAATGGTATCAGTTTGGCAAACATTATTTCTATGTAAATGTCGGCAAAAATAAATTAACCCAGTTATCAAAGTCAGAAATGAAGGACTTGTTGAAAGAATATAAAGAACGGCACCCTGACGATAAAAAAATTAAAGAAAATGGAAAAACTCGTAAATACGGCAATGACCTTAGCAAAGGCGTTTTCCGTGAAGAAAAATAATAACTAAAAGATTAAGGATAAAAGGCATGACAATAGAAGCAAAAGTAGTTTGGTCGGAGGGTATCTTTATTACCCCTCAACATTTCCAACAATTTGAACGTTACCTTGAATCCGGTCTACGCCAATTAGCCGTTTCTCAAGAGGGTCATTTTTGGGGATTCTCTTCGCTGGTATTAAATTCAGACGGCCTCAAACGGGGGGTAATCGGTATTAATGAAGCAGAAGGTGTTTTTCCTGATGGTTCTGTATTTTTATTCTCTCAAAAACAGCTTGAAAATTTGAGTTTAAAAGTTCCTGCAAATATTAAAGACACTAAAATCTGCCTTGCCGTTACCCTGCCTTCTTCTGTAAATAATGAAATTTATTTCCCAGATCAGGACTCTTCAGACTCATGTCGCTACAAAGCTTTTAATAAAACTCTAGCAGACACTACAAATACTGAATTAGATGGTCGCCAAGTAACACTGGCAGATCTTAATCCGATGTTGGTTTTAGAAAACGACTTAACTAGTGGACAAACTGCCCTGCCCATTGCGCTTATCCGATCCAGCTCTGCAGACTTTGAAATTATTTTAGATGAATCATATATCCCGCCTTGCCTCGGAAGCCAAAAACAACCACACCTGAAAGCTTATATTTCAGAAATTTATGGTTTATTGATGCAAAAAAGCAATAGTCTGGCCAATGCAGTGAACGATCCTAATACCGGTGGCTCTGTTGAAGTTATGGATTTCATGATGCTTCAAACCATTAATCGTTATTTGGCATATTTGCATCATGAAAATGAAGGGGCACGACAAACGCACCCTGAACAATTATTCATTAATTTATCCAAACTATGTGCTGATTTAATGACCTTCCTGCCTTCTCGCAAAGTAGGCGATATCCCTGTCTATGAGCATAATGACCTAGCCTCATGCTTTGGCAAATTATTTTTCAATCTGCGTAAATCATTATCCATCGTTCTTGAACAACGCGCGATTAGGATTCCGCTGGATATGCGTGATGAAGCCACTCGCGTTGCTCAAACACCAGATCAAAGCCTATTGGATAAAGCCTCATTTGTCCTTGCTATCAAAGCCGATATGCCGAACGAAGCATTGCGCCAAAAAATTCCGAGCGTAGTAAAAATAGGTACTGTGGAGAAAGTAAAAGAATTGGTTGCTTACCATCTGCCTGGAATCAGGGTTCATGCTTTGTCTGTAGCACCCCGAGAATTGCCATACCACAGCGGTTATGTCTATTTTGAATTGGACAAAAAGCACGAGCTGTGGGACATGTTTGACACTTCATCAGGCATGGCCTTCCATTTAGCCGGTAATTTTCCGAATTTAGATGTTGAATTTTGGGCAATCAAGTCTTTAAGTTAATTTGGTTCAATTTGGAATTTCATTATGGATAACCAGAATAATGCTGCTCACAGCACCGCAAATATTTATAACCCGTTGATTGAGGCGGCCAAACCGGTTTTTATCTTAGTCAATGCGATGCAGCAGACTACTAGTCAATTGTCTACGGACAGTTTGATCAACAAATTTTCTCTCTTAATCAATAATTTTGAAGAAAATGCTGAAAAAAATGGAGCAAGATACGACGCTATCCAAGCTGCAAAATACTGTCTATGTACATTCGTAGATGAATTGGCTGTTCGTGCAGGCTGGGCAGATGAAACCTGGTCAAAAAACAGTCTGTTGGTATCTTTTTATGACGAAACATGGGGCGGGGAACGTTTTTTTGAGATTATTCAAAATTTGAAACAGGATCCGGATAAGAATATTGATTTATTAGAGTTTATGTACTTGTGTTTGCAGTTTGGCTACAAAGGCAAATATCAAGTGTTAAATAGCGGCGAACTCGAAATCGACAAAATCAAAAGAGATTTGCTCGCCTTAATTCATAGTAAACGACCGGATCAAACTGCCGATCTTTTCAAACACAATCCAATAATCACAAATACTATCCAGCGAAAACAAAGGCTTTCTATTCCTTTATGGGTTGTAGGTGTTTTAGGGGCAGTCGTCTTGGGGGTGGGCTATTTTGCAATGCAATGGTCTTTAGGTGATGACTTTGATGTTGCCAGTACAAAAGTTAACAATCTCAAACTCCCTTCTGTTACGGCTAAACAGCAAGAAACACAAAGTACTGTCCGACTACGTCCTTTATTGGAAAATGAAATTGCTAGAAAGCTAGTCTCTGTAGAAGACTTTCAAGATAGAAGTACAGTCACTATTTTGGGTGACGGTCTCTTTGAGTCTGGTTCTGCACAAATTCAAGACCAATATTACCCTGTATTGGCAAGAGTCAGCCAAGCTTTGGGTAGCGTAGAAGGGCAAATCGTAGTGACCGGATATACTGACAATCAGCCTATTCAGAGCTTGAACTTCCCATCTAACTGGCATCTCTCTCAAGCTCGTGCAGATGCAGTAAAAGAAATTTTATTGAATTACATCAAAAATGGCGGAGCTCGTATTCGTTCAGAGGGACGTGGTTCGACCGATCCTGTTGCTCCAAATGATACTTTGGAAAATAGAGCCAAAAACCGAAGGGTTGAAATTACCCTATTCACAACTGGAACCGGCCCCAAACTGGGTAGTGAAGTAGAAGTAAAAACCAATACTTCCACTACTCAGCCAAGCAGTGATGTAAGTACACATCAATAATCTGAAATTGGATTGATACGGAAAAACAAATATGAAAAAAATTCTTTATTTTCTAGGCTCCCGTTCTTTATGGGTAATGCTGGGTATCGCCGGTCTGATTATATTGGTATGGTTTATCGGCCCACTGATTTCCATAGGTGAAATCCGTCCTTTAGCAAACAAGACTATTCGCCTTGCCGTGTGTGCAGCCATTATCGGCATTTGGTTGGCTAAAGCCATATTTCGCCAATATCGTGAATCACGTCGAAACGCTGCCTTACTGAAGGAAATTCGTGCAGCACAAGAACCCATTTTAAAAAATGCAAGCGATGTCAGCTCAATGAGCCGTCAGTTTGCCGAAATGGATAAAGTACTGAAAAACGCAAAATTTTCCAGATCTAAAAATAGTTTATTGGCAAGATTGGAAGAGGGGCAATATCTTTATCAAATGCCGTGGTACGTTGTTTTAGGTGCTGCCGGTTCTGGTAAAACAACAGCATTAAAACGCTCTGGTCTCAACTTCCCTCTAGAAAGCACTTTAGGAACATCTGTAAGCGGCTTGGCAGGGACGCGCGATTGCGATTGGTTTTTATCCGATGAAATCGTACTTCTCGATACTGCAGGCAGATTGTCTTTACATGACAACCACAGCAATAAGGACTCCAGCGACTGGGAAGAATTTGTATCCCTGCTGAAGCGCTACCGCCCCAAACAACCTATCAACGGTGTGGTAGTTACCGTAGGCGTGGACGACCTTTTAGGCGGTAAAACCAATATTACCGAAATTTCTGCAGAACTTCGCAAAAGAATCCACGAAATGCATACCAAATTAGGTATACATTTCCCTGTTTATCTTATGATAACCAAACTGGATTTGCTGCATGGTTTTGACAAATTCTTCAATCATCTGACGGAAGAACAAAGAAACCAATATTTGGGTATTTCTCTTTCTGATACAGAAGGGATGGAAACTCCAATTGCCACTGCTTCCAATGCTTTATCGGAAGTTGTTGATAAACTGCGCTCTTCTATGTTGGGCACCATCCATCAATTGGAATCTTCTGAAGATAAAGCAGCGGCTTTTGCTTTCCCTGAAGAATTTGAACGTCTTAATCAGGCGGTACTTTCTCTATTTAAAGAATTATCTAAATCTTCAAAATTTGAGCAACCTATCTCGTGGAGAGGTGTTTATTTCTCAAGCGGTACCCAAACGGGACAACATTTCAATCCCATCTTGGATGGCTTGCAAAACGATTTCCAATTATCGAAAAAATACTTGGATTCGGATCGAACCAAAACTCAAAATAACGAGCGAAGCTTTTTCCTGCACAGACTGTTCTCTGACGTCATCCTTAGTGAAGCAAACCTGGCGGGAGAAAATAAATCTTGGTTTGTCAAAAAACAAATGCTCTATTGGTTAGGCATTGGAGCTATTGTCACCATAGTCGCTGCCTGCTTAGCCATGATGCTGAACAGTTATTCGAATAATCGCTCATATCTTGAGCAGGTTGGCGATAAAGCAACCAAACTGGGTCAAGAGGCGAAGAAATACACTGAAGCTCCCGACCTGCTTAAAGCAGTAACATTTGCAGAACATGTCAAAGATACAACCAGCAGTAGAGAGATTCCCGATCTGTCTTCTCCTCCCCTCAGCTATCGTATGGGCCTTTATCAAGGCGGGCAAATGGAAGACGTTGGTGAATCTGCCTACCGAAGAATCCTTCAAGACAATGTGATGCCGTTAATCAGTTTCAAATTAGATGAACTTCTGCGTACAACCAGCGGCTCAGACGGCATCAATGGTTACAATGCTTTAAAAGCTTATCTAATGATGTACGACAAAGAGCATTTTGATGCCGCTTTTATGCAAAACTGGCTGATGACTAATTTGTCTAAAGCAGAATCTTCAGGCATGAGTGAGCAACAGAAAAAATCTCTTGAGAAAGCTTTAAACCAAATACTTTCCAAACAAAGCATTACTCCCAGCGTACCCTATGATGAAGAATTGGTAGAACGCCGCAGGCAGGAAATTGCACAAAGAGATATTGCCACTATGGTACTGGAAGATACCATCAACACAGTTGCTATCTCAGGCAAAGAAGGAATCACACCTGTTTCTTTTTCAAGCATGGGCGGCGTACAAAGTCACTTATTGTTTCGTCGCAAAACCGGCGGAGCTTTAAAAGAACCGATTAACTTCATTTATACCAAAGAGGCTTACATTACCAAAGTTTTACCTACTATGGTCAAGTCGGCAGAACAGTTTTTTAATGAAGACAACTGGGTATTGGGTAGTTATGCATCACAAAGCCAAAGCAAAGCTTCTGTTCTTTCAGATGCTCAAAGGCTTTATTTCGGCAATTACATCAAGGCATGGAATAACTATTTATCTGATTTGTCATTGGTTACGCCCAAGTCATCTCGAGAAAGTATTCAGATTGCCAAGCTTCTATCAGAGAAAAATTCTCCTTTAGTCAATATCATCAAAGGTATCAGCGACAATACGACGCTTACCATTGATAAAAAGATAACGGATAAAGCAGACAGTAAAATTGCCGACTGGTTAAATAGAGCAGGACTGTCAAAGCTCCTAGATGCTGAAGGAGAGGCTAATGTAAAAAATGAATTGTCTGCTTTAAAACTGGCCACTCCCGTTGATGATGCTTTTGCGGATTTCCATAGTTTAACTGAAACCACAAATGATCAACCTCCGGCAATTAACAGTGTTACTGAAGCCATTAATGATTTGTACGTTTATTTGGTTGCCGTTAATGTCGCAGTCGAAAAAGGGGTAGATTTGCCTCCTGATGATCCGTTTGTGAAATACAAAGCTGAAGTAAACCGTCTTCCTATGCCCTTCCGCCCAATGTTAGACAGCTTTTCTGAGATTATTTTGAAAAACACCGACAAAATTGTTGATGAAAAGCTCATGTCCACCTTGGAAAAACAGTTGGCAACCGTAACAAACAGTTGCCAAGAAATACACGAACAGGGTTACCCTTTTGACAGAGGTTCTGAAAACAATGTTGCCTTAGAAAGCTTCACCAACATATTTGGTCCAAACGGTATGTACAGCAAGTTTACCAATTTATCAGGTGAAGCCGCCGTATTGGCACGTTCAGAAAAACTGGAAACCTTGACTGCTAAAAACAGCGCATTTAAAGACCGTTTTTCCAGGCTGAACGACATAGCGGCAATCCGACAAGGATATTTTGACAAAGGCTCGGAAACACCCACTTTTGACTTTACAGTCAAAGTCTTGATTCTTGACTCCAGCTTGGAAAGCGTGAATGTTTCTTATGCAGGGAAAAGCTATGTATACAGTCACGGTCCAGTCAATCCTGCAACCTTTACTTGGCCTTCAAAAGAAGAAAACGCCTTGGCAAAAATAGATATTTCCTCCCCTCAAATCAATAGTGCGGGTATCAGTTCAACCGGGCCGTGGTCAATATTCCGCCTGATTGAAAAAGGGAAAATCATTCGCCAGACAGGAAACACTACCGTTGTCGAATACAACATCCAAGGCAAAAACGTTGTACTTGAATTTACTACTTCCACAGCCTTCAATCCCTTTAATTTAAACAAATTAAGGAATTTTCAGTGCGTTTGATGGTCATAATGAGAATGTAAGCAGGTCGTCTGAAACCGCTCATTCCAACATGCTGCTGCCGCAACCCTATGCATGATTGAAAATAGAAAAACCGACACTCAAGCGAAATTGGTTTTTAATGTCAACAAGGAATTTCCCGAAATGAATAGAACAGTCGTTGCTCATACACCTTTGGGATCACAACTTTTATTCAAAAAAATGCTTGGAACAGAATTTGTTTCCAACCTTTTTGAATTTAATATTACTTTGGTTTCCAAAGATTCCAATTTACAAGGCAAGGATATTATCGGTCAGCCTATAACATTGGAAATTGACACAGAAGCAGGCAGCCCGCGCTATCTGAACGGTTTGGTTACCGACTTCGGTTACATTGGCGAAGATGAAGACGAAGAAGACTATCACGCCTACACCTGTACAGCCCGTCCGTTTATGTGGTATCTTACCCAAAATACGGACAGCAGGGTATTTGTCGACAAGTCCGTTCTGGATATTGCCAATGAAGTCTTGTCGCCGTTCGGCTTTCCCTTCCAAGTAAAATGCCAAAAAGGCTA
Organism: uncultured Neisseria sp.; assembly: GCA_963552075.1. Classification (GTDB taxonomy): domain Bacteria; phylum Pseudomonadota; class Gammaproteobacteria; order Burkholderiales; family Neisseriaceae; genus Neisseria. Next base: position 20,889 of record CAUVJL010000028.1, read on the forward strand.
TCGTACCAGAGGATTTTGTGTCCAATATCAGGAAAACAGTTTTAATTTCCTAAACCGCCTGTTTGAACAGGAAGGCATCTACTATTATTTTACCCACAGCAACGGTTCGCACGAGCTTGTCATCGCTGATGATGTCGGTACTCTAGAAGCCATTCCTTCTCCCAACATTCCTTACCATTCCAAAAATACTGCGCCCGGCGCACCCAACATCGCCTATATCGATGTATGGGAAGAACGGGATGCTTTGAAATCCAGTCAGTTCGTGACTCAAGAATACAACTATAAAAACGCCAAAGTCCCAATGAAATCTTCTGATTCGGTTCACGATTTCAGTTCTGTTCCTATGGAACATTATGATTTTTATACCGGCTTTAGCGATGTATCCGAAGCACAAAATTACAGTCAGGTGCGCAGTGAAGATCTGAAAAGCCAAACCAAGATCATTACCGGTTCGGGTACTGCCTTGACAGTAGCTCCGGGTTATACGTTTACCCTGAGCAAACACCCGCATTCCTCATCCAATACCGAATACACCATTCTGAAAGCAGATTATGATTTTGAAGAAGCCGGCTATACTACCGGCGACCGTATCGGCAAATTCAGAATTTCGTTCCGCGTATTGCCCAAATCCTACCCATACCGCCCTCCCCTTAAAACGCCGAAACCCAAAGTATTAGGTACACAGGCGGCTACGGTAACAGGTCCTGCCGGAGAAGAGGTTTATACCAACGAGTATGGCGATATTAAAGTCCAATTCCATTGGGACCGCTACGGCAAAATGGATGAAAACAGCTCCAACTGGGTTCGGGTAACGCAAGGTTCTGCCGGAGCGGGATACGGCTCTATCAACACACCGCGTATCGGTGAAGAAGTGCTGGTTGACTTCATCAACGGCGATGCCGACCGGCCGATTGTATTGGGTCGTCTGTACAACAGCGCAATGTCGCCGCCATGGGGCTTTCCTGCCGCGGCTAAGCAGTCCGGTATCAAAAGTAAGAGTTTCAATTCGCCATTGTCCAACTTCAACGAATTGATGTTCAACGATACTGCCGGTTCCGAGATGGTCAATTTCCAAGCGCAAAAAGACCTGACCTCCCTGGTTAAAAATAACGAAACCCGCAACGTCAACAACGACCGCACCACCACGATCGGTAACAACGAAACGGTTACGGTAGTAGGCGATCGGGCGAAAACCGTCCAAAAAAACGAAACGGCTTCGATTACCCAAAACCGCACAAAATCGGTGGGTCAAAACGAGACCTCCAGCATTACCCAAAACCAAAGCATTAGTGTGGGTGACAACCAAAGCACCAGCGTAGGTAAAGACCAAAGCGTCAACGTGGGTAAAAACCGCAGCCGTTCTGTTGGCTTGAACGAAAAAGTAGGCATAGGTCAGAGCCAAGCGCTGACTGTCGGACAAGACCAGAACGTTGCTGTCGGCAAAAACCAAGCACTGACCGTCGGTGCCAACCGTAACAAGACCGTTGTTGCCAACGAAGTCAGCAGTATCGGCGGCAACAAACAGGAAACCGTCAGCCTGAACGGTATGAACAATGTCGGCATCGGACAGATGACCAACATCGGTGCCGGCTATATGCTGAACGTCGGTGCAGGCTGGATGACCAATGTCGTCGGTGCAGAAATGCATAGCGTCGGCTTGGTGATGGGGCTCAACGCCGGTATGAACATCGGCCTCAACGCAGGTCGAAACATTACCCTGTCCGCAGGCAAGAAAATTACCATACAAGTCGGTAGTTCCATGATTTTGATTGATAAAAACAAAATCAGCATCGTCAGCAAAACGATCAAGATCGTCGGCACCAAAGTAGTGGACATCGACGGCAAAAAAGTCGATATCAACTAGAGAAGATACGCCATGTTTGAGTTGCAGAACTTTACCTGCTTTCATACGCAGCAGTTTAAAAACATCGACCAAACAGATCGAGCTTATGATGTAGTCGTCGCCAAAGTCAGTTACGAGTTTGAAATTGACCCGGAAACAGGAAAAACGGAGCTTGCGTTTGCCCGTAAGCAAACGCCGCTCACGTTTGCCGATACCTATTACGGCGATCCTTCGCAAACCTCGACTCAGTTTGAAAGCGACTTCAGCCTCTACAAACCCAAAACCGACTTGGTTGTCAATGCCACCGCCTATGCACCCGACGATGTCCCCTCTCGGCAATTCACCGTATCCGTAAGAATCGGCGATTACCAAAAAAGCCTGGCGCTTACCGGGGAACGTTACTGGGTGCGGGAGGCGGCAGGATGGTCTTTGAGCGAACCCGCCCCCATCCTTTCCCTGCCTATCCGCTATGAGTTTGCCTTTGGCGGCAGCGCAGTCGAAGACGACCACACAGGCTATCAACAAAACGCCATCGGTATCGGCTACTATCCGAAGGCCGAACTCAAAAAAAACGGGTTCAAGCGGACACTGAAAGCGCATCAAATCTACGACCCCGCACACCCCGTGCGAGATCCGTCCGATAAGGCCGCGCCCGAAGGCTTTGGCTTTATGCCCCGTTATTTCGCACTGCGAGCCAAACATACCGGCACTGCCGATGCGCAATGGATAGCCAACCGTGCCCCTCTACTGCCTGAAGATTTTTCTATGGCTTATTGGAACGGCGCCCATCCCTCGCTGCAGCTTCCCCATCTGAAACCCAACCATATTTACGAACTGACCTTTACCGGCATGGTGCATTCCTTCCAAGCACCCAACCAACGATTTACCGTTGATTTGCCGGTAGAAACTGTGTTCGTCCACGCCCATACGGCAACCAACTCGTCACTGTGCAAAGATATGGTATTGGACACCATCCTCGTCGATGTAGAACAACGCCGCATTGATTGCAGCTACCGCACATCTTTTCCGGAGGAACTGGAAATTGCGGCATGCCAGCTCAGATTCATCGCCCGACACGAACGGGCAGATCAAATCGTGGCCGCCCAAGCCTGTCGGGATTCGCAGGATGAATTTATCCCAATCCCGCCATCTTTGGCAGCACACGCATAAACCACACATAGGTCGTCTGAAATCCCAAACCTGTAATCATCCATATTTCAGACGACCCCATCCCCCAACAGGAGCAAGCCGCCATGGCATTCAATAAAATCGCCCGTAAAAGCAGTGACTTCAATGTCGTCTTTATCCTCCCCGATTTCTGTTGGGCGCCCCCTCCTGCTCCTCCTGTCACACCCATCCCCTTCCCTCTCTTCGCCGACCTGGGCG
>CAUVJL010000029.1:0-23929 GCA_963552075.1 uncultured Neisseria sp.
TACTGTCTGCGGCTTCGTCGCCTTGTCCTGATTTAAATTTAATCCACTATACAAACCGTCAGCCTCTTAAAGTACATAAAAATAGATGCAGACAAATTGAGCCAAGCTTCCACCAAGAACAAACAAATGCCAAATACCATGACCATGTTTAATCTTTTTATCATTCACAAACCAATAGATACCGACGCTATACAATATACCGCCCAACGCAAGCCAAAACAGCCCGGCAGCTGAAAGCGATTGAACCAATGGAAATAAAGCAACCAAAATCAACCATCCCATCACCACATAAATAATCATGGACAACAGCCGTTTTTCACTCTTTCTCCCTATCGTAAGCTCTTGAATAATCCCTAAAAATGCTAAGCCCCACGACACACCGAAAAGCGACCAACCCCATTCTCCCTTAAGAGGAATCAAGGTAAACGGGGTATAGCTGCCTGCAATCAACAGATAAATCATGCAATGATCCACTTTTTGCAAGACAGCCTTAATTTTAGGTTGAGGAATACTGTGGTACAACGTTGAGCCCAGATACAGCAAAGACAGGCAAACACCATAAGTAATCGCACTGGCAAGCCGATATGAATCATCCGCCTTAATAATCATCAGCACCAATGCCGCAACAGCCAGCATGGCGCCGATCAAATGAGTATACGCATTAAAGCGTTCACCGTGATACATAAGAATCGTTCTTAGTTTGAAGAGACCGGCAAAGTGTACGCCAAACACCATACCGTAAGCGCAAGAAAATGATAAAGATAAGTTAAAACCAACATCGTTATCATTCCAAGACGCCTAATCCAGGCCTCACCTTACATTCAACATCATCCCTCTTTTCTCAGACGTTCCAAATGTTCGCGCACCTCCTGCACCTTTTCTTCGGTAAACAAATTCTCAATATTTTTCCAGATACTATGATAGCCATAAGGACCATGTTGCATTTCCAACCTGGCCTCTTCCACCGACCAACCCTGATAAATAATACGGTACATTCCGGAAATCAAACCTGTACGGTCAGCCCCATGATAGCAATGAACCAATACAGGGCCGTATTTTTGCTGCTTTTCAATTAAGAAAAGAGTTTGCGCGACATCTTTAGGCTTAATTTTCCACGTCAACAAAGGACGGTTCAGCAGCATCAAATTGCGGCCTTTTAAATGTGTTTCGTTGTCGTTCCGATCAAAAAATCGCAAATTAATCACACTACGGATACCGAGTTGCTCAATCAGCTCCCCATCTTCCGCAACCGGCTGCTCACTGCGGTAAAGCTTATCGTCAATACGGTACAAATTAGCATCTTGCTTTACCAAAGTCGCCCAACGGGCGGAAGCAGTAGAAATATCTTGAGGAGCCATAGGAGTGGAGCACGCAGCGAGGAAACATGAACACAAAATTACAGACAAAAAATGACGCATAAATTCTTCTCTAAAATAAAACGTGATTGTAATGGCAGGTCGTCTGAAAACGAAGCCCGATTAAAGCAGACAACCGCAACCGGCAGCTTCAAGCATTTTCAGACGACCTTTATGTCGTACAAATCAAACACAAACCACATATCGATGGACAATTATCCCAACAAATGTAAAAAACAGTTTATTTTTGTCATAATTATATCTATGATAATACTTTATGCCATTTGATAAAAAGCACCATTCCAATCAACAAAAAAGGGGACAATATGTCTGCAATCAACACTAAAATCAAAACCATCATCTTAACTGCCATCAGCGCGGCAATCCTGTCTGCCTGTGGAGGCGGCGGTGGCAGCGGTGGCGCATCCACTCTTTCCACCGGATCAACCAGCACAAGTGGCAACGGCAGCCCTGCTAAAAACAGCAGCCCAAGCAATGCCGCCCCCAGCGCTACCAACAACAATAATGGCAATACCGTAGCAGCAGCTACCCCTAGTCATAACCGCGCTGACAATCTCGCGGACTTGATTGATGAAGCACCGCTTGAAGCAGTAAATGGCGCTACACCACTGCACACCAGCTTTATTTCCTCTGCCACTGCACAACAAGGCAATCCAAATGCCCAGTTACGTCTTACCAGAACAGCAGACGGAAAAGAATATACAGGTGATTTCTACCTTACTGACAGCAAAGAAAACAATCAAAACGGTTTAATTAGTTCATTGGATTTCAAAAACAATGACGAAGTAAAATTGGACGGCGTAGTAATTGCCAACCAAAATGCCGCTCAAGTCAATTGGACCACACCATATTCTCTGATTATGAAAGTATTTTCAGGCGGTAATACAAAAAGTGATGGGGGCCCACAAAACGGCAAGATAAGTGGCGACAGTAAAAACTTTATTAATGGTCGTGCCTCAATCGATGAGAAGATTACCGAACTGTACACTCAAATCGAAACAGCCAAAGAGACTTTAAAACAAGCTAAAGAGAAAGGCGATGCTGATGCTATCGCAAAAGCTCAGGCAAAACTTGACGAATTGAACGATTTATATGGTCGTCTTCGTGATGCGCGTCCTGCTATAGCTGCCGAAGCCAAAAGCTTGGCAGACAAATTGGCATACTTTAGAAAAGGTAACTTGGTTGCCGGGGATGGTAAACATCTCGTGTTTGACAAACGCTTCGACGGTGTATACATCATCCAATTTACTGATGGCACACAAATCGTCATGCACGACCCCGCTGCAGCCGGTTGGGCTTATCAAACCTTTGCATACTATTTTGATCCCAAAAACGATGTCGCATTCGGCTATCAAAGCTTAGGCGATGAAACCAAGTTCACCGACCTGCCTGAAAAAGGTACGGCAACTTACAACGGCTTGACTACTGCCTATGTTGTGAAAGGTAACCAAAGCCGTCAGCTGACGGCGGATGTTAAAGCCATTGCTGATTTCGGTTTGAAAGGCGTACGCTTTGAAACTGCCAATTCCCAATTCCACTCTCTTGACGACAACGGCCGTCGTGTAACCGTAAAAGGTGCCGACTACGACATGAAGGGGACAGCAAAATGGGAAAACGGCAACCTCTTCCTTGGCTCGGTTGAAGCAGCCGCAGCAGGTCTGAAAGGTAATTTGAGCGGTAAATTCTACGGTGCAAAAGCTGCTGAAATCGGCGGTACTTATGGTCTGAAAAACCAAGACGGCAGCGAACACCTCATCGGCGGTTACGGCGCGAAACGTCAATAATCCTAATGACCGTCTCCTTTAAAAAGGTCGTCTGAAAGACTGTTTGCAGTTTCAGACGACCTTTTTCTTTTAACCTGCCAAACACACACCCGCACCAATATGAAAGCGCATAACATGATCACCTAATGCAGCGACAGATTGATTTGAAATCAGGGCAAAACAAGGAAATTATCCTTATCCGGCAGCTTTGTCCCCTATCTTCATCACCCTCTGCCCGCTTCTATTACAAACTTCTCTAATAATCACGCCGCAGAAAAGGCGCAATTGTGGCATAATCTGCACCAAATCAAACAGACATCGGCACTGCACACCATACCGGCGCGTGAATCCGATGGCTTTATCACCAAACTTCCAGACAAATCCAACCAAGACGGTGTTTCCAGCCAAAGGTCGTCTGAAAGTATCCGCTTCAACGAAATTAAAACCGACAAATGTAAAGAGCAGAAAGTCTCACATGACAACCCAAACCCTTTTAATCGAACTCCTTACCGAAGAACTCCCCCCCAAAGCCCTGAATAATTTAGGCAACCACTTCGCCGCTTCTGTTATCGAAGGCTTGGAAAAAGCGCAACTGATTGACGGCTCAGCCGAATTTACCGCCTACGCATCGCCGCGCCGTTTGGCCGTTCAAGTCAAAAACGTGAAAGCCGTTCAAGCCGATCAGAAAATCGTGAAAAAAGGCCCTGCCGTGGCGAATGCCATGAAAGATGGTGCGCCGACCAAGGCTTTGGAGGGTTTCGCGCGCGGTGCGGGTGCGAAAATCGAAGACTTGACCATCGTCCACGACGGCAAGCAGGATGTGTACGCCTACGAATACGTCCAAACCGGCAAACCGTTGGGCGAACTTTTGGAAGACATTATCAATCAAGCCGTTAAGAAACTGCCGATTCCGAAAGTGATGCGTTGGGGCAGCAGCACGTTTACCTTCGTGCGCCCCGTTCACGGGCTGATTGTGCTGCACGGCGGCGACATCGTGAACGTCAGCGTTTTGGGCCTGCAAAGCGGCAATCAAACCTTGGGACACCGCTTCCTGTCCAACGGCGAAATCACCATTGAAAACGCCGACAGCTACGCCGCACAAATGCGCGAGCAAGGCAAAGTCGTTGCTTCGTTTGCCGAGCGCAAAGCCGCCATTCAGACGGCCTTGAACGAACAGGCTGGCCGTCTGAACGCGACTGTTGCCGCCGATGAAGCATTGTTGGACGAAGTGACCGCATTGGTCGAATGGCCTGTGGTATTGGAAGCCGGTTTTGAAGAACACTTCCTCGCCGTACCGCAGGAATGCCTGATTCTGACCATGCAGCAAAACCAAAAATACTTCCCGCTGCTCGACCAAAACGGCAAGCTGATGAACCGCTTCCTGCTGGTGTCCAACCTGCAAACCGAAGATCCGTCACACATCATTCAAGGCAACGAACGCGTTTTGCGCGCGCGCCTGTCTGATGCCGAGTTCTTCTACAAACAAGACCAAAAAGCGACTTTGGAAAGCCGCCTGCCGAAATTGTCCAGCGTGGTTTACCACAACAAAATCGGTTCGCAAGCCGAGCGAATTGAGCGCCTGCAAAGCATTGCCGCCCACATCGCCAAAGCATTGGGCGCGGATGCCGCCGCAGCCGAGCGCGCCGCACGTTTGGCCAAAGCCGACTTGGTAACCGAAATGGTCGGCGAGTTCCCAGAATTGCAAGGCACGATGGGTAAATACTATGCCCGCTTGGACGGCGAAACCGAAGAAATTGCCGAAGCCATCGAGCAACACTACCAACCGCGTTTTGCCGGTGACAACCTGCCGAACGGCAAAGTGGCAACCGCCGTTGCTTTGGCTGACAAACTGGAAACCTTGGTCGGCATTTGGGGCATCGGCCTGATTCCGACCGGCGACAAAGACCCATACGCCCTGCGCCGCTCCGCATTGGGTATTTTGCGTATGCTGATGCAGTACGGTTTGGACGTAAACGAACTGATTCAGACGGCCTTCAACAGCTTCCCGCAAGGTTTGCTCAATGAGAAAACGCCGTCTGAAACCGCCGATTTCATGCAGGCACGTTTGGCCGTGTTGCTGCAAAACGATTATCCGCAAGACATCGTCGCTGCCGTACTCGCCAAACAGCCGCGCCGTTTGGACGATTTGACCGCCAAACTGCAAGCCGTTGCCGCATTCAAACAGCTGCCTGAAGCCGCCGCATTGGCCGCCGCCAACAAACGCGTGCAAAACCTGCTGAAAAAAGCCGATGCCGAGTTGGGCGCGGTTAACGAAAGCCTGTTGCAACAAGACGAAGAAAAAGCCCTGTATGCCGCTGCGCAAGGTTTGCAGCCGAAAATCTCCGCCGCCGTTGCCGAAGGCAATTTCCAAACTGCTTTGTCCGAACTGGCTTCCGTCAAACCGCAAGTCGATGCCTTCTTCGACGGCGTGATGGTGATGGCTGAAGATCCCGCCGTAAAACAAAACCGCCTGAATTTGCTGAACCGTTTGGCAGAACAAATGAACGCGGTAGCGGATATTGCGCTCTTGAGCGAATAATATCAAGCCATAAACAAAGGTCGTCTGAAAACGGGAAAGCAGCTTTGTCCAACGTTTTCAGACGACCTTTTTGATTCTATGAAGGCAAACCATCCGCACGCCCGCAAAGCCAATTCCTGCCCACATCCATGTCCTAGCCCCATACCATTCCGTGTGGGCACAGCCTATTTACTATATAATTTCGACTTTCAGCATTTTCCGCGCTTAATCATGAAACGGCTCAAACGCATCAAAACCATCCTCCGCACGCTTTACCTCTACCGCCTCGCCGAGCTGTTTGCCGCGCTTGTCCGTCCGGGCTGGGCGCGGACGCTGTTGAAAATGCTGCCGCAGTCGTCTGAATTGGAAAACGAACCGCCTGCCGTCCGCCTGCGCCTTGCACTAGAAAGCCTGGGGCCGATTTTCATCAAATTCGGGCAGGTTCTGTCCACGCGCCCCGATTTGATTCCGCATGATTACGCGGTCGAACTGGCAAAGCTGCAAGACAAAGTCCCGCCGTTTGATGCGCAGCTTTCACGCTCGCAAATCGAAAAATCACTGGGGCAATCCATCGAAACGCTGTATGCGGAATTTGAAACCGAACCCGTCGCCAGCGCGTCCATCGCCCAAGTACACAAAGCCCGCCTGCATTCGGGCGAACAAGTGGCGGTCAAAGTCTTGCGCCCCAACCTTTTGCCCGTTATCGAACAAGATTTGTCGCTGATGCGTTTCGGTGCGGCTTGGGTCGAACGTCTGTTTGCCGACGGCAAGCGTTTGAAACCGCGCGAAGTGGTGGCGGAATTCGACAAATACCTGCATGACGAGCTGGACTTGATGCGCGAAGCCGCCAATGCCAGCCAGCTCGGCCGCAATTTTCAAAACAGTGATATGTTGATTGTACCCAAGGTGTTTTACGACTACTGCACCAGCGACGTACTGACCATCGAATGGATGGACGGCACGCCGGTATCCGATATTGCCAAACTCAAAGCCGAGGGCATCGATTTGCACAAACTCGCCGATTACGGCGTGGAAATCTTCTTCACGCAAGTTTTCCGCGACGGCTTTTTCCATGCGGATATGCATCCCGGCAACATTCTGGTCGCCGCCGACAACCGCTACATCGCCCTCGATTTCGGCATCGTCGGCACGCTGACCGATTACGACAAACGCTATCTCGCCATCAACTTCCTTGCCTTTTTCAACCGCGATTACCACCGCGTCGCCACCGCCCACATCGAATCGGGTTGGGTACCTGCCGACACGCGTGCGGAAGAATTGGAAGCGGCTGTCCGCGCCGTGTGCGAGCCGGTGTTCAACAAACCGATTTCGCAAATTTCCTTCGGCTTGGTGCTGATGCGCCTATTTGAAGTCAGCCGCCGCTTCAATGTCGAAATCCAACCGCAGCTGGTATTGCTGCAAAAAACGCTGCTCAACATCGAAGGCTTGGGCCGCCAGCTTGATCCCGATTTGGACTTGTGGAAAACCGCCAAACCGTTTTTGGTGCGCTGGATGAACGAACAGGTCGGCCCCAAAGCCCTTTGGCGCAACCTCAAAAACGAAGCCCCCGACTGGGCGCAAATCATCCCTTCCCTGCCGCGCAAAATCAGCGCACTGGTTGACGAAAACCGCCAGCAGGAAATGCGCGATGCCTATATCCATTTGGTCAAAGTACAGCAGCGGCAAAGCATGTGGCTGGGCGTGATTGCGATTGTGTTGCTGCTGATTTTGCTGTTTGATTAAAAATCCATATACACAAAAGGTCGTCTGAAAACGAAATAGTGGTTTTAGAAAAACTCGCTATCCGCATTTTCAGACGACCTTTTATTATGAATTTGAATAAAACGCGCACCTCAACCGTAGCGTGGGCTTCGCCCACGAAAATTGGATATTTTGCCCCTCATCCCAAACAAAATTGACCAACATAATTTCTCGCGTGCAAAGCCCACGCTACTTTTCTACTCGTTACCAAGGTCGTCTGAAATCACGGATTGCAGCCAGGCAAACCTGATATGACCGTTTTCAGACGACCTTCTATTGCGAGTTTGAATAAAATACCCGCCTCAGCCGTAGCGTGGGCTCCGCCCACGAAAATCAGGATATTTTGCCCATCGCCCAAAAACAGAATAGACCGATATATTTCTCGCGGGCAAAGCCCACGCTACTTTTCCACTCGTTACCAAGGTCGTCTGAAAACACGAATTGCAGCCAGGCAAACCCGCTATGACCGTTTTTCAGACGACCTTCTATTGCGAGTTTGAATAAACCACCTGACGCAACCGTAGCGTGGGCTCCGCCCACGAAAATCAGGATATTTTGCTACTCGCCCCAAGCAAAATAGACCGATATATTTCTCGCAGGCAACGCCCACGCTACCTTGTCCCATCTTCGTCGAGGTCGTCTGAAAACGCCAACCGTTCCCATCGCATGGAAAACGCGCTTTTCAGACGACCTTTACAGTTTTTGAGTCATTCCCCGATATGCTATAATCCGCCGTTAAACTTTTATCTTTTCAGGAAAAACCATGAGCTTGAAATGCGGCATCGTCGGCCTGCCCAACGTAGGCAAATCCACCCTCTTTAACGCTCTGACCCAATCGGGCATCGAAGCGGCGAACTATCCCTTCTGCACCATCGAACCCAACGTCGGCATCGTCGAAGTGCCCGACCCGCGCATGGCGGAACTGGCGAAAATCGTCAATCCGCAAAAAATGCAGCCCGCCATCGTCGAGTTCGTCGACATTGCCGGTTTGGTTGCAGGCGCGAGCAAAGGCGAAGGCTTGGGCAACCAGTTCCTCGCCAACATCCGCGAAACCGACGCCATCGTCAACGTCGTGCGCTGCTTTGACGACGACAACATCGTCCACGTTTCCGGCAAAGTCGATCCGATTGCCGACATCGAAACCATCGGCACCGAACTAGCCCTTGCCGACCTCGCCAGCGTCGAAAAAGCCATCGTCCGCGAAGAAAAACGCGCCCGCTCAGGCGACAAAGACGCGCAAAAACTGGTGGAACTGTGCAAAAAACTGCTGCCGCATCTGGATGAAGGCAAACCCGTCCGCTCCTTCGGTTTGGACGCGGAAGAACTCGCCATGCTCAAACCGCTGTTCCTGCTGACCGCCAAACCCGCCATGTACGTCGGCAACGTTGCCGAAGACGGTTTTGAAAACAATCCGCACCTCGACCGCCTGAAAGAATTGGCTGAAAAAGAAAACGCGCCTGTCGTCGCCGTTTGCGCCGCGATGGAGAGCGAAATCGCCGAATTGGAAGACGATGAAAAAGCCGAATTCCTCGCCGAAATGGGCTTGGAAGAACCCGGCCTGAACCGCCTGATTCGTGCCGGCTACGACCTCTTGGGCCTGCAAACCTACTTCACCGCCGGCGTCAAAGAAGTCCGCGCCTGGACCATCCACAAAGGCGACACCGCCCCGCAAGCCGCCGGCGTCATCCACACCGACTTCGAACGCGGCTTCATCCGCGCCCAAGTCATTTCCTACGACGATTTTGTCTCGCTCGGCGGCGAAGCCAAAGCCAAAGAAGCCGGCAAAATGCGCGTAGAAGGCAAGGAATATGTCGTGCAGGACGGGGATGTGATGCACTTCTTGTTCAACGTATAAACCAAATGCAATAAGTTTTCAGACGACCTTCCTAACCGAGGTCGTCTGAAAACCATCATTCTGTTGTTTCGGACTTAGGAAGTTATCCATGAAAAAATCTATTCTCTATATGGCATTATTTTTCGCTGCCTCAACTGCCCAAGCACAAACACCGCAACAAATCGTACAGAAGTTTTATCCGAAATATTCGCAAAAATACCAATGTTACCAAGTCAATGTGAAAGACAATGGTCAATACTGTGTACGTCAAACCAAAAGCGAAACGCGCCAAACTGCTCAAGGCAAACTGATGTACCTGCTGTTTACAGGCAACGCATTTAATTTTGAAAAAGGCGTAGCAGACGGTGCGCACGTTCAATCCGGTCTGGCGGGCGTATTTGTTTTGAAACAGACTGGCAACGACTGGAAACTTCTCGCTGCGCAACCACATGGCTGGGCGGGCTCATTCGGTAATGCGCCTGAAGCAAAGTCTTGGTCGTTCCACGAATTCGGCAAAGACAAATGGGGATTTCTGACCCTTCATGGCGATGTTCATAATGGTTATGCGGGTTCTGCCTATCAATTGTTTGTTCATGACGGCGCGAAAAAGATCACAAAAAGCAGTATCACGGCAGAAGCAGAAAATACGGGGGCATTAGGCGACTGCTCGGAAAATTTTTATAAAGGTCGTAAAAACACCGCTGCCGAACGACGTAAATGCTTGAGCGAACTGTACAACCTTTCTTCTAAAATCAAAATAATAAAAGACGGTAAAACAAGTGCCGGTTTCTACCCGCTTCAATTGACGGTATCTGGTTTTGACGGCTCGAAAAAATACACCAATAAAGTCTTTATTGCCACCTATAACTCTGCCAAAGAATATTACAGCACCCCAAAAGACTATCCACTGGCAGATAAAGATTTTTAATTTTTCAGACGACCTCAGATATTTTAAGGTATAGAAAAGGTCGTCTGAAACACCGACTATATAAAAGGAATTTCAGTGAAATCAGTTATCCAAGACCTACAATCGCGCGGCCTCATCGCGCAAACTACCGACATCGAAGCCTTAGACGCTTTGTTGAACGAACAAAAAATCTCCCTATACTGCGGTTTCGACCCGACCGCCGACAGCCTGCATATCGGCCACTTGTTGCCCGTGTTGGCATTGCGCCGTTTCCAACAAGTCGGCCATACGCCGATTGCTTTGGTGGGCGGTGCGACCGGTATGATCGGCGACCCCAGCTTCAAAGCGGTGGAGCGCAGCTTGAATTCCGCCGAAACCGTTGCCGGCTGGGTAGAAAGCATCCGCAACCAACTGAAACCGTTTTTGAGCTTTGAAGGCGAAAACGCCGCCATTATGGCGAACAACGCCGACTGGTTCGGCAGCATGAACTGCCTCGACTTCCTGCGCGACATCGGCAAGCATTTTTCCGTCAACGCCATGCTGAACAAGGAATCCGTCAAACAGCGTATCGAGCGCGACGACGTAGGCATTTCCTTCACCGAGTTCGCCTATTCCTTGCTGCAAGGCTACGACTTTGCCGAATTGAACAAACGCCATGGCGCGGTTTTGGAAATCGGCGGCTCCGACCAATGGGGCAACATTACCGCCGGTATCGACCTGACCCGCCGTCTGAACCAAAAACAAGTATTCGGCCTGACCCTGCCGCTGGTCACCAAATCCGACGGCACCAAATTCGGCAAAACCGAAGGCGGCGCGGTATGGCTGAACGCGAAGAAAACCTCGCCGTATCAGTTCTACCAATTCTGGCTGAAAGTTGCCGATGCCGATGTGTATAAATTCTTGAAATACTTCACCTTCCTGTCTATCGAAGAAATCGACGCCATCGAAGCGAAAGACAAAGCCAGCGGCACCAAGCCCGAAGCGCAACGCATCCTCGCCGAAGAAATGACCCGCCTGATTCACGGCGAAGCCGCCCTGCAAGCCGCACAGCGTATTTCCGAAAGCCTGTTTGCCGAAGACCAAAGCAGCCTGACCGAAAGCGACTTCGAACAGCTCGCACTCGACGGCCTGCCCGCATTTGAAGTTTCAGACGGCCTCAATGTCGTCGAAGCCTTGGTTAAAACCGGCTTGGCCTCGTCCAACAAAGAAGCGCGCGGTTTTGTGAACAGCAAAGCGGTATTGCTCAACGGCCAAGCCGCCGAATCGAACAACCCGAACCACGCCGCCGAACGCCCTGACGATGCCTATCTGCTGACCGACGCGCACAAACGCTTCGGCAAATACACCATCGTACGGCGCGGCAAACGCAACCACGCGCTCTTGGTTTGGAAATAAGCCTTAAATGACAAAGGTCGTCTGAAAACTTTTTTCAGACGACCTTTTTTCTACCGTCAACAGTATGATAGCAAATATATTCCCATCTATAGTGGATTAACTACAGATCGGCACGGTATTTCCCATTCATACCGTCTGAGGCTTCGTCTTGCCCTGATTTACAATCAATCTGCCACACCTGCGCTCATCATAAATCTTAAATCCGGTAACGCCCTATCCGTTTGAATTTAATGAACAATAAGAAAGAAACACCATGACTACCCCCTACACTCTTGCCGACCTGAAGACCGCCTACCAGCGTAAAGAAAAACTGAAATATCTATACTTCTGGGGACACACGCCAAAACATAAAAATGAGATAGATAAAGCCGTCTTCAGCCAATGGTATCCTGCGCCCTTCGAAATCGACGGCATCCGCTATGCGACTGCCGAACACTATATGATGGCTGAGAAAGCGAGGCTGTTCGGCGCAGACGATATCCGCTGCCAAATCATCGCTTCCGCCCACCCCAAACAGGCTAAGGATTTGGGGAGACAAGTTATCGGTTTTAAAAACGATATTTGGAATGCCCGCCGCTTCGATATCGTTTGCGAAGGCAACCGTGCCAAATTCATCCAACACCCCGATTTGAAACGCTTTTTGCTTGGCACCGGCAGCCGTATCTTAGTAGAAGCCAGCCCGGTTGACGCAATCTGGGGAATCGGACTTGCCCAAGATGATCCACGCGCCCAAAATCCATTGCAATGGCGGGGTTTGAACCTACTTGGTTTCGCGCTAATGAAAGTACGGGATGAACTTCAGGTCGTCTGAAAGCAACTTCAAAAGCAACTTCAGACGACCCCATAAAAAAACGCACCTTATGAAAAGGTGCGTTTTAATTTCTACAGTTTAGAATTTAGCGCCGGATTGGTTGGCCATATAGTCAACCGCTGCTTTGACTTCGTCATCACTCAGGCTTGTGTTACCGCCTTTGGCAGGCATGGAGTTAAAGCCTTCGAGCGCGTGTTTGTGCAGGGTATCTTTACCTTGCTTGATGCGCGGGGCCCACTCGTCTTTCTTGCCTATGCCTGGAGCACCGGGGATGGTACCACCGTGACACATTTTACAGTTGGCTTCAAAAACGGCTTTACCGTCCACTTTGGCAGAAGAAGCATCTGCTTTTTCTGCCGGCTTGGCTTCGGCAGGAGCGGCCGCTTTTGCATCAGCTGCTGAAGCCGCTTTTTCAGCTTGTGCAGGTGCGGACGCAGATGAAGCGTCAGTAGATGATGCGGCGGCAGCAGAAGCAGGTGTCGGTGCGGGAGCAGGTTCGGCTTTTTTCACGGGTGCTTTGCCGTCTTTGTTGGACAGACCCCATACATACGCAGTCATAATGTGGAGTTTGTCTTTATCCAAGAAACGACCCCAAGCCGGCATTTGGCTTTGTCGACCGTTGGTGATGGTTTCGATAATTGATTTTTGAGTACCGCCCCACAACCATACGTCGTCGGTCAGGTTCGGAGCAATGCCTTGGGCACCTTGACCTTTATCACCGTGACAGGTAAAACATTTTGCTGTAGGACCATTGAACACTACCTTACCACGCTCAGCACGCTCCTCATCATATTGGTCTTTGGATTTGGATAATGACATGACATAGTGTGCCACATCTTTTACCCGCTCTTCACCCAATGCAGGACCCCATGCCGGCATCGTCGCCGTATGGCCTTTTTCAATGGTCTCGTGGATTTTCTCAGGTTCGCCGCCCCACAACCAATCGTTGTCGGTCAAATTCGGGAAGCCTTTGGAACCTTTGGCATCAGAACCGTGACATTGGATACAGTAGGTATTGAAGAGGTTTTGACCGATGGCGCGTGCTTCAGGATTTTTTGCCACTTGCTCAATCGGCATGTTGGCAAACTTGGCATAAACTTTGCCGTACTTCTGGTCTGCTTTAGCCATTTCCTGATCATATTGTCCGTGGCTGCTCCATTTCCACTGGCCTTCATAATCGCCCAAACCCGGGTACATGACCAGATAGCCGATACCGAACAGCCAAACAAAGACATAAAGCCAAAACCACCAGCGTGGCAACGGGTTGTTATATTCTTCGATACCGTCCCATTGATGACCTGTCGTTTTGACTTCTTCGCCCTTTTTAGGACGCTTCACAACGTTTTGGGAAAGCAGCAGCCATGCCAAGCCGATAAAGCTGAGCACGACGATGACTGCAATGTATATATTCCAGAAATTACTGGTAAATTGGGGTGATGTGTTCATTATTTTGCTCCGTGATCACGGACTAAACTGTTATCGCCCGTCTTTTTCAGACGACTCTTTATCCTCATCATTTTCGAAAATACTGTTGGCGGCATCATCGTAGTTCTTTTTATTGCGTCGGTTGAAAACGATATAAAGCACTAAGATAAAGCTGATAAAAACCCAAACAGTAAAGAGCGAGCGGGCCCAGTTTACGTCCATGATGTTACCTTACGTTTTTCAATGCCAAGCCTAAGCCTTGCAGGTATGCAATCACCGCATCCAACTCCGATTTGTTTTCCAAGGCTTTAGGCGCTTTGGCAATCTCTTCGTCGCTGTAAGGCGTACCGACTTTACGCAGTGCTTTCATATGCGCCACGGTCGCTTCGGCATCGACTTTGTTGCGGGCAAGCCATGGGAAAGCGGGCATATTGGACTCCGGCACAACGTCGCGCGGATTCAGCAGGTGGATGCGGTGCCATTCGTCGGAATAGCGACCGCCGACACGTGCCAAGTCCGGACCGGTACGTTTGGAACCCCATTGGAACGGATGGTCATAAACAGACTCGCCGGCAACGGAGTAGTGGCCGTAACGTTCGGTTTCCGCACGGAACGGACGGATCATTTGAGAGTGACAGTTGTAACAACCCTCGCGGATATAGATGTCGCGACCAGCCACTTGCAAAGCGTTATAAGGTTTCACACCTTCTATAGGCTTGGTGACAGCTTTAGTAAAGAACAGCGGCACGGCTTCAATCAACAGGCCTACGCTGACTACAAGCAGGGTAAATACAATCAGGACGCCGACTTTTTCTTCAGCTAATTGTTGTAATTTCATTTTGGTAGCCTTTTCTTATGTTTTTAGTGGTGCTGGGTTTGAGACACCGCGGGAATCTCGGCATCAACCGCTTTGCCACTGATGGCCGTACGGTAAACGTTGTATGCCATGATACACATACCGCTCAGGTACAGCAGGCCGCCGGTGAAACGAATCATGTAGAAAGGCATGGTGCGTTTAACTGACTCTACAAACGAATAGGTCAAAGTACCGTCCGCATTCAAAGAACCCCACATCATACCTTGCAATACCCCTGCAATCCACATGGAGGCGATATACAGAACCACGCCGATGGTCGCAATCCAGAAGTGCGCTTCCACCAATTTGGTGCTGTACATTTCATTTTTACCGAACAGGCGAGGAATCATGTAGTACACGGAACCAATGGTCACGAAGCCCACCCAGCCCAATGCGCCGGCATGGACGTGTGCAACGGTCCAGTCAGTGTAGTGGCTCAAAGCGTTGACGGATTTGATAGACATCATCGGACCTTCGAAGGTGGACATACCGTAGAAGGACAGAGAAACGATCAAGAATTTCAAGATAGGGTCGGTACGCAGTTTGTCCCATGCGCCGGACAAGGTCATGATACCGTTGATCATACCGCCCCAAGAAGGTGCGAACAGAATCAGGGACAACACCATACCCAAGGACTGAGTCCAGTCAGGCAGCGCGGTATAGTGCAAGTGGTGGGAACCTGCCCACATGTAGGTGAAAATCAAAGCCCAGAAGTGGACGACGGACAAGCGGTAAGAATAAACCGGACGACCCGCCTGTTTCGGCACGAAGTAATACATCATGCCCAAGAAACCTGCTGTCAGGAAGAAACCTACGGCATTGTGGCCATACCACCATTGAACCATAGCATCGATTGCGCCCGCATAAACCGGATAGGATTTCATGAAGCCCGCAGGAATGCTCAGGTTATTGACGATGTGCAACAGGGCAACGGCCAAAATGAAACCGCCGTAGAACCAGTTGGCAACGTAGATATGTTTGATTTTACGTTTGGCAATCGTACCGAAGAATACGATGGCGTAAGCAATCCAAACCAAAGCGATCAGGATGTCGATAGGCCATTCCAATTCGGCATACTCTTTAGCTTGGGTATAACCCAAAGGCAGGCTGACGATTGCCGCAACGATAACTGCCTGCCAGCCCCAGAAGGTAAATGCCGGCAGCCAACCGCCGAACAGGCGTGCATTACAGGTACGTTGAACAACGTAGTATGATGTACCCATCAGACCGCAACCGCCGAACGCAAAAATCACCGCATTGGTGTGCAACGGACGCAGGCGGCCGAAGTGGAACCAAGGGCCGACATCTGATAAATCAAGGGCCGGGGCGAACAATTGGGCGGCAACGATGACACCGACCAACATGCCCACAATACCCCAAACTACGGTCATGATGGCGAACTGGCGCACCACTTTGTAGTTATAAGTTTGTGTGTCCATGAGAGTCTCCATGAATTATGGGAATAAAAATTTTTTATCTCACTTTGCCGTATGCGTTTTGAACAAACGCAATAAGGGCTAGGTTTAAATTTTTCTAAATTTAACATATAAGACAAGCCTAGCCAAGCGGAATTACATTTCACTCCATCTGGCGGCTTTATCGATTTTTTATATTTTTTACTTTATAATCATATTATTATTTAACAACCTCCCCTACAGCGCCACTTTATTTTTTCAAGCCTCCCTTTTGAAGGGGACTTTATCGATATAAATCAAACTGCATAATTCGACCTTTTTATTCATAAAATTTAACAAATGCATTAATAGTCATGATTAATTACAAAATCACCCCCAACCCGCTCGCCCACGAGTGGCACATCCGCCTAACCTTCCGACAAGAACATGATTTGGAAACAGAAATCAGCCTGCCGAACTGGGTTCCCGGCAGCTATCTGATACGCGACTTCTCCCGCCACATCACCACCATCCGCGCCTTTTGCAACGGAGAATATGCCCATCTGACCCAAGTCAAAAAAAATCGGTGGCGCACCGCCCCGCAGTCCGGCGAGTGGGAAATTTACTACACCGTTTACGCCTACGACCTGTCCGTCCGCGGCTCGTTTCTGACTGCCGAACGCGGGTTTTTTGACGGCGCGTGCCTGTTTTTGCAGGTAAACGGACAAGAAAACAGCGCGCACCAAATCGAATTTCCCATCCTGCCGAAAACATGGCGGATTGCCACCACCCTGCCCCAAACCGACGTCCACAGCTTTCAGACGACCTCCTACCACGATTTAATCGACCACCCTGTCGAACTGGGCAACATCGAATTTCTCGATTTCGAAGCCGGCGGCATCCCGCACCGCATCGCCTTGAGCGGCCACTACCCCGATTTCGACCGCGACCGCCTCGTGTCAGACATCCGCACAATCTGCGAAACCGAACTGGCCATGTTCCCCTCCCCTGCCCCGTTCACCCATTACCTCTTCCTGCTCCACGTCGGCGACAACATCTACGGCGGACTGGAACACATCAGCAGCACCGCCCTGCTCGCCGACCGCCACAGCCTGCCGCCGCACGGCATGACCGACGCCAACGACGCCTACACCCAACTGCTCGGACTGTTCTCACACGAATACTTCCACGCCTGGAACATCAAATCCATCAAACCCGCCGCCTTCGCCCCCTACGACCTCGACCGTGAAAACTACACCGAGCAACTCTGGGCATTTGAAGGCATCACCTCATACTATGACGACCTCTTCCTCGCCCGAAGCCGTACCATCGCCCCCGAAGCCTACCTGCGCCTGCTCACCCAAAGCATCACCCGCGTGCAGCAAACCAAAGGTCGTCTGAAACAAAGCCTTGCCGAATCCAGCTTCACCGCTTGGAACAAATTCTACAAACAAGACGAAAACAGCCCCAACGCCATCGTCAGCTACTACCAAAAAGGCGCACTCGCCGCCCTCTGCCTCGACCTCGCCATCCGCAGCAAAAGCAGTGGGCGACACACCCTCGACCGCGTCATGCAGCAACACTACCGCGATTGGCTGGAGACCCGGCAAGGCATCCCCGAAAAACAATGGCAAGCCCGTTGCCAAGCGTTTACCGGCCTAGACCTCGAAGACTTTTTTCAGACGACCCTCTACTCCACCGCCGACCTGCCCCTTGCCGAACTCCTCGCCACCATAGGCATCGGACTGCAATGGCAGGCACAGCCGCGCAGCCACGGCGGCGCATTCCTGTCCGAACCGCCAACCGAAACGCCCGCCCCCGCGTCCGACTTCGGCGCAAGGTTCAAACAAAACAGCGACCACGCCACCCTGACTCACGTCTTCAACGGCGGCAGCGCAGAAAACGCCGCCCTCTGCCCGCAGGACAAAATCATCGCCATCGACGGCTACGCCTGTACCGACCTTGCCGCACAGTGGGCGCAACTCCCCATCGGCGCTACCGCCCGCCTCCACTACTTCCGCACCGGCATCCTGTACGTCGCCGACATCACCGTCCAAGCCGCCGAAGCCGATACCGCCGTCCTCTACATTACCGACCGCGAATTATTTGAAAACTGGCTTTATAATG
Organism: uncultured Neisseria sp.; assembly: GCA_963552075.1. Taxonomy (GTDB): domain Bacteria; phylum Pseudomonadota; class Gammaproteobacteria; order Burkholderiales; family Neisseriaceae; genus Neisseria. Next base: position 18,168 of record CAUVJL010000029.1, read on the forward strand.
ACCGAGCCTGATTTTCAGACGACCTCAAGTTCTGGATCGAGGTCGTCTGAAACATCAACTCTGAAAGAAACAACCATGAAAAAAATCCTTGTCGGCATGACCGCCCTGTTACTCAGTTTGCACGCCGCAGCCGCCCCCAAATCAGATTCGGCAGATAAACTAGGAAAGGATATCGCCGTCTTCTACAAAAATCCCTCTGCCGAACGTGCTGCTTCTCTAATGGACCAGATTGTCAAAGCCAATCTCATGCGCAATACCACCCTTGTATGGGGCACGCAAGCTCTGCAAAAATACCCCCAAGGCAGCACTATTTGGTGTGACAATATCCGAACTTACCAAGGCGACGCCTTAACCTTTGCCGCCTACACCCTCGCCCTGACAGGCACGTCTCAAGCCCAAACCTGTCTCGACAGCCTGACATTAAATACCGAGCTTAAAAACAATCTCAAGGAAAACAAAAGCTTCCATCCGCTTCAAGAACCCATCATCTCCCCTGCATCACTGGATTTTCATTGGGTAACTTATTTTGCCACCGGCAATCCGAAAGCAGTCGAGCGTATCGTCGACTACATCATCAAAGCCCAAACGGCTGCCGCCCAACGCCCTAACCATGTAGACCTCACACTTTCCGCTGCCATTTGGTCAACCCGATCCAATATGCAACAAGATACAGCGATTGACGAGATTGTCCGCAAATACATACAAAAACAATCCGAAGCCAATAAAAAACGATTGGAAAAAGCCCTGTTGGCCCCTCAAGGCAACTAAAATCCATCTTCAAACGTAGAAAAGGAAAACCCATGTCTATCCAAAAACTTGCCGACAACCTCTATATCGCCCCACAACTGACCGAAGCAGACGTACAAGAAGCCGCCAAACTCGGCATCCAAACCGTCATCTGCAACCGTCCCGACGGCGAAGAAGAAAACCAAGTTACGTTCAAACAAGTCGAAAGCTGGCTTGAAGCCGCAGGCATCCGCGAACACCACCATCAGCCCGTCGTCGCACCCGCCATCAACGCCGCCGATGTCGCCGCTTTCCAAAACCTGCTCAAAAGCGTTCCCCAACCGGTCCTCGCCTACTGCCGCACCGGCACCCGCTGCTCCCTGCTCTGGGGCTATCATCAGGTGCAAAACGGTGCAAACGTCGCCGAAGTCGTCGCTGCGGCACAACAAGCAGGCGTCAATTTGAGCAACTTCGAAGCCCGCCTGCAAGACGCGCAACAAAACAGGCTGGCGTAACACGCTATCCGTTTAGCCAAACGCAAAGGTCGTCTGAAAATACCGTTTCAAAAAATGGAAACCGTTTTCAGACGACCTTTTTACGTTATGCCGTTTGGCGAACCGAATGAACGCATCCGATATTTTAAACATTGCGGCAATCCGTTACATCCAGATGAAACTCAATATCCAGACCTGCCGTTTTCATTTACAATCCCCCCGTTCCATCTCATCAATCTATTATGCAAATCCTGCTCACTTTTTTGTTTAAATGCTTTGCGGCGCTGCCTTTGCCGCTTCTACACGCGCTGGGGAATGCGGCGGGCGGCTTGGGCTATTATCTGCTCAAAAGCGACCGGCAGCGTGTGTTCGACAATATGCGGCTTGCCGGATTGAATCCCGAGCCTTCGTCGGTCAAAGCCGTTTTCCGTGAAACGGCGAAAGGCGGGCTGGAATTGCCCGTAGCCTTTTTCAGACGACCTGAAAGCATTGAAACGCTGTTTAAAGAAGTGCACGGCTGGGAACATGTCCAATCGGCCTTGGACGCCGGAGAAGGACTGTTGTTTATTACCCCGCACATCGGCAGCTACGACCTCGCCGGACGCTATATCAGCCAACAGCTTCCGTTCCCGCTGACTGCCATGTACAAACCACCCAAAATCAAAGCCTTGGATTCCGTCATGCAGGCGGGGCGCGTTCGCGGCAAAGGAAAAACCGCCCCCACCAATATTCAAGGGGTCAAACAAGTCATTAAGGCTTTGCGTTCCGGCGAAGCCACGATTGTCTTGCCCGACCACGCCCCCTCTCCCGAAGAAGGCGGCGACGGCGTCTGGGTGCCGTTTTTCGGGAAATACGCCTACACCATGACGCTGGCGGGCAAACTGGCGCAAGTCAAAGGCGTGAAGGCGCTGTTTTTCTGCGGCGAGCGTTTGCCGAACGGCAAAGGATTTGTGCTGCACATCGAGCCTATGCGCGGCGAACTGAACGGAGACAAACAGCACGACGCACAAATTATCAATGAAAACACCGAATACTGGATACGCCGCTTCCCGACCCAATATCTGTTTATGTACAACCGCTACAAACAACCCGCAGGCGCACCGCTCTCGCCCGACTGGAAACCGGAACCCGGTTGGAAACCTGAGGACGTACAGGATTGAACATTCCTTGCGGGTCGTCTGAAAAAGCGGCAGATGCCCGGTTTCTCAAAACATCGCCATACCAACACAAAAAAGCACCTCAATCGAGGTGCTTTTTCTCTTTTCAGACGACCTTTTGCTGGGCATCAGCCTTTTTTATTGTTCAACGCGGCTTTGACAAACGCGGTGAACAAAGGATGGCCTCTGCGCGGGTTGGACGTGAACTCTGGGTGGAACTGGCAGGCGAAGAACCAAGGATGGTTCGGCAGTTCGATGGTTTCGACCAAGCGTTCACGTCCGGCAGATACACCGCCGATGACCAAGCCTGCCTGTTCCAGCGTGGGAACGTAGTTGTTGTTGACTTCGTAGCGGTGGCGGTGGCGTTCGCGGATGTGTTCGCTGCCGTAGATTTTGGCGGCAAGGCTGCCTGCCTTCAATTCGACTTCTTGCGCGCCCAAACGCATGGTGCCGCCCAAATCGGCGGATTCGTCTCGGGTTTCGACGCTGCCGTCGGCGGTTTGCCATTCGTCAATCAGGGCGACGACGGGTGCGGCGCATTTGAGGTCGAACTCGGTGGAGTTCGCGCCTTTCAAGCCTGCCACGTCGCGGGCGTATTCGATCAGTGCAATCTGCATGCCGAGGCAGATGCCCAAGTATGGCACGTTGTTTTCGCGGGCATAGCGCACGGCTGCGATTTTGCCTTCCACGCCGCGCGAACCGAAGCCGCCTGGAACGAGGATGGCGTCCATGTCTTTGAGCATGGAAACGTCGCCGTTGTTTTTCTCGATGTTTTCGCTGTCAACGAAGGTAATCTGCACATCGGTTTCGGTGTGGATACCCGCGTGTTTCAAGGCTTCGATCAGAGATTTGTAGGATTCGGTCAAATCGACGTATTTGCCGACCATGGCGATTTTGACGGTGTGTTTCGGATTTTTGATGGCATGGACGATTTTTTTCCACGCGGTTAAATCCGCCTGTTGTACGTTAAGCTGCAACTGCTCGGTAATGATGTTGTCGATGCCTTGGTCGTGCAGCATTTCGGGGCATTCGTAGATGCTGTCCACGTCGTAGCTGCCGACAATCGCGCGTTCTTCCACGTTGCAGAACAAGGCGATTTTGCGGCGTTCGTCCGCGGGCATGGTTCTGTCCATGCGGCAAATCAGGATGTCGGGCTGCAAACCGATGCTCAACATTTCTTTAACGGTATGCTGGGTCGGCTTAGTTTTGATTTCGCCTGCGGCGGCGATGTAGGGAACGTAGCTCAAGTGGGCGAACAAAGTGTTGTTGCGTCCCAACTGGCTGCGCATCTGACGGATGGCTTCCAAAAACGGCAGCGATTCGATGTCGCCGACCGTACCGCCGATTTCGACGATGGCGACATCGTAACCCGCCGCGCCTTCGTGGATGCGGCGTTTGATTTCGTCGGTAATGTGCGGGATGACTTGAACCGTACCGCCGAGGTAGTCGCCGCGGCGTTCTTTGGCGATAACGTTTTCGTACACCTGCCCCGTGCTGAAGCTGTTGCGGCGGGTCATGGTGGCGTTGATGAAACGTTCGTAGTGTCCCAAGTCGAGGTCGGTTTCCGCGCCGTCGTCGGTCACGAACACTTCGCCGTGCTGAAACGGGCTCATCGTACCGGGGTCGACGTTGATATAAGGGTCGAGCTTGAGCATGGTTACGTTCAAACCGCGCGATTCGAGGATGGTGGCAATAGAAGCGGCGGCGATACCTTTTCCGAGTGAAGATACGACGCCGCCGGTTACGAAAATAAATTTAGTCATGATGCAGTACCCATGTTGGAATACGGGATTTTACCTTTAAGCGGGTTTTCTGGCAAACGCGGGAAGCCGACGCCGTCCGAAAGAAACCGCCCGAATATAACGAAATCATCTTTTTTTAAAACCAAGCATTCTTTCCCATTTTCAGACGACCTCATTAAAGTAACGTGCAATCCGAGAATTAAGGAAAGAACCATGACCGCAACCACCGCCCCGCTTTTGCGCTTCATCACTGCCGGCAGCGTCGACGACGGCAAATCCACCCTCATCGGCCGCCTGCTCTACGACAGCAAAACCCTGCTGACCGACCAGCTCGACAAACTCAACCGCGCCGCCGAAAACGGCGAAACGCCCGACTTCGCCAGCCTCACCGACGGCCTTGCCGCCGAACGCGAACAAGGCATCACCATCGATGTCGCTTACCGCTATTTCGCCACGCCCAAGCGCAAATTCATCATCGCCGACACGCCCGGACACGAACAATACACCCGCAACATGGTAACGGGCGCATCAACCGCCGATGCCGCCATCGTCCTGATAGACGCAACGCGCGTCGATTTTTCCGGCAGCGAACCCGTCCTCCTGCCACAGACCAAACGCCACAGCGCGATTCTGAAACTCTTGGGCTGCCCTAACATCATCGTCGCCGTCAACAAACTCGACCTGCTCGACTTCGACGAAACCAAATATCAGGCCATTACCGCAGCCTACCGCAAGCTGGCGGAACAAATCGGCCTCCAAGCCCAAATCCACTTCCTGCCCATCAGCGCGTTAAAAGGCGACAACATCGTCAACGCCAGCAGCCAAACCCGGTGGTATCAAGGTTTACCGCTGTTACCCCTGCTCGAAAGTCTGCCCGTCAACCGCCAAAACGCCGCCGACCAAGCCGCCCACTTCCCCGTGCAGCGCGTCGCACGGCAAGACGGCAGCAGCAGCGACGACTTCCGCGGCTATCAAGGCAGGCTGGAAGCGGGTCGTCTGAAAACCGGCGACGAAATCAAAATCCTGCCTAGCGGACACACCGCCAAAATCGCCGAAATTTATAATCCCAACGGCAAAACCGAATCCGCCGAAGCGGGCGAAGTGCTGACCGTCGCGCTCGACACCGACCTCGACATCTCGCGCGGCAACAGCATCGCCGCCGCCGACAGCCCCGTCGCGCCCGAACAGCAGTTCCAAGCCGCGCTGTGCTGGTTCGACGACATCCCGCTCAACCTGCGCCGCAAATACCTGCTGAAACACACCACCCAAACCACCCCCGTCAAAATCAGCGCGATTTCCTACGTTTGGGACGTGAACACCCTCAGCCGCGTCGAATCCGCCGACACGCTCAAACTCAACGACATCGGCAGCGTCAGCCTCAAAACCCAGCAGCCGATCGCCGCCGCGCCCTACGAAGAAAACCACGCCCTCGGCGCGTTCATCCTGATAGACGAAGCCACCAACCACACCGTCGCCGCAGGCATGATACGCAAGGCTGACCAAGCGGACAGTTTTGAAATTTGAAACAAGGGCATCTTGAATTGAAGAGGTCGTCTGAAAAACCGAAACAAGGGTTTTCAGACGACCTCTTTATAGTGGATTAAATTTAAATCAGGACAAGGCGACGAAGCCGCAGACAGTAC
>CAUVJL010000030.1:0-23900 GCA_963552075.1 uncultured Neisseria sp.
TGTACTGTCTGCGGCTTCGTCGCCTTGTCCTGATTTAAATTTAATCCACTATAATTTATGTCGTCAGAATGACAGTGTATCACATTGTCAAAAAAGGTCGTCTGAAAACAGGATGAACCGTTTTCAGACGACCTGTATACCTTATCCCCAAACTCTCTGCCGCCTTCCCGATATGCCCTACGGAAAATAGGACGAATCAGTAAACAGCTTGCAAGCCGTTTCTTTGCTTCTCCACTCAAACTTTGCGGATAGTCAACTATGGTACTTATAGCCACTTGCCAGCATGTATGTTTTAAAACATAATGACCCCGCTTATCTATACCAGATGCTTCACAACAACAATACCATCCCTCAGCAAATCGCGCCCACCCTACTCTTCCGACAACATCCCCTGCGCGTTTTTACTGATGACACGTTACTCAAAACCGTCTGAAAACAAATGTTTGAACACTACGCTTTCTATCCGTGACAAGCGCGGAAAATGGTTTTATCCGACTGTTATCCAAGTGAGGACGCCTCCTCTTTAATTGAATTCCTTAAACAATTTCTTGCCGCTTCGCAGCCCGATGTCCTATCCCAAACCGACTTCATCATAACGATGATTATGGTTTGACCGCTGCCTGCGTTACCGAAATTGCACCGATGGGGCTGAATTGCCCGAACTGTTGATTAAAAAATAGCTTAGTGTGATGTGGACACCAGGTCGTCTGAAACCGTCTTCTGTCTTCGTTTTCAGACGACCCTTGACCCGCGCGACTCAACATCATGCACTGTCACAACACGCCCCTTTTTATCGGTATCCATTGCTCGATGATGTTTACCGAAACCGGTTTTATTACAAAAAAACGAAAGGACTACCTCATGTCGGACAATACGCAACCCACGCGGCAGGGCTTGCCCTCGCTGCCGAAAAGCACGATTTGGATGCTCAGTTTCGGTTTTCTCGGCGTTCAGACGGCCTTTACCCTGCAAAGCTCGCAGATGAGCCGCATCTTCCAGACGCTCGGCGCCGATCCGCACAGCCTCGGCTGGTTCTTTATCCTGCCGCCGTTGGCAGGGATGCTGGTGCAGCCGATTGTCGGTTATTACTCCGACCGCACTTGGAAGCCGCGCTTGGGCGGCCGCCGTCTGCCGTATCTGCTTTACGGCACGCTGATTGCGGTCATCGTGATGATTCTGATGCCGAACTCGGGCAGCTTCGGTTTCGGTTATGCGTCGCTGGCGGCTTTGTCGTTCGGCGCGCTGATGATTGCGCTGTTGGACGTATCGTCGAATATGGCGATGCAGCCGTTTAAAATGATGGTCGGCGACATGGTCAATGAGGAGCAGAAAAGCTACGCCTACGGGATTCAGAGCTTCTTGGCGAATACGGGCGCGGTTTTGGCGGCGATTCTGCCGTTTGTGTTTGCGTATATCGGTTTGGCGAATACTGCCGAGAAAGGCGTCGTGCCGCAGACCGTGGTCGTGGCGTTTTATGTGGGCGCGGCGTTGCTGGTGATTACCAGCGCGTTCACGATTTTCAAAGTGAAGGAATACGATCCGGAGACCTACGCCCGCTACCACGGCATCGACGTGGCGGCGAATCAGGAAAAAGCCAACTGGTTCGAACTCTTGAAAACCGCGCCTAAGGCGTTTTGGACGGTTACTTTGGTGCAGTTTTTCTGCTGGTTCGCCTTCCAATATATGTGGATTTATTCCACAGGCGCGATCGCGGAAAACGTCTGGCACGCGACCAATGCGTCTTCCGTAGGCTATCAGGAAGCGGGCAACTGGTATGGTGTATTGGCGGCGGTGCAGTCGGTTGCAGCGGTGATTTGTTCGTTTATATTGGCGAAAATCCCCAACCGATACCATAAGGCGGGTTATTTCAGCTGCCTGGCTTTGGGCGCGCTCGGCTTTTTCTCCGTTTGCTACATCAGTAATCAATACGCGCTGGTGTTGTCTTACACCTTAATCGGCATCGCTTGGGCGGGCATCATCACTTATCCGCTGACGATTGTGACCAACGCCTTGTCGGGCAAACACATGGGCACTTACTTGGGCTTGTTCAACGGCTCCATCTGTATGCCCCAAATCGTCGCTTCGCTGTCGACCGTCAAATTGTTCCCGATGCTGGGCGAGTTGCAGGCCAATATGTTCTTGGTAGGGGGCGTCGTCCTGCTGCTGGGCGCGTTTTCCGTGTTCCTGATTAAAGAAACACACGGCGGCGCATAATTTTCTTCATTTATCGGCAGGAGGGTCGTCTGAAACTTCTGCCGACGCTTTATCCGATTGAATAAGACGAACCGTATTTCAAAACGGTTTGCCATAAAACCATCAAAACAGGAGCTTTACGATGTACACAAGAATCATGGAAATCAGCCCTTGGACGCTGCGTTCGGCAAAACTGGAAAAAGAACACAAACGGCTGCAAGAGAGCCTGACCAGCTTGGGCAACGGCTATATGGGTATGCGCGGCAACTTTGAAGAAACCTATTCCGCCGACAGCCACTTGGGTACCTACATCGCCGGCGTGTGGTTCCCCGACAAAACCCGCGTCGGCTGGTGGAAAAACGGCTATCCTAAATATTTCGGCAAAGCCATCAACGCGCTCAATTTCAGCAAAGTCAAAATCTTTGTCGATGGTCAAGAAGTGGACTTGGCGAAAAACGACGTTGCCGACTTCTCCGTCGAACTCGATATGCAGCACGGCGTGTTGCGCCGCTCGTTCACCGTATTCGGCGTGCGTTTCGATGTGTGCAAATTCCTGTCCGTCGCGCAAAAAGAGCTGGCGGTTATCCGCTGGGAAGCCGTATCCGTCGACGGCAAAACCCACCAAGTCCGCATCGATTCCATCATCGACGCCGACGTGAAAAACGAAGACTCCAACTACGAAGAAAAATTCTGGCAGGTATTGGACAAAGGCGTTTCAGACGACCGCTCCTACATTGCCACCCAAACCGTCGCCAATCCTTTCGGCGTGGAACAATTCATCGTCAACGCCGAGCAAACCTTCGCCGGCAGCTTCAAAGCCCTCGGCGGCAGCCAAACCGACTGGCAGGTCTCCAATTCTTTCGAGGCCGAAGTCGGCGGCACGCCTGAAACCTTTGAAAAACGCGTGATTGTTACCACCAGTCGCGATTATCAGGGCTTGGAAGCGGTGAAAGCCGCAGGCCGCGCCTTGTCGGAAAAAATCGCAGGCGTTGCGTTTGAAACCTTGCTGGACGCGCACAAAGCAGGCTGGCTGCACCGTTGGGAAATCGCCGACGTGGTCATCGAAGGCAGCGACGAAGCGCAACAAGGCATCCGCTTCAACCTGTTCCAACTGTTCTCCACCTACTACGGCGAAGACGCACGCCTGAACATCGGCCCGAAAGGCTTTACCGGCGAAAAATACGGCGGCGCGACCTATTGGGACACCGAAGCCTATGCCGTGCCGCTCTATCTCGCACTGGCGGAACCCGAAGTTACCCGCAACCTGCTGCAATACCGCCGCAACCAACTGCCGCAGGCGCAACACAACGCGCGCGAACAGGGTTTGGCGGGCGCGCTCTATCCGATGGTGACGTTTACGGGCATCGAGTGCCACAACGAATGGGAAATCACCTTCGAGGAAATCCACCGCAACGGCGCGATTCCTTACGCTATCTACAACTACACCAACTACACCGGCGACGAAAGCTATCTTGCCAAAGAAGGCTTGGAAGTCTTGGTCGAAGTGTCCCGCTTCTGGGCGGACCGCGTCCACTTCTCCAAACGCAACGGCAAATACATGATTCATGGCGTAACCGGCCCGAACGAATACGAAAACAACATCAACAACAACTGGTACACCAACACCCTCGCCGCATGGGTATTGGACTACACTCGCGAAGCCTTGGCGAAATACCCGCGTCCGGATTTGAACGTGAGCGCCGCCGAGCTGGAAAAATGGGCGGACATCAGCGCCAATATGTACCGTCCGTATGACGAAGAACTCGGCGTATTCGTGCAACACGACGGCTTCCTCGACAAAGACATCCGCCCCGTGTCCGCGCTTTCGCCCGACGATTTGCCGCTCAACCAGAAATGGTCGTGGGACAAAATCCTGCGTTCGCCCTTCATCAAACAGGCGGACGTATTGCAAGGCATCTACTTCTTCGGCGACCGTTTCAATATGGACGAAAAACGCCGCAACTTCGACTTCTACGAACCGATGACCGTGCACGAAAGCTCGTTGTCGCCATGTATCCACTCTATTCTTGCTGCCGAACTGGGTAAAGAAGAAAAAGCCGTGGAAATGTACCAGCGCACCGCCCGCCTGGACTTGGACAACTACAACAACGACACCGAAGACGGCCTGCACATTACCTCCATGACCGGCTCATGGCTTGCCATCGTCCAAGGTTTCGCCCAAATGAAAACTTGGGGCGGCAAACTCAGCTTCGCCCCGTTCCTGCCGAGTGCGTGGACAGGCTACGCCTTCCACATCAACTACCGCGGCCGTCTGATTAAAGTCGCCGTCGGCAAAGAAAACGTCGTCTTTACCCTGCTCAAAGGCGAGCCGCTCGATTTGCAGGTGTACGGCAAAGACATCACGCTCAACGGCAGCCACACCGTTGCCTTGGAAAAATAAGGAGGGCGCAAAATGACTTTCACCGCAGTCCTATTTGACCTCGACGGCGTCATCACCGACACCGCCGAATACCACTACCGCGCATGGAAAAAGCTCGCCGAAGAACTGGGCATCAGTATCGACCGCAAGTTTAACGAGCAACTCAAAGGCGTGTCGCGCGACGATTCGCTCAAACGCATCCTCGCACACGGCGGCAAAACCGTCAGCGAAGCCGAGTTTGCCGAACTGACCCGCCGTAAAAACGACAACTACGTCGAGATGATTCAGGCAGTCAAACCCGAAGACGTGTACCCCGGCATTTTGCCGCTGCTGGAAGCATTGAGGGCAAACGGTAAAAAAATCGCCCTCGCGTCCGCCAGTAAAAACGGCCCATTCCTGCTGGAGCGCATGGGGCTGACCCACTTCTTCGACGCCGTCGCCGACCCTGCCGCCGTCGCGCATTCCAAACCCGCCCCCGACATCTTCCTCGCCGCCGCCGAGGGCGTGGGCGCGGACATCCGCCAATGCATCGGCATTGAAGACGCCGCTGCCGGCGTCGCCGCCATCAAAGCCGCCGGCGCCTTGCCCATCGGCGTGGGCAAAGCCGAAGACTTGGGCAGCGACATCGCGCTGGTGTCCGGCACCGCCGAGCTGACCTACGCCTACCTGCAAAACGTGTGGGCACAGTCGGGCAGGTAAAGCGCGTCAGGTAAAGTTGTTAAGGAAGTAAAAAGGTCGTCTGAAAACAGGATAAAACGTTTTCAGACGACCTTTCGTTTATCTTGCACACAAATAAAATTTGCCACAACGGTTTCAGAATGCGCGATCTCCTGTTGGAGCGAACTTTCAGAAGATTTTTTGCGAAACCTGAATGTAAGCCTGCGGCTTACCGCCCTCTCCCTAACCCTCTCCCACGGGGAGAGGGGACAAAATTGGCTGGAAATCCCCAAATGGCTGAGGTTCGGTATCCTCAAGCCCTCTCTCACTGGAAGAAGGTACAAATTGGCTGAAAATCCCAAACACGGTTGGGGTTCGGTATCCTCAATCCCCTCTCCTACGGTGAGAATGGACAAAATTGGCTGAAATCCCAAACACGGTTGGGGTTCCGTATTCTCAACTCCCTCCCCCGCGGGAAGAAGGGACAAATTAGCCGGGAATCCCAAACATGGTTGGGGTTCGGTATCCTCAATCCCCTCTCCCACGGTGAGGATGGACAAAATTGGCTGGAAATCCAAAGCATAGTTGGGTTTCAGCATCCTCAATCCCCTCTCCCCGTGGGAGAGGGTTAGGGAGAGGGCAGCGAACCGTCAGGTTTGCTTTTTAGCAATCCTTGGCGGGGCGACCTCAACCCTGTCTCTCCAACATCCCTTGAAACCGCAACAATGCCAACCATAAGAATCCTACGCCGATACAGCCCATGATCAGCATATGCCCCCACACGATTTCAATCCCCGCGCCGCGGAACAGAATGTCTTGCGAAAATTTGACGAACTGCGTCAGCGGCCAATATTCGCTGATCAGTTGCGCCGCGTGCGGCATATTGCTGCGCGGGGATGCGCCGCCGGCAAACAGGTTCATCACGATATACACCGGCAACATCAGCATACCGAACTGCCCCATCGTCGATGCGAACGTGGCAATCATGATGCCCAGCGACGCCACCGAAAACAGGAACAACGCCAGCCCTACCGCATAAAGCGGCACCGAGCCGATGAGCGGCACGCCTATGCACAAATGCACGATAAACCACAGCGACGACAACGCCGCCACCCAAATCACGGCGGCATTTGCCAGCACTTTGCCCATCATCAGTTCGAACGCATTGACCGGCATCACCAGCAAATGCTCGATTGTGCCGCGTTCGCGTTCGCGGATAACCGCCGCCCCCGTCAATAAAATCAGCAACATACACGACATCGAACCGATTTGCGAAGTCGGCATAAACCACGCGCTCTCGCCGTTGGGATTGTAATAAGTATTGATGACGGGGTTGATTAACTCCGGTCGCGTCACGCCGGTGAATTCGTAAATTTCGCGGTTGATAATTTGCGAAAGATAAGACGCGCCCACCCCCGCCTGCGTCATCGACGTCGCGTCAACCAAAAGCTGCAAATCAGGATTGCGCCCCGCCGCCATGTCGCGCTGAAAATTGGGCGGCACTTCCAAAATAAAGGTGAACTCGCCCTTGTCCATCAATTCGTCCGAATCCTCGCGCCGCACGTCCTCTACCGGTTTGAAAAACGGATGCTGCACGGCATCGCGGATACGCATGGACAAAACCGAACGGTCTTGATCGATGATGCCGACAGTGGCATTTTTCAAATCCGCGCCCACCTGCGCCATCTGATAAATCGTGGCTGTAAAGATATACGCAATCAGTACCATCAGCACCGGATCAGTCAGCACACTGCGGAACTCTTTGAGCATCAGGGTTAGAATATTTTTCAGGGTACGCATGGGGATTCCTGTTGGTAGCTTGCTTTCTCAAAGGCCGTCTGAAAAATTGTCCGGCTGTTTTTCAGCTTTACAGCCTCGGTTTTCCCATTAAAAGTCCGGCAGCAGGTTTGCCGTGTACACACAATAGAGTCTGTTTTTCCCTAAAAAATCCCGTCGAAACGCAATGGATAAAGTCAACGCGTATGGAATCGGCTACTACGCTGATTGGTCAATCCAACTCGTTTAGTCAGACCGACAATGTATAATTATGTTTGTCAAATAAGGTCTTTGGGATCAGCTTTGATTTCAGACGACCTATTTCATCAATCCAATCTAAGGAACTATGATGTCCGCCAAACCTTTTCTGCTCTGCCTGCTTCTCGCTTCCCCTGCCGCTTTTGCCGGCAATCTGTCCTGCCATGAAAGCCCGAAATCTACGGGCAACCCTGAACTCGATTCCATCGTGACCCGCTACGAATGCCGTTATACTGGTTCGCTGCAACAAGCCTATTCCGCCTTTATGAAGCAAGGTTACAACGGCGAAGCGCCCTACCCTAAGACCGTTCCTTCCACCCTGCCGCGCAAAAACCTGACCTTGAACAAAAAAGAAAAAATGGAATGCGGCAACGAACCCGAAATTTCCGAATGGTCTCTCAAACTGCGCCGTAAAAATCCCAACCATATCGATATGAAATACCAAGGTTCGGATTGCGCTTCAGCCATTACTACCGAGACGGAATTTAACCGCAAAGGCAAAACCGTCAAAATTATTCACAAAGTTTACGCCTCATAAGCGGATAACATCCATATCGTGAAATTTGGCGTTTGCCGCATCATGGGTGGGACTACGGATAAACTGATACGAAATGGCAAACCCACTCCGTAGCAGTTTAATCAGGAGTCCCACTTATTCCGCCAGCGCCGCATCCACTGCCGAGAGCGCATGGATGGCAGTGCTGTCGAACACGGGCAGCGGGCTGTCGGTTTCGTTCACAAGCAGGCAGATTTCGGTGCAGCCGAGTATCACGCCCTGCGCGCCTTCGTTTTTCAGACGACCTATCACGTCGTAAAAGTAGCGGGCGGATTCGGGGCGGATGCGGTTCAGGCACAGTTCGTCAAAAATAATGCGGTGGATTTCTTCTTGTTCGTCGGCGGTCGGAGTTATGGTTTGTACGCCCTGCGAACCCATGCGCTCCGTATAAAAACCGTCGCTCATGGTAAAGCGCGTGCCGAGCAGGCCGACGGCGGACAAGCCCTGCCGTTTGATGGCGGCGGCAGTGGCATCGACGACGTGCAGCAAGGGGATGCCGGCCGCCTGTTCGATGGCGGGGGCGACTTTGTGCATGGTATTGGTGGCAAGCAGCAAAAAATCCGCGCCGCCCGCTTCCAGCTTCCGCGCGCTTTGCGCCAACACGTTTCCTGCCGCCGCCCAATCGCCGCTTTTCTGCAAACGGACGATTTCTTCAAAATCCACGCTGTCGAGCAGGATTTTGGCGCTGCGGTTGCCGCCCAAACGGCGGTTGGTCTCGCGGTTGATGATTTGGTAGTAGAGCACGGTGCTTTCGGGGCTCATGCCGCCGATGATGCCTATGGTTTTCATGTTTTCTCCTGAAATTTAATAAATATAGTGGATTAAAATAAAAATGAGACAAGGCGGCAACGCCCGCCGTGTACGGGTAGTACATAAGGGCGTTGGCAACGCCGTATCATTGCAATTTTAATCCACTATAAAGTCTGCAAAACTCAAGACAAGGAAGCACATCCTACGGCTGTTGCGGCATTTCTTTTTCAAAACGGAAGAAATATTCAAACGCTTCATCTTGCCCCGCTGCTTGCGGTCTAGTGGTATCGGGGTGGTGCGGATTGAAAAACTCTACGATTTTAAAGCCGCATTTATTGACGTAGAAATGGATGTTGCGCTTCTCAAAATACGGCGTATGCGTTTCCCACACGCGTACTTCGGGGTGCAGCCGCTCTATCGCACGCCACGCTTTCCCGCCCAAGCCGCTCCCGTGTTTCTGCGGGAACATAAATAGCAAATCCAACGAACCGCGCTCCGTTTCGGCATTGACGACAATTACCGCGCCGCCTGCTTTTTCGCCGTCGGCAACAATGTGATAGCTCTCTGCTTTGAGTGCATTCATGGATTCTTCGATTTCTTCGCGGCTGATAACTTCTTCTCCGTCATCCAAATCGTCTGCCACCGCCAATCTGAACGACTGCTGCAAGGCGCGGATAAACTCATCTTTTTCGTGTTCTTGAACGGGGATAAGGGTAATGTCAGTCATCATGTTCTCTTGTATCTAATGTGTGAAGTTAATCAATCCTAGCGCGTCAGCACAAAGCTGTCATCTATCAGCCGCCACACGTTTTCTGCGGGCGTTTGCGCCAATACGATGCTCAACCAATGTTCTTTGTTCATGTGGTAGGCGGGCAGGATGCCTGCCGTCGCGCGCCATGCGCCGATGTGTTCGGGGCGGCATTTGACGTTGACGATTTCCGTCAGACTGCCCTCGCCCATGCCCAGTTTTTCAGACGGCACGGGCATATACAGGCAGAACCATTTGCGGTTGCCCGTGTGGCGGAACACGGCAAAGTCGGAAGATTTCGCCCACGGATATTCCGCCGCCGCGCCGTAGCGTTCGGCCAGTCCGTCAAACAGGGTTGTTCGGTTCATGGCGTTTCTTTCTTTAATAGTGGGTTAAGGAACAAATCAGGCATCAAGACCCGCCTGCTGAGTTTTCAGACGACCTTTTTCTACTTCTCCTGTTTCTTCAACAACAAACACGCCAAAATCAGGCTGGTGGCGGCAAAGGCGGCGATGGCGGCGTATTCATGCAGCAGGTCGGCGGTGTGCAGCCCTTTGGTGAAGCTGCCGACGCTGACGGTGTAGTACCACGACGACGGGAAGGTTTTGCCGATAATCAGCGCGCCGCCTTCCATGGTGGAAAGCGGGTAGAGAAAGCCGGAATAGGTTTGCGCGGGGATCATGGTGATGATGGCTGTGGCGAAAATGGCGGCAAGCTGGGAGCGCACGAAGCAGGAAATCAAAAGCCCCAGCGCGGTGGTGGCGGACACCATCAAGAGCGTGCCGATGGCGAGTCCGGCAAACGAGCCTTTGAGCGGCACGCCGAACAGGTAAATAATCATCAGCATCATGGCGGCGAAGTTGACCATGCCGACGGCGATATAGGGAAGCTGTTTGCCGATCAGATATTGCGCCACGGCGGCGGGCGATGCGTAGAAATTGGCGATGGAACCGATTTCGCGTTCGCGCACCACGCCGACTGCCGACATCATGGCGGGGATCATCATCAACACCAGCATCATCACGCCCGGGGCGATGGCGTTGATGCTGTCGAAATCCTGATTGTACATAAAGCGCGGTTCGATGCCGGCGGGGGCTTTGAGCGAAACGGGCAGCCCACTGTCGGCGATGCGGTCTTTGGTGTAGGCGGTGATCAGGCTGCCGATGTAGCCGCGGATGTTGGTGGCGTTAAACGGCATGGAGCCGTCCACATAAAAACCGACTTCGGGTTTGAGCCCGCGCGCCAAATCGCGTCCGAAACCGCTCGGAATATCGATGACCAATATGGCGCCGGAGCTTTTGAGCACGGTGTCGATTTCGGCTTCGGACTGTATCGGCGGCTGTTGGAGGAAATAGCGCGAACCGTCGAAATATTCGACCAGCTCGCGGCTGGCAGCGGTTTGGTCGCGGTCGTAAACGGCGAATTTCAGATTCCGCACGTCAAACGAAATCCCCCAAGATACCGACGCCATGATAATCAGCGGGCCGAACACGGCGAAAAACAGGCGGATTTTGTCGCGCAAGAGTTCTTTGGCTTCGCGGCGGGCGAAGGTCCAAATCATGGAAAAACGGTATTTGAAGGTTTCGGTATTTGGGTTGTCTCGTAGGGTGTGTGAACTTTGTTCACGCACGCCGTTTTGGGTTTCAGACGACCCTATACCTTTTCCTTGAAGGTCGTCTGAAAGTTCAGAATGCCTGTCATCCGATTCCCCTTCAGCGTGCGTGGCTTGCGCCACACACGCTACGATCGGAGTTTCTACTGGTAGGGTGTGTGAACTTGGTTCACGCACGCCGCTTTGGGTTTCAGACGACCCTGTATTTTTTCCTTGAAGGTCGTCTGAAAGTTCAGAATGCCTGTCATCCGATTCCCCTTCCGCGTACGTGACTTGTGCCGAATACCCTACGGTCGGAGTTTCCGCCGGTAGGGTGTGTGAACCTTGTTCACGCACGCCATTTTGGGTTTCAGACGACCCCGTATCTTTTCCTTGAAGGTCGTCTGAAAGTTGAAAATGCCTGTCATCCGATTCCCCTTCCGCGTGCGTGGCTTGCGCCACACACCCTACGGTCGGAGTTTCCGCCGGTAGGGTGTGTAAACCTTGTTCACGCACGCCGTCTACGTCTTGTCGAAACTCGCGTTGATCACTTTCAGAGTGCGCAGCCTCTTGGCGGGACACCCCTTCCTCACCTTCTCCGCCTTCCGCTTCAATCAGATACTGCACAAATGCTTCTTCCAAATCTGGCGCATTCTGCCTTGCCGCCAGTTCGGCGGGCGTGCCCACCGCCAGCACGCGGCCTTTGTGCATAAAGGAAATGCGGTCGCAGCGGGCGGCTTCGTTCATAAAGTGGGTGGAAACGAAAATGGTGATTTTGTCTTCGCGGGAGAGTTTCAGAAGATGCCGCCAGAACATATCGCGGGCGGCGGGATCGACCCCCGAAGTCGGTTCGTCCAAAATCAATACTTCAGGGTGGTGCAGGCAGGCGGCGGCCAGTTGCAGGCGTTGGCGGATGCCCAGCGGCAACGATGCGGGCGCGGTGTCGGCAACGTCCGCCAAATCAAACTGTTGCAGGGCTTCTTCCACCGCCGCCGCGCCTTTAGCGCCCATCTGGTAGAGTCTGGCGTGCAAATCCAGATTGCGGCGCACGCTCAGTTCTTCATACAGCGAAAACGCCTGCGACATATAGCCGACGCGCATTTTCGTATCCAAGCCGCCCGCGTCTATCGGCTTGCCCAACAGCGTGGCATCTCCTTCGGTCGCTTCCAGCAGGCCGGTCAGCATTTTCATGGTGGTGGACTTGCCGCAGCCGTTGCTGCCGAGAAAGCCGAAAATCTCGCCTTTTTGAATGGTGAAGCTGACGTGGTCCACAGCAGTAAAATCGCCGAAACGCTTGGTCAGCCCGTGCGCTTCCATCGCGGGCGGCGCATCGGGGTCGGGGACGAACGGCGTGATCTCCAAACCGCCCGAACCCTGCTGTTTCTCCGGCGGCAGCATTTTGACGTAGGCCTCTTCCAACACATCGGTGCCGTAGTCCGCCAGCACGTCGGCAGTGGGCTTGTTTTCCAGCAGCCTGCCCGCGTCCATCGCCAGCAGCCGCTCGAAACGCTGCGCCTCTTCAATATAGGCGGTCGCCACAATCACGGTCATGCCCGCGTGTTCCCGCCGCAAATCGTCCACCAGCGCCCAAAACTGGCGGCGCGACAAAGGGTCCACGCCCGTGGTCGGTTCGTCCAAAATCAACAAATCTGGGCTGTGCACCAGTGCGCAGCACAAACTCAGCTTCTGCTTCATCCCGCCCGATAGCTTGCCCGCCGCCCTGCCGGAAAACGGCGCAAGGCGGGTCGCCTCCATCAGCCGCGCAATCTGCCGCGTGCGTTCCTGCCCGTCCAAACCAAACAGCCGCGCGTGGAAATCGATATTCTCATACACCGACAACGTAGGATACAGGTTGCGCCCCAAACCCTGCGGCATAAAGGCGATGCGGTGCGACAAATCCCGCCGCACGTCCTTGTCCGCCATATCGCCGCCCAACACTTCCACCCGCCCGTCCTGAATCACCTTCACCCCCGCCATCAGTGAGAGCAGCGTCGATTTGCCCACGCCGTCCGGCCCGATCAAACCGACCGTCGCGCCTTTCGGGATGTCCAGCGACACATCGTCAAGCGCAAGGGTCTTGCCGTAGCGGTGGGAAAGGTTTTGAATGGAAACGGTGTTCATCAGAATTTCCTTAATCTGCTATTCGTTTTTCAGACGACCTTGCGGTTTTGCTCTGACAAGGTCGTCTGAAAACACCGGCAGCCGCAGAACAAAAACCACATCAATCAGGCTCCCGACTTAAAACTTCTGCCAACGTTTTACCCGCAGGCGTATATTCGCCTTCTTTTTCTCCATAAAAACCCGAATCCGCCAACACAATCCGCAAATCGCCAGGCTGGCGGAAATCATAAGCATAAAATATACCGCCGCCATCAAAGGCAACCGGCAGGAAATGCGGGGCGTAAAACCAAAATTCGTAACTAAAATAAAATTCCACCACGTCTTTCGGCGAAAAATAGCCGAATTCTCGCCCGTTTCCTTCGATTTCGCCGCTTACGGCATAACACCAAAGCTGTTCCATCTCTTTGGGAATATAAAAATAATCGGGCAGCCGCAAGCCGGTGGCGGCAAATTTCTCCGCCACGCCCGCTTCGGGAAAAGCCTGCGCCAAAACACGGATACCTTCATCGCCGATATGCTTGTCCGCTGCCCGAAAAAAACACGCCAAATCCTCATCGGATGCGGGAGCTTCGCGGCTGAGAAAGTTAAATTTCTCGTACCACATCTTTAAAAGCTTGTTCCCGGCCTTGCGCAATAGTTTGCAGTAAGTTTTTTGGTTTGGCGGACACCGTCTTTTTCCTCATGACCGATATGGTAAACCTCAATGTCGCATCCATCTTCCTCTGACAGATAGCGGACTTCATAAGCCTCGCCTGCCTTAGGTGTGAAAGAAGCGGCAACTCGACAACTATAATGGTAATTTCTCGTTTGAGACGAAAATGCACCGTCCAAAACCACAGGCTGATCCGCCGATACGACCATCTCGCGATAAGAATCACGGAAAACGAATCCGGTGTCTTTTTCCGTTTTACGGCTCAACTCGGTAGGCGGAATACCGATCGAAATATTCCTAACCTTACGCGGCAATCCGTTGACAAAACGACGGTTTACCGCGTTCCGTTTTGTTCCCTCCCATTTTGCGCAGTCCGTTTCAGGATATATGCGGATCAAATCCGAACCGTATGAACCATACGAGCGGATTTGTGCCTGACTGCCCGGATCGAAAGAAACGTTTTTCTTCACAACCTGACTCTGCATCGAGCCACACGCCGACAACAGTAAAATAGAACCCCAAAGTACGACTGATTTCATTATTCTCTCCAAATTTTCAAAATACAATTGTTGATAAACAAGATTCAAGCGTAGTCGATTATCCTGAAAAGGTCGTCTGAAAAACCGTCCTACTCGTTTTCAGACGACCTCAATATCGCATATGCAATGACAAATACCGCCTGATTTACCTAAAGGATACAACGAACAAAGGTCGTCTGAAAACCGTTCCTGAAATTGAGGAAACCGATATTTTCAGACGACCTTAACGATATTGGAACCGATACGCTTAACAACGACTTTTTTCAGTCAAATATCGGATACACGGTTTACCGCGCATTATTCCGCCAACCAAATCAGGCTGACCATGCGGCCGGTTTGTCCGTCGCGGCGGTAAGAGAAGAAAGTGTCGCGTTCCAAGACGGTGCAGTGTGTGCCGCCGTAGATCATGTCCACCCCTTCGCGGCGCAGAACCAAACGCGCCAGTGCGTAGATGTCGGCAAGATATTTACCGCCGCCGATGTCTTCGAATGCGTCCTCAGCTTCGGGCATGGGCGTACAAAATGCGTCGAACACGTCTTGTCCGACTTCGAATGCGTCCGCGCCGATGGCAGGGCCGAGATATGCCATGATTTCGACGGGCGCGACATTCATCGCGGCAATGGTGTTTTGCAGCACGCCGCCCGCCAAACCACGCCAGCCGGCGTGTGCGGCAGCGACGACCGTACCGGCTTTGTCGCAGAACAAGACAGGCAGGCAGTCGGCAGTCATCGCGGCGCAGGCGACTTTGCCCGTGTTGTCCACCGAAGCGTCTGCGTCGGGCGTATTGCCCAATGCGTCGGCAGCGTTGACAACGATGGTGCTGTGGATTTGATTGAGGTAAGCAACGGGCAGCCCGACCTGTTCCTGCACGATTTCACGGTTGCGATGCACGGCATCGGGATCATCGCCGACGTGCGAACCGAGGTTCAAACTTTGATACACGCCTTGGCTGACGCCGCCGTTGCGTGTGGTAATCAGGGTTTTCACGTTGGCAGGCGCAGGCCAGTCGGCAGTCAGGAAATTTTTGCCTTGCGGGGCGAGGTTTAAGGTTTCTGTGATGGTTTTCATGTTTTTATCTGAGTAAGGAAAGGTTTGAAAGGAATGCGTCTATCGGCTTCGTATTAACGCATCTCTACGACTTCCAATAATTCTGTGTTTTCCAATCGGTAATAAAGGTCATAACCCTGACCATGCTTATCTTCTCCTTGATTGGGCAGAAAGCTGATACAGGCAAACTCTTTATTCTCGGAAATATTGAACCAAATAGTATAGTTCCTCAAATCCGATTGATTCTGCAAATAACGATCAAATTCTTTTTTAGCCGCAGCCATTACCAATAACAAACTTCCATCTAATCTAAATAAATAATCAGATTCAAAAGCATCTCTCCAAACTTTTTCCTGATAACTCATGCCGGCACCTAAATCCTCTACCTTAAATTGACCATTCAGTATGGCAAGTAAGCTTTTTCAACCGTATCGCCTGAATATTCCCATCTGCCTTAGAAAGTAATCAAGGTCATTTAAATAATACAATTGCGTATTAACGCATCCCCACTACTTCCAATAATTCCGTATCTTCCAGTCGGTAATAAAACTCATAACCCCGACCATATTTATATAGTCCTCTATAAGGAATTTCAAAAAATATCCCACCCACCATTTCATCTATTTTGGGTATAAAGCCGATATTGGCAAATTCTCCATTTTCGGAAATATTTAACCAAATAATATAGTTTTTCAGATCCCATTTACCTTGAGAATAACCATCAAATTCTTTTTTTGCAGCAGCAATTGCCAATAAAAAATTCCCGTCAATTTCAGATAAATCGTCTAATCTAAAGGCATCTCGCCAAACTTGCTCCTTATGACTCATCATCTCCTAAGCTACTCGTTTTAAATCGACTTCTCGATATATTGAATGCGATATTGGTATGAAAAGTCTGATCAGACTAGTTGTACAAACCGTTTTCATCTAAAGGCAGATTCATCTGCTTGGCAATATTTTGTGCGGCAGCCGCGAAATCTTTTTTGTCTGACGGCTTGCTATAAATAAAAGTCAAAATTTGAACGTATGGTGCGGGATACGGGCGGCGATATTCCAACGTAAAAGATTCTCTGTAGCCTTTGCTTCTCCATCTGATTATTGATAAGTGGTCATTCTCAGAAAGAGGATATTCCATAACGATTTCGCTGCCTTCCCAATGCGTCAGTACACGTTTGACAGGGTCGTATCGCCAAGACTCATCCTGTAATTTTTCCAATGCTCTTTTTTTGGATGATAGAGACAAATACAGGAAGGGCAAAATCATTATCAAAAGAAATGACAGGAAGAAGAAACCGGAGCCTATGTTCAGAATCTCCATATCCTCCATAATCAACATACCCACCCATACGGGTAGCGCAATCATGGAAACGATGGCAGCTTTAGTGGCAAGTCGGTATGTTTTTTCAGACGACAAATTGCCGTAACCCGCCAGCCACTGCATTTTACCGTCCATTTGTGCAAGATTTACCAAATCTGAAGAAGACATCTTAATCCCTCACATAAACCACTTCGACATCGTAATCGTCTTCGTTCCAATCATCGTCGTCATCCGTGCCGAGTTTGTCCTGCCATTCTTCTTCGTTGCTCAAAGACGAATCCAAGCCTGCTTCGAGGCGCAGGACGGAGAGCAGGTGATACATATCGTCGGGAATCGGGGCTTCGAAGGAAACGGTTTCGCCGGTTTTCGGATGGACGAAACTCAAGCGGTAGGCGTGCAAAGCCTGACGCGCGCCCAGACTTTTGACCGCTTCTTTTACAGGTTCGCTGCACGGATGGCGCAGGTTGCCGTAAACAGGGTCGGCGGCAAGCGGATGATTGGCTTCGCGCATATGGACGCGGATTTGGTGCGTCCTGCCTGTTTCGAGCGAGCATTCGATGTAGCTGTGTGCAAGATAGCGTTCCAACACTTTGACGTGGGTAACGGCGGGTTTGCCGCCGAATTTGACGACTGCCATTTTCAGGCGGTTGTGCGGATCGCGTCCGATTTGGGTTTCGATTTTTCCGTCAAAGGGAACAATGCCGTTGGCGACGGCACGGTAGATGCGTTTGACCGTGCGTTCTTGAAGCTGTTGCACGAGGGAATTTTGTGCGGGCAGGGTTTTGGCGACCACCATCAGGCCGCTGGTTTCTTTGTCTAGCCTGTGGACGATGCCCGCGCGCGGAATTTGGCTCAATTCGGGACAATGCGCCAATAATCCGTTGAGCAGCGTCCCCGTCCAGTTGCCTGCGGCGGGGTGGACGACCAGTCCGGCGGGTTTGTTGACGACGATGACGGTATCGTCTTCGTACACAATATCCAAATTCATCGCTTCGGGTTTGAACGCGAGATTCTCTTCGCTCGGACGTACCGTTACGCTGATGGATTCCCCGCCTATCATTTTGTCTTTGGGTTGGGCGGGCTTATCGTTTACAATGACCGCGCCTTCTTTAATCCACGATGTCAGGCGGCTGCGCGAATAATCAGGCATGAGCTTTGCCAACACCGCATCCAGCCGCCCGCCCGCAAGCTCCAGCGGAACAGTCAAATTAACACAACTTTCTGCTTCGGGGGCTGACGTAAAGTCTAAATCGTCGCTATAATCGGCTTCATTATCAAAGGAAGTATTCTGCATGAAAAAAATTCTTTTAGTAGTTTCGTTAAGTCTGGCACTGGGTGCCTGTGCAAGCAATAAAGGTACGGTCGATAAAGACGCGCAAATCACACAAGATTGGAACGTGGAAAAACTCTATGCCGAAGCGCATGACGAGTTGAACAGCAGCAATTATACGCGAGCCATCAAGTTATACGAAATTTTAGAATCCCGCTTCCCCAACGGCCGCTACGCGCAACAGGCGCAGCTGGACACCGCATACGCCTATTACAAAGACGACGAGCCTGAAAAAGCCCTCGCCGCCATCGACCGCTTCCAGCGCCATCACCCGCAACATCCGAATATGGATTACGCGCTTTACCTCAAAGGCTTGGTTTTGTTCAACGAAGACCAATCCTTCCTCAACAAACTCGCCTCTCAAGACTGGTCCGACCGCGACCCTAAAGCCAACCGCAGCGCATACCAAGCGTTTGCCGAATTGGTACAACGCTATCCGGAGAGCAAATACGCCGCCGACGCAACCGAGCGCATGGCAAAACTGGTGGACGCTTTGGGCGGCAACGAAATCTCCGTTGCCCGCTACTACATGAAACGCGGCGCCTACCTCGCCGCAGTCAACCGCGCCCAAAAAATCGTCGAGCGTTACCAAAACACCCGCTACGTCGAAGAATCGCTCGCCATGATGGAGCTGGCTTACAAAAAACTGGACAAACCCCAACTCGCCGCCGACACCCGCCGCGTTTTGGAAACCAACTTCCCGCAAAGCCCATTCCTGCAACACCAATGGCAACCGAACGATATGCCTTGGTGGCGCTACTGGCGTTAAGGCTTGAAGTTTAAGGCATAGTGATACCGTATCGCCCTATGCTTTTCTGAAACCAAAGGTCGTCTGAAACTGAAAAATACAGTTTCAGACGACCTTTTTATGTTTCCAGCAATCATTATTCGTGGGCAAAGCCCACGCTACCGTTCCTACATCGCCTGACCGAGTGCGACATTTCAAAAATATAACGAATGCAAACAAAAGCCTCTATACCTCCATTCTCCGACCAAAGCTACAACCCGTAGCGTGGGCTTCGCCCACGAATTCCAAAAACACAAAAAAGTCGTCTGAAACACAAACCTAGTTTTTCAGACGACCTCTCCACAACCTCACTCACTTCGGCAAATTTCAACGCAAACGCTGCCAATCCAACCCACAATTACCTCCAACAGCCGTCATTCCCGCGCAGGCGGGAATCCATCGGAAACCCTAAGAAACAGATATTCAAAAACAGTTGCCGAAATTCCAAAATGGATTCCCGCCTGCGCGGGAATGACGGCAAACAAATATCCCGTCGGGACTCCTCCAACTGCAACCACGCAACCCGTAGCGTGGGCTGTACCCGCAAACCATCCAAATACATAAAAACCGTCCCAAATCCGACAGCCATAGCGTGGGCTTCACCCACGAACCCCACAAATACAAAAAGGTCGTCTGAAACCCAACTTTCAGACGACCTTCTTTCTAATCCCATCTACTTCATCACAGCCTTCAACGCAAACGCTGCCAGCAGCGCGCCGAAGCGGTATTTGCGCGGAATGGCGAGTCCTGCCGTTTTATACAGCAGGCTTGTCTGCGTCAGCTCGTTGCCCAAATCCAGTAGCTTCATCAGCGTGTCCGACTTACGCTCTTCCTGTTCCTTCAATTTACGCTGTTTCAAATACGATGCCTCAATTCTCAGTCGGACGAGTTTGGCTTCCAGTTGCAGCAGTTCGCGTGCTTCATCGCGCTCCGTTTTATTCATCGTCCCCTCCTTCCTGCATATCTTGACCGCGCAGGCAGGCGATGTCTGCCCGGATGTCCTGCAAGGTTGCCGCGATTTGGTTGTTTTGGCTGCGCCAGTCTTTTGACACTTTACCGAACAAAATTGCAATGACGATCAGGCTGAGGACGGTTATCCCGAAAAATACCCATATCGCCGCGGTATCCGACAACGCGCGGTTTAGACCGAACAATAAGCTGATGAATGCAATCAGCAGCAATATGCCCGATACGACCAGCCATATGATGATGCGGAACACGTTTTCCGCCTGCTCCGCCAAATCCAGATTCAAAATCTGCAACCGCAGCAAAAGCAAATCAATACCTTGATTCAGCAGCGTTTTCGTATGTTCGATATTTTGTCTGATACCCATATTCCGATTTCCCTGATTGCTCCGAAACGGACAATCCGAAGGCTTTGGGGTCGTCTGAAACCTTTGCCGCCCCTCATAAGCAAACGCCGCCGGAACAAGACTTTGGGAAATCGTGTCCGGACGGCATTCCTGTTTGACCGATTATCGGCGGTTCAGCAAGACGCCGACGACCAAGCCTGCCAGTGCGGCAAAGCCCATTGCGTAATAAGGTTTGTCGTGTACGGCTGCATCGGCTTGGCGCGCGCCGCGTTTGATGCGGTCACCCGCTTCTTCTCCAAACTCGGCAAAGCGTTTTTTGCCTTCTTTGAAACGCTCTTCTGCCAATTCTTCAAATTCGTCGTATTTTTCGCGCGCGCGGTCGGCATGATGTCTGATGCGCTCGCCCGCTTCGTCTTCAAAACGATACAAACGCTCTTTGGCAGCTTCGAGTTTTTCCTGCAATTTGGCTTTGGCTTTTTTACCTTCTTCCGAGCCGGCTTCCACGCCTTTGGTGTACAGCTCTTCGACATCGTTCATTACATCTTGAATGTCTTTCAACAAAGCTTCTTTGCGGGATTCAAAATCATGTTTTTTCATTACCTTCTCCTTGATGTCCTTACCGTTGAAATAACAGATTGTTCATCTGTTAATCGATTATAACCCCTTTACACTTCTGCTCAAGTCAATTCGGCTAAAGGTGGTTTGAAAACATGTAAAGATTGACGCGGGAGATAAAAAGGTCGTCTGAAAACTTTCAGACGACCTTTGGGCCTCTTTAAAACTTTTCTATCATACAAACTGCTTCTTGGCGGAAGGATTCCGTGCAAACAGCCTACCACTTAATTTTCAAGGCAACAGAGGCATTACGCGGCTTGCCGTAGAAATTGCTGCGGGAGTTGGTGTAATAGCGTTTGTTGGTCAGGTTGCCGACGTTGACCGCCAGTGCGGCTTGTTTGTTGATTTTATAGCGCGCCATAACATTCCATATCGAATAGGAAGGCTGCCACAGGGCTTTGGGTTTGTCGGAAACGTAATATTGCCCGTTGGAAAGACCATGCCCCCAAGGCTTGGGCTTGGTGCCGCTAACCCAGCGCATCCCCACCCCCATCGTCAGCTTGGGCGTAAAGTCGTAGCTGGTGAAGAATTTGAAGGTTTTATCCGGCGCGGTATAGGTGCCGCCGTACTCCAGATTCATGTCGTCCCCCAAGTCGTTGGAGGAGTTGGGCGCATCGTAAGGTTTGTCTATCTTCAGTTTGACAAAGCCCGCCTGCATCCGCCATTTCGGGGTAATCTGTCCGGCAAGGTTAATGTCGAACCCCCTGCTGGTATAGCCCTTACCCGTACCATATTCCCAATCGCCTTGGAAGCACCACGGTTCGTTGCCGTTTTCCCCACCGTATTTCCATTCGTAACAACGCGAGCCTGTAGGTTCGAGCGTGGGGTAATTTTTCTGGGTCATGGTGAAGTAAGACAGGGCGAAATTCAGCTTGTCGTTCCACAAGCCGCCTTTGATGCCGACTTCTTTGGAATTGCCGGTAATCGGCGGCAGCCATCCGCCGCCCTCGCCATAGGCCGGCCTGTTCCTTAAGACATTGTTGGTTTTCAGGATGCCGGTATAGCTGGCGTAGGCATTGATGGTCGGCGTCAGTTCTACAATCACGCCGCCGTACGGGACGAATTTGCGCACTGTATCGTGATACATACTGCTTTTATTGTGATCGGGGGCGTACCCTTCGTCGGGCATTTCGACCGTATCGTCCGTTATCACGTTGTTTTTGTTTTTATAAAACGACCATTTCCCACCCCCTTTGTCCCGCCATGTCAGCCAACGCCCGCCTATCACCGCCGTCAGCCACTTGGCCGGCTTGAGTTTCAGGGCAAAATAGGGACCGTATTGTTCCGAAGCCAAATGATCACGGGAAATCAACCCGTCCGGTCCCAATTTTTTCTCCCAAGCCCGGTTGTACCCCAACATGGGATAGCTGCCGTTATTCCAGTAATCAAGCGGAATCGCCTGCCATAAATAGAAGTTACGGTCTATCGGTTCTCCCGTCATGGCTGCAATACCTGTAGGTTTGGCATCATCGACATTCAATTCGCCGCTGCTGCTGAAATTATAATCGTCCCTCGTCTGGGTATGGCGGATGCCGCTAAAACCGACAATAAACTGCTGGTCCTGGTCAAAAAGTTTGAAACGGCTGTCCAGATGGATATCGAACGCCTTGTCGTCGTATTTGTCGCGTTCGCGGCCGAAATCGTAAGTTGCCGCGTTAAATTGCGGCGCGTAGCCGTTTACCCCCATATCGCCGTAACGCAAGTCGCTTTTGGTGCGACTGCGGGTATAGGCAGTTTGCAGCTTGATATGGTCGTTGAAATGATGTTTGTATTCGGCAAACATATTGTCGCTGGTGGCTTTGTTAAACGCCCATTCCGCCCCGTTGTTGAAGCTCGGGGGAACGTCGCGGGCATCTATCCAATGTGTCGGGGAATCCCCCAACTCGAAATCATAATCCTGGGTAACTTTCGAATAACGCATCAACCCCTTGGTCGGCGCACCGGTAATGTTGCGGTGCTGACGGCTGAAGCCAAACGTAAAGCTGTCTTTGTCGGTTGGCGTCCAATCGAATACAGTGTAGAAGGCATGGGATTTGCGTTTGATTCTGTCCATAAAGCTGTTGCCGTTCTCCCATGTTCCGACGACGCGGCCGCGCAGGGTTTGGGATTTGTTCAATGCACCGCCGTAATCGAATTCGACACGTTTGTTGCTCCAAGAACCGTATTTCAGGTTCAATTCCCCCGATTTTTTCGCCATCGGGCGTTTGCGCACGAAATTGACGCTGGCCGCCGGATCGCCCACTCCGGTGCTCAGCCCGTTCGAACCGCGGATGATTTCCACCCTGTCGTAAAGATAGCTGTCCTGTGCGGCAATAAAGCGCGGCCCGCCGAGCAGGTATTTATTGGCCAGCACACCGTCAAGCTGGTAATTATCGACGGGGAAGCCGCGCGAATAATACTGGGCTTCGCCCATGCCGGTAACGGAGTCCTGCAATACGGTAATACCCGGAGTTTCTTCCAGCACCTGATCGAGGTTCTGCAAATTCTGATCCTGCATCTGCTGCTGGGTGAAAACGGTTACACTTTGCGGGGTTTCTTTGAGTTTCAAGTCAAGCTTGGTGGCCGAGGTGCTGCCTTTGACGGTGTAGTTGCCATTACTCTGGGCGGGTGTATTTCTTGCCCCCTTTACGGTAATTTCGTTCAGATTGACTTTATCGGGTACAGTTTGAGCATATGCGGATGAAAATGCAAAAGCGATGACGATACTCAAACAGTTAGACTGCCACGGGCTGTTCATAACTGCTCCTTAATGGGAAATGAATTCAGATATGAGTAAGGTCGCCTGAAAAAGTAAGATAGGAAGATGTTGATATGATTGATTTGTATTTAAGAATGATTATATATTGAATAAAAATTAAAGATAACACTGCAAAGTATAGAATATCCGACAATTTATGTAGCTTATGCGACAATCTGTACGATATAGTGGATTAACTTTAAACCAGTACGGCGTTGCCTCGCCTTAGCTCAAAGAGAACGATTCTCTAAGGTGCTGAAGCACCAAGTGAATCGGTTCCGTACTATCTGTACTGTCTGCGGCTTCGTCGCCTTGTCCTGATTTAAATTTAATCCACTATAACGCTGGAAACAAACGCCTAACGAAATTTGCAGATTATGGCAAACCAAGTAAAAAGGTCGTCTGAAAACCTGTTTCCAAATTTTCAGACGACCTTTCAGCTTTTCAGTCAAAACGACTAGACGTTGTTATGCCAAGCCTTTTGCTTTCAACACTTCCAGCATGGTGCTGCCCAATTCGGCAGGGCTGCGGG
>CAUVJL010000031.1:0-23369 GCA_963552075.1 uncultured Neisseria sp.
ACGTAACCGGCCCGTGGGGTCTGATTCAGCCGTTTGCCGACGTGTTCAAACTCTTATTTAAAGAAGTTACCCGTCCGAAGCTGTCAAACAAAGCCCTGTTCTACATCGGCCCGATTATGTCGCTTGCCCCGTCTTTTGCAGCGTGGGCAGTGATTCCGTTCAACGAAGAATGGGTGCTGACCAATATCAATATCGGCCTTTTGTACATCCTGATGATTACCTCGCTGTCAGTTTACGGCGTGATCATCGCAGGTTGGGCTTCCAACTCTAAATATTCGTTCTTGGGCGCAATGCGTGCCTCCGCGCAAAGCATTTCTTACGAAATCGCCATGAGTGCCGCACTGGTGTGCGTCGTGATGGTATCGGGCAGCATGAACTTCTCCGACATCGTTGCCGCGCAGGCAAAAGGCATCGCAGGCGGTTCTGTATTCTCGTGGAACTGGCTGCCGCTCTTCCCAATCTTCATCGTCTATCTGATTTCCGCCGTTGCTGAAACCAACCGCGCACCGTTTGACGTGGCGGAGGGCGAGTCCGAAATCGTTGCCGGCCACCACGTCGAATATTCCGGCTTCGCGTTCGCGCTGTTCTTCCTCGCCGAATACATTTTCATGATCCTGATTGCCGCGCTGACATCGCTGATGTTCCTCGGCGGCTGGCTGTCTCCGTTCCCGCAAAGCTGGGGCATTATCGGCACGCCTTCCGCATTCTGGATGTTCGTGAAAATGGCGGCGGTGCTGTACTGGTATCTGTGGATTCGTGCAACCTTCCCGCGCTACCGCTACGACCAAATCATGCGCTTGGGCTGGAAAGTGCTGATTCCCATCGGCTTCGCCTATATTGTGATTTTGGGTCTGTGGATGATTTCGCCGCTGAATTTGTGGAAATAAGTTTCAGACGACGTATCAAGGTCGTCTGAAAACGCAGTTTTGAATATTTAACGGAATCCCTGTTTTGAGGGAACAGAATATGGCTAATTTAGTAAAAACTTTCTTGCTCGGCGAACTCGTCAAAGGTATGGGTGTAACGCTCAAAAACTTTTTCGCCCGCAAAGACACGATTTATTTCCCCGAAGAGAAAACGCCGCAATCCGTGCGTTTCCGCGGTCTGCACGCGCAGCGGCGGTATCCGAACGGCGAAGAGCGCTGCATCGCATGTAAATTGTGCGAGGCGGTGTGTCCGGCAATGGCGATCAACATCGAATCGGAAGAACGCGAAGACGGTACGCGCCGCACCAAACGTTACGACATCGACCTGACCAAATGCATCTTCTGCGGCTTCTGCGAAGAAGCCTGTCCGACCGATGCGATTGTGGAAACCCATATTTTTGAATATCACGGCGAGAAAAAAGGCGACTTGCACATGACCAAGCCGATCCTCTTGGCAATCGGCGACAAATACGAAGCCGAAATCGCCAAGCGCAAAGCCGCCGACGCGCCGTACCGTTAAGGAGCAGACGAATGACTTTTTCCGCGATTCTGTTCTATATCCTTGCCGCCATCGTTTTGTACGGTGCGGTTCGTACCGTTACCGCTAAAAACCCTGTGCACGCCGCTTTGCATCTGGTGCTGACCTTCTGCGTGAGCGCGATGATTTGGATGCTGATGCAGGCCGAATTCTTGGGTGTGACGCTGGTGGTGGTTTACGTCGGCGCCGTGATGGTGTTGTTCCTGTTCGTCGTGATGATGCTGAATATCGACATCGAAGCCATGCGCGCCGGTTTCTGGCGTCATGCGCCTGTTGCCGGTGTGGTCGGCACATTGTTGGCGGTTGCCTTGATCCTGATTTTGGTCAACCCGAAAACCGACCTTGCCGCATTTGGTCTGATGAAAGACATTCCGGCCGATTACAACAATATCCGTGATTTGGGCAGCCGTATTTATACTGACTACCTGTTGCCGTTTGAGTTGGCGGCGGTATTGCTGCTGTTGGGTATGGTAGCCGCGATTGCACTGGTTCACCGCAAAACTTTCAATCCGAAACGTATGGATCCTGCAGACCAAGTTAAAGTACGTGCCGACCAAGGCCGTATGCGCTTGGTAAAAATGGAAGCTGTGAAACCGCAAAAAGAATTTGTTGAAGAGAGCGAAGTTTCAGACGGCCTGAAGCCGGAAGGGGAGGGCAAAGCATGATTACCTTGACGCATTATCTGGTATTGGGCGCGCTCCTGTTCGGTATCAGCGCGATGGGCATCTTTATGAACCGCAAAAACGTGCTGGTCTTGCTGATGTCGATCGAGCTGATGCTCTTGGCGGTGAACTTCAACTTTATCGCCTTCTCGCAGCATCTGGGCGATACCGCCGGACAGATTTTTGTATTTTTCGTACTGACCGTCGCCGCTGCCGAATCCGCCATCGGTCTGGCGATTATGGTGCTGGTGTACCGTAACCGACAAACGATTAATGTTGCCGATTTGGACGAGTTGAAAGGGTAATAAAGGTAGGTTTGGTCGAGGCCCGACAAGGCGCCGATGCCGTCTGAAAACCCGATAGGAAAACGATGAAATCCATAGACGAACAAAGCCTGCACAATGCCTGCCGCCTGTTTGAAAGCGGCGACATCGACCGTATCGAAGTCGGTACCACCGCGGGCCTGCAACAGATTCACCGTTACCTGTTCGGCGGCTTATATGATTTTGCGGGTCAAATCAGGGAAGACAACATTTCCAAAGGCGGTTTCCGTTTTGCCAACGCCATGTATCTGAAAGAGGCTTTGGCTAAAATCGAGCAGATGCCCGAGCGGACTTTTGAAGAAATCATCGCCAAATATGTTGAAATGAACATTGCCCATCCGTTTTTGGAGGGTAATGGCAGAAGTACCCGCATCTGGCTGGACTTGGTGCTGAAGAAAAACCTGAAAAAAGTCGTAAACTGGCAAAATGTAAGCAACACCCTGTATTTGCAGGCGATGGAACGCAGCCCCGTCAACGATTTAGAACTGCGCTTCCTGTTAAAGGACAACCTGACCGACGATGTGGACAACCGTGAAATCATCTTTAAAGGTATCGAGCAGTCGTATTATTACGAAGGGTATGAGAAAGGCTGAAGGCCGTCTAAGTTGAATTTAATTTAAAGAGAAAAAATGACAATCTTATTCTGCAAAATCGGTTGGATGGAAAATTATTGTGGACAAACTGCAAATGATCAGATTCAAGGCGGTGGTTCATATGTAAAAGAACACGGTATCGGACATGAAGTATGTAATTTTGCGCCGAATCCTGATGATGGTTGCTTGTATGGTTATGTTCAACCAATAGCAGAAACAATTAAGTTGAAACGGTTAGATAAAGACAATAATGGTATTTTAGTATCAGGTGTAACAGTTGTATGGGTGGCTACACATCATACAGAAAAGGGTAGTTTGGGAGCAAAAATTGTGGGCTGGTATCGTAATGCAACGGTATTTACTACTTTCCAGCCATTTAGCACTGTTCCAGCTTTACAAAAAGAAAACGGTATTAGCCGCTATATTATTAAAGCACCAGCAAACCAAGCTGTTTTGTTGCCGGTAGATGCGCGGGTAATTACTATACCAAGAGCGCAAGATATTGAAGGTTTTTTCGGACAAAGTAATGTTTGGTATGGTGACGCTAAAAACGAAGATGTGCAGAAATTTGTACATGAAATCACCAATTACATTGAAAAATATGAAAAAGAACCTGTTTTGGAAGGTTTAAAAAATAAACAAGTGTATGCAAAAGACCAAGAAAGGAAAGCTCAAGTAGAGCAGACTGCAATAAGAACCAGTATTCGCTATTTTGAACAGTTGGGTTACACAGTTCGTAGTGTGGAAAAAGATAATTGTGGCTGGGATTTGGAAGCTGACGCAGGGAAAACATCATTACGAATTGAAGTAAAAGGGTTATCTGGCGATGTATTTAATATTGGTTTAACGCCAAACGAATATAAAGCTTTTGCGAAGCAAGCAGATGATTATCGTTTGTCAGTTGTAACCAATGTATTAGAAGAACCAAAATTATTTATCTGTCGATTTAGTCAAGAACAGAATGACTGGATAGCTGAAACAGAAGGCCAATCACCTAAAAAACTGAATATTGAATTAATTAGTAGTGCAAGTATTTCTTGTTAATTTCAGGTAATCTGAAAAACTGGAATTTCAAACTCTTCAAAATAAGGTTCATCCAAAATGAACGACATGACTTTATATCTCATCATTGCCCTCGTGCCTTTGGCAGGCTCGCTGATTGCGGGTTTGTTCGGCAATAAAATCGGACGTGCCGGCGCGCATACGGTTACGATACTCGGTGTGGCGGTGTCGGCCGTGTTGTCGGCTTATGTGCTGTGGGGCTTTATCGACGGCAGCCGCGCCAAGTTTGACGAGAATGTCTATACTTGGCTGACGATGGGCGGTTTGGATTTTTCCGTCGGCTTCTTGGTCGATACGATGACGGCGATGATGATGGTTGTGGTAACGGGCGTGTCGTTGATGGTGCATATCTACACCATCGGCTATATGCACGATGAAAAAGTCGGCTACCAACGCTTCTTCAGCTATATTTCTTTGTTTACTTTCAGCATGTTGATGCTGATTATGAGCAACAACTTCATCCAGCTCTTCTTCGGCTGGGAGGCTGTGGGTTTGGTGTCGTATCTCTTGATCGGTTTCTATTTCAAACGTCCGAGCGCAACATTTGCCAACCTGAAAGCCTTTTTGATCAACCGTGTCGGCGACTTCGGCTTTTTGCTCGGTATCGGCTTGGTGCTTGCCTATTTCGGCGGCAGCCTGCGCTATCAAGATGTATTCGTTTATCTGCCTAATGTTCAGACGGCCACTATCCAACTGTTCCCCGGTGTGGAATGGTCTTTGATTACCGTAACCTGTTTGCTATTGTTTGTGGGTGCGATGGGTAAATCGGCGCAGTTCCCGCTGCACGTTTGGCTGCCTGATTCGATGGAAGGCCCGACACCGATTTCCGCATTGATTCACGCCGCAACCATGGTTACCGCCGGTCTGTTCATGGTATCGCGTATGTCGCCGATTTATGAGATGAGCAGCACTGCCCTGTCTGTCATCATGGTAATCGGTGCGATTACTGCCCTGTTTATGGGTTTCTTGGGCGTAATTCAAAACGACATCAAACGTGTGGTTGCGTATTCCACCTTGTCGCAACTGGGCTACATGACCGTGGCTCTGGGTGCGTCTGCCTATTCCGTGGCGATGTTCCATGTGATGACCCACGCTTTTTTTAAAGCCTTGTTGTTCTTGGCGGCGGGTAGCGCCATTATCGGTATGCACCATGACCAAGATATGCGGCACATGGGCAACCTGAAAAAATACATGCCGATTACTTGGCTGACCATGCTGATCGGTAACTTGTCGCTGATCGGTACGCCGTTCTTCTCCGGCTTCTATTCCAAAGATTCGATTATCGAAGCAGCGAAATACAGCACCCTGCCGGGCAGCGGCTTTGCCTATTTTGCCGTCCTCGCCAGCGTGTTCGTTACCGCATTTTACGCATTCCGCCAATACTTTATGGTATTTCACGGCGAAGAGAAATGGCGCAGCCTGCCTGAACATCATGACGATCATCATGGCGAAGAGCATCACGGCTTGGGCAAAAACGACAATCCGCACGAAAGCCCGCTGGTCGTTACCCTGCCTTTGATTTTGCTTGCCATTCCGTCCGTCATCATCGGCTATGTTGCCATCGAGCCTATGCTTTACGGCGATTTCTTCAAAGACGTGATTTTCGTTAATGCCGACGCGCATCCGACCATGCACATCATGAAGGAAGAGTTCCACGGCGCATTGGCAATGGTGTCGCACAGCCTGCATTCGCCTGTACTCTACCTTGCTATCGCAGGCGTGTTGAGCGCATGGCTCTTGTACGTCAAACTGCCGCACCTGCCCGCCAAAATCGCGCAGGCGTTCCGTCCGGTTTACGTTTTGTTTGAAAACAAATACTACCTCGACGCCCTGTATTTCAACGTCTTCGCCAAAGGCACGCGCGCGTTGGGCAATTTCTTCTGGAAAGTCGGCGATACTGCCATTATCGACAACGGCATCGTCAACGGTTCCGCCAAACTGGTCGGTGCGATTGCCGCTCAGATACGCAAAGTCCAAACCGGCTTTATCTACACCTACGCCGCCGCTATGGTGTTCGGCGTATTGGTCCTGCTCGGCATGACCTTCTGGGGCTTGTTCAGATAAAGGCGGGTTTCAGACGACCTGTTCATAATTGGTGTAGAGGTCGTCTGAAAAAGGAAACACGAGACACAATGGTTGAAGACAAATTACCGCAAACCCTAGACGAAGTCCGCGAAGCCATCGACGGTTTGGACAAGGAATTAGTAGAATTGCTCGCCCGCCGGCAGAAGCTGATACGGCAGGCAGGCCGTCTGAAACCTAAAAACGATGTGCAGGCGGTTTCCGCGCCCGAACGGGTGGCGCAAGTGATTGCCTCGCGCCGCGCCTATGCCGAAAAGGCCGGTTTGTTGCCCGAAGTAGCCGAAGCAGTTTGGCGCAGTATGATTGATGCGTTCATTAAATTGGAGATGGAAACCAACCGTGCCGATGGGGCGTAGTCAACATTTCGGTCATAATTGATTTACTTGGATAGATACGGAATTTGCCGACCGCCGTCATTCCCGCGCAGGCGGGAATCCAGACCTATCGGCGCATAAAACTGTCAAGGAAAAAGGTTTCCTAAAATCTACGTTCTGGATTCCCGCCTGCGCGGGAATGACGGGATTTTATTAGGAAACAGTTGTATTGACAGGTTTATCTAGATACAGAATCAAAGAGACGCGAAAATGCCCGACACGCACACGATCCGCTCCGCCGAATTTACCGCTCCCCGAGCATGGGGCGCACTCGACATCGCCAATATGAACGGCACCACCGTGCGCCTGCACTGGACGGACCAGCCCTACAAATGGCACGTCAACGACGGCGAGGAAGTGTTTGCCGTAATGGACGGCGAAGTCGATATGCACTACCGAGAAGATGGCGAAGAACGCATCGTTCGGTTGAAAAGCGGCGATATCTTCTACGCAGGAATCGGCACGGAACACGTCGCCCATCCGTGCGGCGAAGCGCGGATTTTGGTGATCGAGAAAGAAGGCAGCGTTTGAGGTCGTCTGAAAAAGAAAACCATTGAAGTTGTAGGTCGGATACTTGTATCCGACATGAAAAAGAAAATAGTACAGCGTGTCGGATTCGAGAATCCGACTTACGGCTGGAAGATTCGGCAGAATTAGCTTGAGATAAATAGCAGAAGCCTGAACAAACCTTTTTCAGACGATCTCTTAAAACGTCGTCTGAAAAACCAACCCATACAACTATATTTTTATTTT
This sequence comes from uncultured Neisseria sp., assembly GCA_963552075.1. Lineage (GTDB taxonomy): Bacteria > Pseudomonadota > Gammaproteobacteria > Burkholderiales > Neisseriaceae > Neisseria. The sequence goes on from CAUVJL010000031.1 coordinate 7,314, forward strand.
AACCACAGGTTAACCACTATGTTTTCCAACTACCTACTCAGCTTGGCAATATGGATACCCATCGCTGCGGGCGTGCTGGTTTTGGCGACGGGGCCGGACAGCCGTGCGCCGCTTGCCCGCGTGCTCGCTTTAATCGGTGCGCTTGCCGGTTTCTTGGTAACGCTGCCCTTGTTTACGGGTTTCGACCGTTTGAGCGGCGGCTATCAGTTTACCGAGTTCCACGAGTGGATTCCGCTTTTGCGAATCAACTACTCGCTGGGGGTGGACGGTATTTCGGTGCTGTTTGTCATTCTGAACGCGTTTATCACGCTGATGGTGGTGCTGGCGGGTTGGGAAGTGATTCAGAAGCGTCCGGCGCAGTATATGGCGGCGTTTTTAATCATGTCGGGCCTGATTAACGGCGCGTTTGCGGCGCGGGATGCCCTGCTGTTTTATGTGTTCTTCGAGGGCATGCTGATTCCGCTGTACCTGATTATCGGTGTGTGGGGCGGTCCGCGCCGCGTGTATGCGTCGGTGAAGCTGTTTCTCTATACGCTGATGGGTTCGTTACTGATGCTGGTGGCGATTGTGTACCTGTCTTACCAAGTCGGCGGCTTTTCGATTGAGGATTTCCAAAACATCAAACAGATTCCGCTGGGCGTGCAACAGCTTTTGTTTGTGGCGTTCTTCCTGTCATTTGCGGTGAAAGTGCCGATGTTCCCCGTGCACACTTGGCTGCCGGATGCCCACGTTGAGGCGCCGACCGGCGGTTCGATGGTGTTGGCGGCGATTACGCTGAAATTGGGCGCATACGGCTTTTTGCGCTTCATCCTGCCGATTCTGCCCGATGCGTCGCGCTATTTCGCGCCGGTCATCATCGTGTTGAGCCTGATTGCGGTGGTGTATATCGGTATGGTTGCGCTGGTGCAGACCGATATGAAAAAACTGGTGGCGTATTCGTCCATCAGCCATATGGGTTTCGTTACCTTGGGGATGTTCTTGTTCATTAACGGCCAGTTGAACGACTGGGCGTTGAAAGGCGCGGTCATTCAGATGATTTCGCACGGTTTCGTGTCGGCGGCGATGTTTATGTGCATCGGCGTGATGTACGACCGCCTGCACACGCGCAATATTGCCGATTACGGCGGCGTGGTGAACGTGATGCCCAAGTTTGCGGCGTTTATGATGCTGTTTGCGATGGCGAACGCGGGTCTGCCGGCGACTTCGGGCTTCGTGGGCGAGTTTATGGTAATTATGGGCGCGGTCAAAGTGAATTTCTGGGTAGGCGCGCTGGCGGCTCTGACGCTGATTTACGGTGCGTCTTACACGCTGTGGATGTATAAGCGCGTGATTTTCGGCGCGGTCGGCAATCCGCACGTTGCCGATATGAAAGACATCAACTGCCGCGAATTTGCGATTCTGGCGATTTTGGCGGTTGCGGTATTGGGTATGGGCCTGTATCCGCAGGCGTTTATCGAAGTGGTGCATCAGGCGGCAAACGATTTGATTGCCCATGTGGCGCAAAGCAAGATTTGAGGTGTGCGAATGAACTTGATTGATTTGAACTTAATGCCTGCCATGCCCGAAATCGTGCTGTTTGCGCTGCTGATTGCCGTATTGCTGGCAGATTTATGGATTAGCGATAAAAACCGCTATCTGACCCATCTGATGAGCTTGGGAACCGTTATTATCGTAGCGGTTACGCAGCTGGCGGTGTGGGAGCAGGGCAGTACGCTGGCGTTTCACGGGATGTATATCGCCGACGGTATGTCGCGCCTGTCCAAGCTGGTGCTGTACGGGCTGACCTTCGGGCTGTTTATTTACAGCAAACCGTACAATCAGGCGCGCGGTATTTCTAAAGGCGAGTTTTATACTTTGTCGCTGTTTGCCCTGTTAGGCATGAGCGTGATGGTGAGCGCGGCGCATTTCCTGACCGCCTACATCGGTTTGGAACTTTTGTCGCTGTCGCTTTACGCCATGATTGCCCTGCGCCGCGATTCCGGCCGTTCCGCCGAAGCCGCGCTCAAATATTTTGTCTTGGGCGCGCTGGCTTCCGGCCTGCTGCTCTACGGCATTTCGATGGTTTACGGCGCGACGCATTCGCTCGACTTTGCCACTGTTTTGGCGTCGTCGTACAGCGAGATTGCCAACGAATGGCTGTTGAAACTGGGGCTGGTGTTTATCGTCGTGGCGATAGCGTTCAAACTGGGCGCAGTGCCGTTTCATATGTGGGTGCCCGACGTGTATCACGGTGCGCCGACATCCGTTGCCGCCTTTGTCGGTACGGCACCGAAAATCGCCGCTGTGATGTTTGCCTTCCGTATTCTGCTGACCGGTTTTGGCGAAGTGCATCAATACTGGGCGCCTATGTTTGCCGTCCTTGCCGTTGCGTCGCTTGTGGTCGGTAATCTTGCCGCGATTATGCAGACCAATATCAAGCGGATGCTTGCCTATTCGACTGTGTCGCACATGGGCTTTATCCTGCTGGCGTTTATGGCAGGCTCAATCGGCTCTACTGCGGGTCTGTATTACGCCATTACTTACGCTTTGATGGCGGCTGCGGGCTTCGGCATATTGATGGTATTGTCCAACGACAATATCGAGTGTGAAGAAATCAAAGATTTGGCAGGCTTGAACCAACGCCATGCTTGGTTTGCCTTACTGATGCTGCTGGTCATGTTCTCTATGGCAGGTATTCCGCCGCTGATGGGCTTCTACGCCAAATTCGGCGTCATCATGGTGTTGCTGAAATTCCATTACGTTTGGTTGTCGGTCTTCGCGGTCGTTATGTCCTTAATCGGCGCGTTCTACTACCTGCGTGTGGTTAAAGTCATGTATTTCGACGAACCCACCCATGACCAACCCATCGGCAGCAACTATGCCGCCAAATTCTTCCTGAGCGTCAATGCGTTCTTGTTGGTTTTGTGGGGCGTTATGCCGCAAACGATGATTGACTGGTGCGCAAAGGCTTTGGAAAACACTTTGTAAGGCGATAAACCGAAACGGCAGCCGTGTCAGAGGCTGCCGTTTTTGTTAAGATACGCAGCCCAAGATTGTTTTTTCAGACGACCCTTTGAATCAAAGAGGTCGTCTGAAAACAGAAAGACATACCATCATGACCGCATCCATGTACATCCTTTTGATATTGGCGCTCATCTTCGCCAATGCCCCTTTCGTTACCACCAAATTTTTCGGCGTGTTCCCGCTTAAGCGCAAACATTTTGGGCATCACCTCGTCGAGTTGGCGGCAGGCTTCATCCTGACCGCCGTCCTCGCCTACATCCTCGAATCCCGTGCCGGCGCGGTACAGCATCAAGACTGGGAGTTTTACGCCACCGTAGTCTGCCTCTACCTGATATTTGCCTTCCCCTGCTTCGTATGGCGTTATTTCTGGCACGCGCGCAACCGCGAATAAGCTTTTCAGACGACCTCAGCGTTATAGTGGATTAACTTTAAATCAGGACAAGGCAACGAAGCCATAGACAGTACAGATAGTACGGAACCGATTCACTTGGTGCCTCAGCACCTTAGAGAATCGTTCTCTTTGAGCTAAGGCGAGGCAACGCCGTAATGGTTTAAAGTTAATCCACTATACAAACTCAAAAATTCCCCACCTCCAGATTTAGAGCTTCATAACAGCAGCCTCACAGCCACTCACTCATACACAATACCGGCAACCAATTCTTCTTCATTCAAATTGCCGTACTGCTGCTCCCAATCATGCGAAGCCTCAACCGTATCACACTCGCGCGCAAATACTTGCTGCTGCCCGTTCATATTTTCCAAAACCAAATTATTCAACTGCTCGCACTCTTGTGCCGAAACGCTGATATCAGATTGATGCGCTTGCGAATAACTGAAAGGAAACGCCAAAAAACCCAATACAAAAGCAGTCAGAACCAACCAAGCATTTTTACGATAACGAGTCATTTTCACAGCCTCCAACAAAATCTAAAACACATTCAAATAAAACATAATTCAGTCTAAAAAATCAGATTAATCAGAATAAAGCATCAAAACTGAGATACAAATTAAAAATAAAAGTATTTTTGAACCGAAATTATTCGATTAATCTAACAATAAGCACATAATACTCAGAAAAAACAAAAACAGCAATACTTTTTCTTAGCTTGACTAATATTTTTCTTACAATTTAATAAAAACTAAGGTAAAATACACATTAATCATTCAAAGTGTATTAAAAATCACACTTAAACCAAAGGAACAACATGGATACCTTTAAAGACAGACTGGCTTTTCTATGGAAAGATGAAGCACGACAAGCCAAAATCGCGGCCGATATCGATATGACCATCGCCGGCTTCAGCCGCATCTGGAATGAGGGCGGATTACCCAAATCCGAAACCCTGAAAAAAATCAAACAGCTCAAAGGATGCAGCATAGACTGGCTTCTGACGGGAGAAGGAGAGCCGTTTCCCAATACCGAGCCGCCTAAAGCCACCGCTTACGACACTTTGGGCAATCCAGTCGATATTGACGAATTTATCTTCGTTCCGCGCTACGACATCCATGCCGCCGCAGGACACGGACAGCTTGTCGGCGATGAAAAACCCATGTTTACCATGGCATTCCGCCGTTACTGGATTGAAAACTACGTTACCCGCGACACCAAAAACCTGTCGGTCATTTCCGTCAAAGGTGATTCTATGGAAGGCGTCCTGAACGACGGGGATACCATCCTCATCAACCGCAGCGAAACCACCCCGCGCGATGGGTTATATGTTCTGCGTATCAATGAAAATCTTTTGGTGAAACGGCTGCAAGTCATCCCCGGCGGCATCGTCAACGTCATCTCCGCCAACGAAGCCTATCCGGCCTTTGAAATCGATTTAAACAAAATGACCGAAGATGTTGCCATCATCGGCCGCGTGGAATGGTTTGGACGGATTATCTGATCTGCGTTGTATTCAGACGACCTGAATTCATGTTTTCCTATTTTTTAACAGGACGGATGGTGTAAAGGCTGTCCGCCTGCCTATTGAAATTTTTCGAGATTGCAGCCATGTAAGCGGTTGACAGATATTGCCGCCCGACCCGCAACACCCTCTTCTTGCTTCAAGAATCCGTTTGCGCGACAATACTGGCAATATTCATATAAAAGGAATCACATCATGTCAGACGAAAGCCCTATCATTTTTACAGAAAGCTGCTGCACCAAAGTAGCTGATTTAATTGCCGAAGAAAACAATCCCGACTTGAAACTGCGCGTATTCGTCAACGGTGGCGGCTGCTCAGGCTTCCAATACGGTTTTACCTTTGACGAAATCAAAAACGATGACGATTTTGAAATCCAAAAAAACGGGCTGACTTTCTTGGTCGATCCGATGAGCTACCAATATTTGGTCGGCGCGGAAATCGACTACACCGAAAGCCTGCAAGGTTCCCAATTCGTTATCCGCAATCCGAATGCGGAGACTACTTGCGGTTGCGGTTCTTCATTTTCCGTCTAATACGCCGTTTTCTAAAAAAGGCCGTCTGTTCACTCAGGCGGCCTTTTAGATTGATATGCTTTCAAAGCAATAACATCTATCTTATAATTCATAGTTCCATTTGGTAATATTCATTAATATACTATAATCGGTCAGAATCGGGCATTTATACTATTTCAGCCGAATAAAATACCCTTTATCCTTCGGTTAAGACAAATAGACGAATAATAATCTATACTTTATAACAAAACCGACACTAAATACCTGCCTTCAAATAACAAAGCAGGATTTTATATCTCATGGGATCACAATGAAGAAACAAGATAAACTTTACGACGTTTATGTTTCTTATCCGCCGGATGTCGATCGCGAGCGCATCAACGCCTGCTTGTACGATAATCTGCCGGAAAAAGAAGCCGAAGATTTGGTTCAAGCGCTTGCCGAACGTCCGCAAGCCATTATTGCCGAGAACTGCACCCAAGACGAACGTGAAAATGCCCAACAATATTTCAATTATTTGGGATTGGATGTCATCGTCCGCCAATCGATGGAATTGGAGCTGGATCTCAGCGGTGAAGAACAGGAAGAAGCGGCTCCTGAAATCCGACAGTGTCCCGTATGTTTGACCCTGATTGAGGATCACGAGGCGACGGAATGTCCCGTCTGCCATTTCCACCTTGCCAGCGCAACCGAGCAAATCATCCAGCGCAAGCGCATCGAATGGCAGGAACGGGTGGCGTTTGAGCATAAAAAACAAGCGGAAATCGCCCATAAACTGCAAATCGAAAAAGAGCGTGAAGAAAAACTCCTGCGCAAACAAATCCGTTCGGAACTGGAAAGCAAACTCCGCCAAGAATTGGGTGAAGATCCCCAATTGGCTGCTTTGCAATCCAAAAAGAACACCTACATCCTGATCAGCGTATTGGGTATTCTCGCCATGTTCGGCTTGGTGGCTGCCGGATACCTTGCCGCCAAGTTCCTGTAAAACGGAAATAACGCGATAAAGTCGATTAAGTTTAAATTAGGACAAGGCGGCGAAACCGCAGACAGTACAAATCGTACGAAACCGATTTTTTAAGGTGCTTCAACACTTTAGAAAATGCCTCTCCGCGAGCTGAAGTGAGGGCAACACCCTACCAGTTTAAACTTGATGCACCCTCAATCTGCCTAGCTGCTCAAATAAGATGGATATAACAAAAGGTCGTCTGAAAACTTTTCAGACGACCTTTTCCACATCCGTATCTCAAACGTGATGGATAACCAGCTTCTTGCCCTGATAGTCCAATACGTCCACATCCATATCAAACAAATCTTTAATATTTTCAGCGGTAAAGATGTCGTTCGGCGCACCGGTCATGGCGACTTGTCCGTTTTTCATGGCGACGACGTGGTCGGCGTAGGCGGCGGCTTGGTTGATGTCGTGCAGGACGACGACGGTGGTGCGTTTGTGTTCGCGGGTCAGCCGCTGGAGCAGCTGCATGAGGGCGCGGGCGTGGTACATATCGAGGTTGTTGAGCGGTTCGTCCAAGAGGACGTAATCGGTGCTTTGGCAGAAGACCATGGCAATCATGGCGCGTTGGCGTTGTCCGCCGGAGAGTTCGGTCAGGTAGCGGTTGGCGAAGCTGTCCAGTTTGAACTCGGAAAGTGCGTTTTCGACGATGGCGAGGTCTTCGGGGGTCGGCCTGCCTTGGTGGTAGGGGTAACGCCCGAACATGAGCAGGTCGCGCACGGTAATGCGGCTCATGACGCTGTTTTCTTGGGTCAGGATGGAGAGCGTTTTTGCCAGCTCGGCGGTGGGCGTGGTCGAAACATCTTTGCCGGCGTAACTGATGCTGCCCTGTTCCAGCGGGCGGAGGCGCGCCATGAAGGAGAGGAGCGTGGATTTGCCGGCGCCGTTGGGACCGATGAGCGCGGTGATGCCGCCTTCGGGGATGTCGAGGCTGACGTTGTTGAGGATGGGGTTGCCGCCGATGTGGAAGCTGACGTTGCGGATGGTAATCATGATGGGTGTGATGTGTGGATTTGTTTTCAGACGACCTCCGAACATGAGAGGTCGTCTGAAAAGGATGGGCTTCAGATTTCGCGAACGATGACGAATTGGGGATTGTCTGCCAAATCAATCAAGAAGGCTTTAACACGCGCCTGCCAGAGTTCGCCGAAACGTTTGAGTTCTTCTGCGGTGGCGGTGCCGCTGACGGCTTTGGGCATGATGTCGCGCATTTCGGGGGCGAAGGGCTGCATGGCGGCGTTGAGGCTGACGGCGACGGTTTTGCCATTGTCTTTGCGGCGCAGGGTCAGCGTGCCTTCGATGTCGGCATCGAAACTCAACAGGTTGCGGCGGGCGAAGCGTCCTTGCGGGCCGACGCCGCCGAAGCCGGTTTCGGGAGCGGCGCCGGTTAAGAGTTGGACGACGGATGCGGTAACGCCGACCGTGCCTTCGTCGCGCGCGCCCTGCATGGCGGCTTCGATTCCGCCGCGCTGCGGCAGGTCGCTGCCGTAAAGTGCTTTCAGGCCTTTAAGCGTCATGAGGTACGCGCCTGCAACGGTGGGGCAGGAGTGTCCGCACAGGCGGACGGCATCGGCGTAGCGATACTGCATGATGCCCTCCTCTGCCGCGCCGAGAAATTCGGCGAGCGCGTCTTGGACGGTCAGCGTCGGGGCTTGCTCGAAAAATTCGGGAAAGTGTTCTTGAGTCATACGGTATCCTTTTGCTTTAAAGAGGTCGTCTGAATCTGTTTTCAGACGACCTTTGTGCTTATTTCAACAGGGTGCGTTTATCGTTGATAAACATTTCGGCAATTTTACTTGAACCGAACGGGTTGAGGTGGTTGGTATCGAAATACACCGGCAGCCCGTCTATGAGTTTGTCCGCGGGGATGTACTGCATAAAGTCCACCCACTGCACGCCGCGGTGCTGCTTCACGATTTTTTCGACTTCGTCTTCCGACTTGGCGGAATCGCGGATTTCTGCCTTTTTATCCTCTGAAACATAATTGATGTCGATGCCGAGCTTTTGTCTCAGGTAATAACGCCGCAACGGCAGCTGCCCGTCCATGGGCGTATCGGCCAAAACGTACACTTTTTTGCCCGCCTTCACCAAATCTTCCAGCATTGTGTTGAACCGTTCCAAAAATTCCGGTTTGGCGGTATGGAGGAACCAGCGTTGCGAAATGATGATGACAGGATAGTCTTTGGTTTTTTGTTCGATAAACCTGTTGTACGGATTGCAGCGGTCGGCGCGGCGGTCGCTGTCGGGCAGGACGAATCCGAACGCGGTGGCGCAGCTGTTGGACGTGATAACGTCTGCCGACCAGCCTTCTTTTTTGCCGACGATGTCGAGGAACGGGCTCAAATGGGCGGCATGCGAATCGCCGATGACCAAAACTTCAGGTTTTTGGTTTGCCGCGCCGACGGCGCAGTCGGTTTTGGTCAGCGTGTCCGCGCAAATTTTGCTTTCATCAGCCTTGTACAAACTGCTTTCAAACGCGGCGGGTTTGGCGGTCATCAGGTAGGTTGCCGCAGGAATCAGCAGCGCGAAATAAGCCGCCATGCTCCATTTGAATTTCGCCGTCGTAAAATTCTTCGCCTTCCGCGCCGGTGTTTCCACAAAATAATAAGACAACACCGACAACAGCAGCATGATGATGACTGCCAGCGCCGATGCGGCAAGCGGAAGCTGCGCGTCCATATAAATGTAGCGCATCAGCGCCAACACCACCCAGTGCCACAAATACAGCGAATACGAAATTAACCCGATAAACACCACCGGCTTGAGGCTCAACAATTTGGAGGTATTGAAGCCTTCCTGCATCTGCAATGATTTGCCCGAATAAATCAAACCGCCAACCGCCAGACAGCAAAGCAGCCGTTCGATGTTTCCCGCGCCGGGCAGGACGCCGTAGGGCAGCACCAGCGTGGCGGCGATGACCGCCATCATCAGCCATCCGAACAGCGGCGTACTGGCTTTATCGTTTTGTTCGGCAGGCGGAATAAAGGCAAAAAGCGAACCGACCAGCAGCTCATAAGCGCGCACATGCGGCAGGAAATACGCCTCCATACCCAAAGTCGGCAACAGCGCGGAAAACAGGCTGATGACAATCAGCAAAAGGATAAACGTCCGCACATTGCGCCGTTTGCTGATACGGAAAAACAAAATCAGCAACGCGGGGAAAATAAAGTAAAACTGTTCTTCCAACGACAGCGACCAAATGTGCTGCAACGGCTTTTCCGTCGCATCCGCATCAAAATAGCCGCCGCGGCGGGCAAAGAACAGGTTGGCGGCAAACAGCAAGGCATAGACGGCAGATTTGACGTATTGGCGCAAATCGAAAGACAAAAAGAAAATGGCGGCAACGACCGTCGTGCAAAGCAATACACAGGCAAAGACAGGCAAAATGCGTTTGGCGCGGCGTTTGTAAAACTCGAGAAACGAAAAGCTGCCGTCGCGAATCTCGCGGCTGATAATGGTCGTAATCAAATATCCCGACAACACGAAAAACATATCCACGCCCAAAAAACCACCCGGCAGCCATTGGGGATCGATATGAAATACGATGACGGATAAAACGGCCAATGCCCGTATCCCGTCCAAATCAGGACGGTATTTCAACACTTTACTCATAGCACGCACCTTGATAGTGATGCTTAATATGAGTAAGAACCCGATATTTAGTTTCATTCACGCCGTCAAATCCAAGGACGTGCAAAACGAAATATACCGTTTGGAAATAGTGGTTTACGCCATTCGAATTCAGGCTGGGAAAGTTTTCAGACGACCTATCGCTTGCGTTTCAGCACCAAATATAAAAACACCAGCCCGCCCGCAAATTCAACCACTACGCTCAACACCGCCTTCATGCCGAGCAGGTGTTCGAACACAGTTTGCCCACCGACCAGCAGGATACCGCCGACGCACACCGTCATCGGTAGCCGCACGCTATGGCGCACGCTCGGGGCAAAATGGTTGGCAAGCGCGGCAGCCAGCAGGCCGAAGAAGCTGACCGGCCCGACCACCGCCGTCGCCGTCGCCACCAGCGCGGCAATCCAAAGCAGCAGCCACAAAGTATTGCGCGTGTAGTTTATGCCCAAATTAATCGTTTGGTCGCGTCCCAAAAGATGGACGTCCAGACGGTGCCGCTCGCGCCAAACCACCACCGCGCTCGCCAGCAGAATCAGTGCGCCCACTCCTAAAAGCTCGCTGTGGACCGTATTGAAGTTCGCAAACATATTCGCCTGCGCCGCCGTAAATTCCTCCGGATCAATCATGCGCGTCAGCAGCGAAGAGAGGCTGCGGAACAAAATCCCGAAAATCACACCGATCAAAATCATGCGCGACAAATCGCGTCCGCCCTGCCGGATGAGCGTGTAAAACAAAAGCAGCGAACCGCCCATCATCATCACCAGCTCAAAGCCGAACTTGCCCGTCAGCGGCAGCGACGTATAGCCCACCCCGCCCAAGGCAAACAGCAAAAGCGTTTGCAAAAACACATACAGCGAATCAAAGCCCAAAATCGAAGGCGTAAGGATCGGGTTGTTCGTCAACGTTTGGAAAAGCTGGGTCGAAACCCCGACCGCATACGCCACCAGCAGCAAAGCCGCCAGCTTGGTCAGCCGCAGCTGCAACACAAAATCCCAATCGCCTTGGATGTTCAAAGTCAGGAACAAGGTGCAACAAGCGAGCAGCAAGACAAACGCCGCCCACAGCGGACGGGAAGAACCCTGCATAAACGCAACCTTGTTCGAGCGAAGCGCGCTACGCTTGTTTTCAGACGACATGGGCAGGTTTCCTCAACAAAATCCACAAGAACAACACCGTACCCAACACACCGAACACGGTTGAGACCGGAATCTCAAACGGGAACACAATCACGCGTCCCAAAATATCGCACAAAAGCACCAGCGACGCGCCGAGCAAAGCCACCGCAGGCAGGCTTTGGCGCAGCTTGTCGCCCATCAGGCGGCTGATGATGTTCGGCACGACCAGCCCGATAAACGGAATATTGCCGACCGTTACCAACACCAGCGACGTAATCAGCGCGACAATCACCAAACCTACCCACAACACCGCCGTCCGGTTCAGACCCAGATTCACGCTCACCGTCTCGCCCAAGCCCAAAATCGTCAGCTGGTCGGCAATCAAATACGCCGTCAACGCCAAGCCGCCCGTCAGCCACAGCAATTCGTAACGCCCTAACAGCACGCCCGAAAAATCGCCCTGCTGCCACACGCTTAACATCTGCATCATCTCAAACTCATACGCGATAAACGTCGCCACCGCCTCGATAACGCCGCCGAAAATAATCCCCACCAGCGGCACCATCAACTGCGCCGTCGGCGGCAAACGGCGTATCAGCATCATAAACACCAGCATGCCCGCCAACGCCGCCACGGCCGCCACCGACATTTTCGCCGTCAGCCCGGCAGCCGGAAACACTAAGGTCATCACCAACACACCCAACGCCGCGCTCTGACTCGCCCCCACCATAGACGGCTCGACAAAACGGTTGCGCATCAAAATCTGCATAATCATCCCCGCCACCGCCATCGACGCCCCCGTCAACACAATCGCAAACGTGCGCGGCAGGCGGCTAACCAGCATCAGTTCCGTGCTGTCAGACAATGTCCAGTGAAACACATCCGCCCAGCGGAAATTGCCGACGCCCACCGACAGGCTGACGACAAACAGCACCACCAGCACAAAGCAGTTGATTAAATTTAAAGATAAAGGTTTGACGGACATAAGGGAAAAATAATTCAGATGGAAAAACAAACGCCATAAAGACGATATAGTGGATTAACTTTAAACCAGTACGGCGTTACCTCGCCTTAGCTCAAAGAGAACGATTCTCTAAGGTGCTGAAGCACCAAGTGAATCGGTTCCGTACTATCTGTACTGTCTGCGGCTTCGTCGCCTTGTCCTGATTTAAAGTTAATCCACTACAACAAGGTCGTCTGAAAACAGACAGGGGCAGTTCGGGCAAGATTCAGACCGGCTTTCGCCCTAAAAAATCGTGCTAACGATACCATTTACTATAAAAATAAACAATATTTGCACAAATAATAACCATTCTTATACACCTCGTCTGAAAACACTTGCCCCATACAAAAAACGCCCCGACAGCCTTTTCAGACGACCTCCCGCCCTGCCAACCACCCGCCCATCCCGCACCACTGCCCCGCCCGTCCGAAACGCGTTATACTTCCCAATTAACCGCCCGACCCACCCGCTTCAGGAGAACACCATGCCCGAACAAAACCGCATCCTCTGCCGCGAACTGAGCCTGCTCGCTTTCAATCGCCGCGTTTTGGCGCAGGCGCAGGATGAAAACGTACCGCTTTTGGAACGTTTGCGGTTTTTGTGCATCGTCTCTTCCAATCTCGACGAATTTTTCGAGGTACGCATGGCGTGGCTCAAACGTGCGCAAAAAATGAATCCGCACGAGCGTTTGGACAACGGCACCACGCCGTCCGAAACCATCGCCGCCGTCGCCGCCGAAGCGCACGCGCTGATACAGGAGCAATACCGCCTGTTCAACGAAGTCTTGCAGCCCGAGTTGAGCAAACAAGGCATCCATTTCTACCGCCGCCGCAACTGGACGCAAGGGCAGCAAAAATGGATCGAGCAGTATTTCGATGCCGAACTGCTGCCCATCCTCACCCCCATCGGACTCGACCCGTCGCACCCCTTCCCGCGCCCGCTGAACAAATCGCTCAACTTCGCCGTCGAGCTTGAAGGTACGGACGCATTCGGCCGCCCCTCCGGCATGGCGATTGTGCAAGCCCCGCGCATCCTGCCGCGCGTCGTCCCCCTGCCTGCAGAATTGTGCGAAGGCGGCAGCGGCTTCGTCTTCCTTTCCTCCATCCTGCACGCCCACGTCGGCAAGCTCTTCCCCGGCATGACGGTCAAAGGCTGCCACCAGTTCCGCCTCACCCGCGACAGCGACCTGACCGTCGATGAAGAAGACCTCAAAAACCTGCGCGCCGCGATTCAAAACGAATTGCACGACCGCGAATACGGCGACGGCGTGCGGCTTGAAGTCGCCGATACCTGCCCGCCCCACATCCACGACTTCCTGCTCGCCCAGTTTAAACTCACCCCCGCCGAGCTTTACCAAGTCAAAGGCCCGGTCAACCTCGTGCGCCTTAATGCCGTGCCCGATTTGGTTGACCGTCCCGACCTCAAGTTTCCCGCACGCGGGGCAGGTCGTCTGAAAGCATTGCGCAAGAACGGCTCCATTTTCAAACTGGCGAAACAGTCGCCCATCCTGCTGCACCATCCGTATCAGTCCTTCGACCCCGTCGTCCACATGATACGCGAAGCCGCCGCCGACCCCGCCGTCCTCGCCGTCAAAATGACCATCTACCGCACCGGCAGCAATTCCGAACTCGTCCGCGCCCTGATGAAAGCCGCCCTTGCCGGCAAACAAGTAACCGTCGTCGTCGAACTCATGGCGCGTTTTGACGAAGCCAACAACGTCAACTGGGCACAGCAGCTTGAAAACGCAGGCGCGCACGTCGTTTACGGCGTATTCGGCTACAAAATCCACGCCAAAATGGCACTCGTCATCCGCCGCGAAAACGGCGCGCTCAAACGCTACGCCCACCTCGGCACCGGCAACTACCACCAAGGCACATCGCGCATTTACACCGACTTCGGCATCATCACCGCCGACGACCAAATCACCGCCGATGTGAACACCATCTTTATGGAAATCACAGGCTTGGGCAAACCGGGTCGTCTGAACAAGCTCTACCAAAGCCCGTTTACCCTGCACAAAATGGTCATCGACCGCATCGAGCGCGAAATCCAACACGCCAAAGCAGGCAAACCCGCCCGCATCCGCGCCAAAATGAATTCGCTGATCGAGCCGAGCGTCATCGACGCCCTCTACCGCGCCAGCAGCGCAGGCGTGCAAATCGATCTCATCGTGCGCGGCATGTGTACCCTGCGCCCCGGCGTCAAAGGCCTGTCCGAAAACATCCGCGTCCGCTCCATTATCGGCAGACAGCTCGAACACTCGCGCGTGTACTGCTTCCACAACAACGGCGCGGACGACACCTTCATCTCCAGCGCCGACTGGATGGGGCGCAACTTCTTCCGCCGCATCGAAGTCGCCACCCCGATTTTCACACCCGAACTCAAAGCCCGCGTCATCCACGAAGGCATCGAAATGGCGCTGCAAGACAACACCCGCGCCTGGCTGATGCAGCCCGACGGCAGCTACATCCGCGCCCGCCCCGAAAACGGCGAACCCGCATTCAGCCTGCAAGAAAGCTTGTGGGAAATGTACGGCAGATAAAGCGCGGCAACACAAAAGGTCGTCTGAAACCGGTTTTCAGACGACCTTTTGACTTAAGGCGATACAGGGCTTGCGATTGAATGGGGAATGAAACAGAAACGCTCACTCCGGATCGTCCGTAAACGCATTCGCCCGAAAGATTGGTACGAACGTCAACAGATAAAGCACGAACACGGCGGCGGTCAAAATCGCGGGGACGGTGATGAAGAATATCGGATTCACGTTCATTAAAACAGCGCGCGAGACGGCGGCGGCGAAGAGGATGGGGACGGCGATGCGGCAGAGTTTGGGGTAGTCGAGTTTGGTAAAGCCGCTGTGCCACAGTCCGGCGGTCAGCCACACCATCATCACGCCGCCCATCATGCCGCCGAGGGTAATCAGGTGCAGGGGCGCGGAGGCGGGCAGGTTTTGCAGTTTCGCCGCGCCTGTCCACAGATAGCCTGCGGCGGCAAAAAGCTGGAGCAGGTAATAAGTGCGGACGTAGTGTTTGCACAGGAGTTCGTGATGGTGCAGTTCGCGCAGCTTGGCGAGCAGGATGAAGCCGACGGCGAGCGCGGTAAAACCGGCGGTTTGCGCGGGCAGCCAAAGCTCGGCGGCGGCGTGCAGCAGCAGGAAGGTGATGGCGATGTTTTTATAGACGACGTTGGGGATGAATACGGGGTCTTTCAGACGACATTCTTTAAGGGCTTCCGCGCCCAGAAGGACGCTGACGCGCACGGATACGAACATGACCGCCGCCATGTTCAAATGCACTTGCGCGCGCAACAGGTTCAAATCGCCGCCGACGGCATAGGTCGTCTGAAAAACGGTGAACGCGGCGAGCAGCATCAACAGGGCGAAATTGTCGGTATTGCGGTCGAGCCAAATCAGCCAGGCGCAGAACAGCAGCAACACCAGCCAATAGGCGGCGACGAAAAACGAAGCGGTTTGTGGCGCAAACGGCAGCAGGACGGATGCGGCAAGCAACAATATCGCCAAGACGGTAGCAACGGGTTTCAGACGACCTTTATAACCCGTCCATTCGAGCATGGCGGCAGTCAGAAAACCGCCGTATGCCGCAGGCAGCATGAGTTCTAAGAAGATTTGGCGGTGCAAGACGATGGCACCGGGGCTGATGAGAAACACCAACACGCCGAGTATGGCAAGTACCGCCGCGCCGACAAAAAACGGCCGCATGGGGTGGGTGAAAAATTTATTCATGACTTGGCTTGATTCTGCATGAAGATGCTTTCGGATATGGATTTATTGGGCGGACAGGGCCGTATCTTTTGCCAAAGAGGCAAGCCTGCGGCTTGCTTACCCTCTCCCTAGCCCTCTCCCACGGGGAG
>CAUVJL010000032.1:0-22598 GCA_963552075.1 uncultured Neisseria sp.
CATGGTTAGACCTTCAAAGTTGAGTATTGTACTATTTTATTTTTAATTGACTATAGTTCATGATAGGCTGCTATTCGAACGGGGTCGGCAGGGGTAGCGGAAAATTCCTGCATAAAACCTTTTGATTCCCCAAAAATGTCTGTCAATATTAAGGCTGATATTCCCCCTTTTTCGCCTCCATACCGTACGGCATTGTGCATCAGTGACAATGCCTCATCTAATTTGCCGTTCATTGCCTTCAACATTCCCAATTCATACATTGCCGCTGAAAATTTCTGCTTGGCAGCACAATCAAGCAACACTTGAGCGGTTTTTAAATCTTTGAGCTTTATATCGTAAATCCGTGCCAATTCATACTGCGCCAATGGGACGCCTAATTCCACTGCCTTTTGCAGGTAGGCAAGGCCGAGTTTCGGGTCGTAATAACCTGCATGGCCGTCATACAAGGAGTCAAACAGCCAGTAGTATGCTATTGCCCAATCCTTCTCCAAGCCATAATGCAACCATTTGCGGGCGCGGTCGGGACGTTGGTCAAACAAATCCCCCATCGCTCCTTGGGTGCCGGTGTAGAGCAGGTAGAGATTGTTGATGGCACGGTAATGTCCACGACTTGCCGCCGCTTCGTACAGAATCACCATATCCTGCAACTCTTGCGCGGTTCTGCGCCAACTTTGGGCATGGAGTAAGGTTGCTGCCCGATACCATTGCTCGGCTTCGGCATCAGTATCGGACGGCGGCGTCCAAGTGGCGCAGGTGTATTGGGTGCGGTTGGGGTCGAATGCTTTGGGTGCGGGATGGGTGCGGGTGTAATCGCGGTCGGGCATGCTGGGAGATGCCGAACCGCAGGAAACCAGCAGGGGGATAAGTATGGCGATGAAAGTGAGTTTTTTCATGGTATGTGTTGATGATGTTTGTGTTGAGGTCGTCTGAAAACGGATTTCGGATTTCAGACGACCTCTTTATGGGTTTCAACCTATCCTTTTAAACGGCGGCAGGCTGGCTAGTAATTGTTGGCCGTATCGCTGCGTTTTGACGCGGTTGTCGAGGATGGTCACGCGGCCGTAGTCTTGTTCGGTGCGGATGAGGCGGCCGACGGCTTGGATGAGTTTGATGCCGGCTTCGGGGACGGTGATTTCGATGAAGGGATTACCGCCGCGCTGTTCTATCCAGCGGTTTTGGGTTTTTTCGATAGGGTTGTCGGGCATGGCGAAGGGGAGTTTGGCGATGATGACTTGCACGCAGGCGGTGCCGGGCAGGTCAAGTCCTTCGGCGAAACTGTCGAGTCCGAAGATGATGCTGGCTTTGCCTTCTTCTATGGCTTGGTGGTGTTTTTGCAGGAGGACGGCTTTGGGCAATTCGCCTTGTACGAGCAGGAGCGGCAGGTAGTCTTCGGGCAGGCGCAGAGCGACATCCTGCATTTGTTTGCGCGAGGAAAACAGGACGAGCGTGCCGATAGCTTCGGTGGGTGAAATGAGCTTGGGCAGCCATTCGACGATGGCGGCGGTGTGTGCGGCGGGGTCTTTGGGGCTGGCATGCACCGGCGGGATGTAGAGTTCGCCTTGTGCGTCGAAATCAAACGGGCTTTCTAGGGCGAGGGTGGTGGTTTCGGGCAGCCATTGCAGTCCGGTTTGGCGCAAAATCAGGTTGAAGCTGCCCAAGGATTGCAGGGTGGCGGAGGTCAACACTGCGCCTGCCGCGCGCCGCCACAGGCTGTTGGCGAGATGGGACGCGCTGCTGATGGGGCTGGCGTTGAAAATGTAGTCGTTTTTGTCGTCGGCGCGGCGGGTAATCCATTTTGCCAACGGTTCTTCGCCCTCGAGGGGGACGGTGGAGAGCAAGTCCCATGTGGCGGTGATTTGTTCGATGCGGGCGCGGAATACACCGAATTCTGTACTCAGGCGGTCGATTTGCGCGCCGTTTTGGTCTTTGTCGCGGCGGGCGGCGGACAGGGCGTCGTTGAGGCTGTTGATGTGTTTGTAGAGGCTGCGGGCGGCGATGGCGGTGTTGGATACGGTGGTTTCGAGACCTTCGGGGATTTTGCCGTCTTCCCACAGCCAAGTCGGTTCGCTGTTTGTCCGTCTGTCGTTTTCAGACGACCCCAAGCTCAAAGACGGCTCTTCGGCAAGGTGGAACTGCCATTCGTGCAGGCTTTCGAGCAGCGCGGCGGCGGCTTCGTCGGCAAGGTTTGCCAACTCGCCTTTGTCGGTGAGTGCGGCAATTTTGCCGGTAACCTGCGGCAGTTTTTCCAACGCCCACACCGCTTGGTTCCACGAATGCTCGGCGGCAAACTGGCTGAGTGCTTTTTTGGGCAGGTGGTGCGCTTCGTCGATGCAGTAGAAGCTGTTTTCAGGGTCGGGCAAAATCACGCCGCCGCCCATGCTGATGTCGACCATCAGCAAATCGTGGTTGGTTACGACGACATCGACGGTTTCCAGTGTGTCGCGGGCAAGGTAAAACGGGCATTCCGAGCGGTTGGGACAGGCGGCTTTGAGGCAGCCGTAGTTGTCGTTGTTCACCTTCATCCAGATGGTGTCGTCAATTTTTTCCGGCCAAGTGTCGCGGTCGCCGTTGAACCGTCGGGCGGAAAATTCGTCGGCGATGTCGCGCAGCAACTTCAATTCTTCGGGCTTGGGTTTGCTGTCCCACAAGACGGCGGGGGCTTCAAAGCCGAGCAGATTTTGCTGGGCATTGCTTTGCGTCAGCTGGTAGAGTTTGTAGGGGCAGAGATAGCGGCCGCGCCCTTTGGCAAGCGCGAAGGTCAGTTCCAAGCCGCTTTTTTCAACCAAAAACGGCAGATCGCGGTCCACCAACTGCTCCTGCAAAGCAACCGTCGCGCTGCTCACAATCAGCCGCTTGCCGCGTGTCTGCGCCATAATGCCGCCCGAGAGCAGGTAGGCAAGCGACTTGCCCACGCCGGTCGGCCCTTCGATCACGGCAATGCTCTCGCCCTCGCGCTTGGGCGGCTCGCCGCCTTCTTCGCGCGTCAACGTCCGCGAAAAAGCGTTGGCAACCGCCGCAATCATTTCCCGCTGCGAAGCGCGCGGACGGAAACCGGGCAGGTTTTTGCCGATATTTTGGTAATGGTCGCGGATGGCGTTTTTTTCTAAATCGGTGAGCATCGAGGTCGTCTGAAAAGGTGGATTTGCTTATGAATTGGTTATTTTAGCATTTTTCGCGGACGGGTTCGGGAGAGATGGGAAAGGTCGTCTGAAAAGCATATTTTTGTGTTTTCAGACGACCTTTGGTAAGGGAGGCTGCATCGGAACGGGAGTTTTGAACCGTTGTCGTTTCTGTTGCCGTCATTCCCGCGCAGGCGGGAATCCATTTTTGAAATTCAGCAACTGTTTTTCAAATCAGGGTTTCTCAAGTTTTACGATGGATTCCTGCCGTAGCCTGTCCTCGCGTAGGCGGGGGCGGGAATGACGGAATTTGATGAGTTACCGCATTTAAAGTTAAGAATGTTTGCTATAGAGATGGGCAGCGGCGGTTTGGCGCGGGTGGGGTCAATTTCTTGGTGTATCGTTGAAATTAAAGATAAGGGCGCATGATTGCGCCCCTTCGGTTTTCAGACGACCCCTTAAGCTTGGCGGGATTAAGCCGTCTTGTTCCGCAACGGCAGTTTGATATGCGGCTTGGCAGGTTTGGGCGCTTCTTTCAAGCCCAGTTCGATTTGCTGCTCTTCGCTCAACAAATTGCTCCAATCGCCTTTTTTATACCACTCGCGCCCGTCCAATTCGATGGGGTGCTGAATGCGCTCGCAGCCGTTGCCGCACTGTAAATCATCTTCTTTACAATATTTGTCGCAACCCCAGCAGATGCGCTCCGGCGCTTTGGGGAAGATGGGGAATTTTTTTGCCATGGTGTGAAATCCTTGTTTTTATTTTCATGAAATTATAAATGATTCGATTGCGGCAGCTTGGTTTTTGTACGTCTTTTTACGCTGGACAGTTAAGAAATGTATAAGGTCGTCTGAAATAGCCAGCCGATTCATGTTATATTTATACAGACAGCATATCAACCTGTTCGATAAAACTAATCCGCCATATGGCACTCAAACGGCGGGAAGCCTGATATTTGAAACTATTTTTAAAGCAATCAATCAGTTGGATTTACTGTTAATTTCTTTAAAATTCAGTATGATATATTACGCTCTGATATAATGTGCGGGCAAGGCGTACGGAAGCCGGCGTCTTGTCTTTTTTCAACTTTAGATACTAAGGAACTTATATGTGCGGTATCGTCGGCGCTATCCGCGCCAATCACAATGTAGTCGATTTTCTGACCGACGGTCTCAAACGCCTTGAATATCGGGGCTACGACTCGTCGGGTATCGCCGTGAATATGGACGGCAAAATCAAGCGCGTTCGCCGTGTCGGTCGCGTGCAGCTGATGGAAGACGCGGCGCGCGAAAAAGGCGTGTTCGGACACATCGGCATCGGCCATACCCGCTGGGCGACCCACGGCGGTGTGACCGAACCCAACGCCCACCCCCACATCTCCGGCGGTATGATTGCCGTCGTCCACAACGGCATTATCGAAAACTTCGAAGCCGAACGCGAACGCCTCAAAGCCTTGGGTTACACCTTCGAATCCCAAACCGACACCGAAGTCATCGCACACAGCGTCAATCACGAATACACCCAGAACGGCGGCAAACTGTTTGAAGCCGTCCGCGCTGCCACCGCCCGTTTCCACGGCGCATACGCCATCGCCGTGATGGCGCAGGACAAACCCGAAGAAATGGTGGTCGCACGCATGGGCTGCCCGCTCTTGGTGGCATTGGGCGACCAAGAAACCTTCATTGCCTCCGACGTATCCGCCGTCATCGCCTTCACCCGCCGCATCGCCTATTTGGAAGACGGCGACATCGCCGTATTGAGCGCGAACGGTATTGAAAAACTGATTGACAAAACCGGTGCCGAAACCCAACGCAAAGTCAAAGTATCCGAACTGTCGCTCGCTTCGCTGGAGTTGGGCCCATACAGCCACTTCATGCAGAAAGAAATCCACGAACAGCCGCGCGCCATCGCCGATACCGCCGAAGTCTTCCTTGACGGCGGCTTCGAACCCGAAAACTTCGGCGCAAACGCACGCGAAGTGTTCGATGACATCCACAGCATCAAAATCCTCGCCTGCGGCACGTCCTACTACGCCGCGCTGACCGCCAAATACTGGCTCGAATCCATCGCTAAAATCCCGACCGACGTCGAAATCGCCAGCGAATACCGCTACCGCGATGTGATTGCCGATCCGAAACAACTAATCATCACCATCTCCCAATCCGGCGAAACCTTGGACACGATGGAAGCCCTGAAATACGCGCAGTCTTTGGGACACAAACACAGCCTGTCCATCTGCAACGTCATGGAATCCGCCCTGCCGCGCGAAAGCGAATTGGTGCTGTACACCCGCGCCGGTGCAGAAATCGGCGTCGCCTCTACCAAAGCGTTCACCACGCAACTGGTTGTATTGTTTGGCTTGGCGGTAACGCTGGGCAAACAGCGTGGTTTGGTTTCCGCCGAAAAAGCGCGCGAATACGTCGAAGAACTGCGCCAACTGCCCGGCAGCATCCAACACGTTCTCAACCTTGAGCCGCAAATCGCCGCGTGGGCGCAAAAATTTGCCAAGAAAAACAGCGCACTGTTTTTAGGCCGCGGCATCCACTTCCCGATTGCCCTCGAAGGCGCGCTGAAGCTGAAAGAAATCACCTACATCCACGCCGAAGCCTATCCCGCAGGCGAATTGAAACACGGCCCGCTGGCATTGGTGGACGAAAACATGCCCGTCGTCGTCATCGCGCCGAACGACGGCTTGTTGGACAAAGTCAAAGCCAATATGCAGGAAGTCGGCGCACGCGGCGGCGAACTCTTCGTCTTCGCCGATTTGGACAGCAATTTCAACGCCACCGACGGCGTGCACGTCATCCGCGCCCCGCGCCACGTCGGCGTACTCTCGCCGATCGTGCATACCATCCCCGTGCAGCTCCTCTCCTACCACGCCGCCCTCGCACGCGGCACGGACGTGGACAAACCGCGCAACCTGGCGAAATCGGTTACGGTTGAATAAAGCCCGATTTGAACGGTAAAAGGTCGTCTGAAAAATGGGAAACCAAGTTTTCAGACGACCTTTTTTAAATCGACGCACGCTTTGGATAAACCGAACCTCGTAGCGTGGGCTTTGCCCACGAAGTTTGTTATCCGTCAGTCTGAATCGGACAGTTGTCCTCGCATCTGTTTCGCGGGTAGAACCCGCGCTACGGTTTGTTTTGAGGGTGTCTTATCTATTTCCTGCTCTGATTAAGAAGCGGGATTTAAGATTGAAAAAAGGTCGTCTGAAAACTTAGGTTTCCCAAGTTTTCAGACGACCTTTCAAAACACGCTATGGATAAGCCGAACCTCGTAGCGTGGGCTTTGCCCGCGAAGTCTGTTATCCGTCAGTCTGAACCGGGCAGTTGTCCTCGCATCTGTTTCGCGGGTAGAACCCGCGCTACGGTTTGTTTTGACGGTATCTTATTCATTTCCTGATCCGATTAAGAAGGCAGGTTTGAGATTGAAAGAGGTCGTCTGAAAACTTAGGTTTCCCAGTTTTCAGACGACCTTGATTAATCAAAACACGCTGTGGATAAGCCGAACCTCGTAACGTGGGCTTTGCCCGCTGAATATAGTCAATTCAAATCAGCAATGTCCACGCCGTCATTCCCGCGCAGGCGGGAATGACGGCTGGTGGCGGGTTCCGTATCAAAAACTAAGCCCGTAGCGTGGGTTTTACCCACGAATGAATAGAAATGATTGGATTCTGATGTCTAGGTTGAAAGTCGTGTGCAAAGCCCGCGCTACTCTTATTTGACGAAAGGTCGTCTGAAAAACCTGAATCTTGGTTTTCAGACGACCTTTTGTTCCGATTCAATCTCAAAGCATTAACACGGTATCAAATCCGTTTCGCTAATTCTTCTGCCTTGCCGATGTACAGCGCGGGGGTCAGGGCGAGCAGTTGGGATTTGGCTTCGGCGGGGATTTCCAGCGATTCGATGAAGACTTTCAGCACTTCGGGCGTGATGCCGCCTTTGCCGCGCGTCAGGTCTTTCAGTTTTTCGTAAGGATTGGCAACACCGTGGCGGCGCATCACGGTTTGAATCGGTTCGGCGAGCAACTCCCAAGTGGCATCCAAATCGGCAGCCAGCGCGGCGGGATTAGGTTCGAGCTTGTTCAGACCGCGCAGGTGGGCGGCGAAACCCAACACGGCATAGCCTACGCCTACGCCCATATTGCGCAGGACGGTGCTGTCGGTCAGATCGCGCTGCCAGCGGGAGACGGGCAATTTTTCGGATAAGAAGCCCAATACGGCGTTGGCCATGCCGAGGTTGCCTTCGGAGTTTTCAAAGTCGATGGGGTTGACTTTGTGCGGCATGGTGGAAGAGCCGACTTCGCCCGCTTTGACTTTTTGTTTGAAGTAACCCAATGAAATATAACCCCAAACGTCGCGGTTGAAGTCGATCAGTATGGTGTTGATGCGGCTGAGGGTTTGGAAGAATTCAGCCATGTAGTCGTGCGGTTCGATTTGGATGGTGTAGGGGTTGAAGGTCAGGCCGAGGCTGATTTCGACGAAGTTGCGGCAGTGGGTTTCCCAATCGACGTCGGGATAGGCGACCATGTGGGCGTTGTAGTTGCCGACCGCGCCGTTGATTTTGCCGAGGAATTCTTGCGCTTGAAGGTTTTTGAACTGGCGTTGCAGGCGGTACACGATGTTGGCGGTTTCTTTGCCCAAGGTGGTCGGCGTGGCGGGCTGGCCGTGGGTGCGGCTCATCATGGGGACGGCGGCAAGATCGTGCGCCATGCCGGTGAGTTTTTCGATGATTTCGGCAAGTTTGGGCAGGATGACGGTTTCGCGCGCTTCTTGCAGCATCAGGGCGTGGGACAGGTTGTTGATGTCTTCGCTGGTGCAGGCGAAGTGGATGAATTCGCTGGCGGCGGCGACTTCGGGTACGCCGGCGAAGCGTTCTTTAAGCCAGTATTCGATGGCTTTGACATCATGATTGGTGGTCGCTTCGATGGCTTTGACGGCGGCTGCGTCTTCCAATGAAAAGTTTTCGATGACTTTGTCGATTTCGGCAAGCGTGAAATCGCTGAAGGCGGGGATTTCGGTGATTTTCGGTTCGGCGGCGAGGGCTTTGAGCCAGCTCAATTCGACTTTGACGCGCGCCCTCATCAGGCCGTATTCGGAGAAAATCGGACGCAATGCTTCAACGGATTGGGCGTAGCGGCCGTCTAGGGGGGAAAGTGCAGCGATAGGGTTGATCATGTCGGAGTCCTGTCGGTAGGTCGGTCAAACGGTTAAATCAAACAGTCAAATTGTTTGCAATTATACATGATTTGACCCGGCAACTTCGGGTCGTCTGAAACTACAACCTTCCCTTCAAAGCGTTTTTGACAAACGCCGCCGACTCGCGCAATACCGTGTAACCATAGCCGCCGTAAGGCTCGGAACAAAACGGCGCGGCATACACCTGAATATCGTGTCCCTGCCACTGCCTGTCTGCCATCATCCGCGCCCGAGCCAAATGAAAACCGGCGCTGACAATGACGACGCGCGGGCTGGTTTCAATAAAATCGCGGCTGAACACAATGTTTTCAAACGTATTTTCCGCCCGCCGCTCTTGGATAATGTCTTCTTTCGGCACCCCCATCTTCTCCGCAATCGCCTGCATATTGCCCGAAGCAGACTGAAAATCGCGGCTGAGTCCGCCCGACATCACCAGTTTCTTCACCTTGCCGGCACGATACAGCTCGACAGCCGCTTCAACACGCGCCACCAAACAAGGATTCAGACGACCCCCTTCATAAGAACGGGTCGAAAGCACAACCGCAGCATCCGCCGGACGCACCGTATCCGCATCCAACCGAGATACCCAAAAATCGCGCCACATGATCCACAGCGGCAAAAGCGCGGCGGTAAAGAACAAAATCAATATAAAAACAAGGGCTTTTTTGAACATCCGAATCCTAAAATGATGAAAATAATTGGAACGCGGCTGTACAGGCAGGTTCCGCTTGTTCTTAAGATTTTACGAAATTCATACAGCCGTTCAGCTATATTTTTTAGTAATCGATTGTTTCCATCCGTCCAAGTACGAATTTTATTGCCGGCAGATATTTTTATGGCTTTTCGTGATTGGATATTATTTAAATTGGGAATGACATTAATGCATAGTCCGGGAATATGATAATCAGTATTGACATGGCGTATAAGGAAAATATATTATCAAAAACAGATTTTTGTAAAAGTTGCATAAAGTCGGCAATATAATATCAACGCCATCATCATCTTGAATGATATGTAGGCTATCTCCAATTTTGAAGACTTTTTCTCTTCGTTCAACTATTAGAGAGTAAACATGAAAAAAGCTTTATCAGTTATTTCCGTAGGTTTTTTATCTCTGTCTCTGCTTGCTGCCTGTAATGGTGGAGAAAGTGAAACCCAAAAAGAGTTAGCTGCATTGAAAGAACAATTGGCGCAGCAACAAAAGCAACAAGCTGAACGCGAAAATCAAGAACAAGAACACCGGAAACAAATTGAGCAACAGCAAAGAGAAGACGAACTCTATCAAAAAGCCTACCAAGATGCCCAAGAAGACTTACAGATGAAACAAATGCTGGAAGAAGAGAAAAAACAGGAAGAAGCAAAGAAAAAACAGGCTGCTGAGGAACGTAAACGCGAAGAAGCTAAAAAGAAACAAGCTTTAGAAGAGGAACCTAAGCAAAAAGAAGAGGCCAGAATAAAACAAGAAGAACCTAGAATTAGACAAGAAGAATCCCCAAAAGCTACTGCAAAACCGGCTGCTTCACAACAAGCGTCCAAAGTTACCGAAAAACTCGTTCGTTACCCTGCTTTTGTGATTTCGGAATCTGGTAGTGGTTCGTTAAATCTCAGAGGAGGACCGTCTATTTCAGCAGTTTCTGTTACCCAATTGAAAGACGGTCAGCAACTTCAAGTGGTGGCTGAAACCAACGCCTGTACCAATGCCAACGGTGGCTGCTGGGTTAAAGTTCAAGTCGGCGGATTGACTGGTTATGTGTCTAATGCCTACCTGCAAAAAGGTCATGTACGAGATGGTGCTTATGCATATTAATATCGGATAGATTTTATTGGTGACTTTCTGTATCCACTAGAATAGAAATGATGGAAAAGTGAAAGAATATTTGGGGCTGTTCTAAATTATTTTAGGATGGAGTCCATTCAATAATCTATCCAATTCCGACTGTAAAATAGAAAAAAGGTCGTCTGAAATTTCAGACGACCTTTTTGACGTTTTGAGACCTTTGCAAAATTCCCAAAAATCCCCACCAAGACATTTAGGGGATTTTGGGGAATTTTGCAAAGGTCTCGATATATTTGGTTGTTGCACAAGAAAGGTTAGATGCTAAAAACACAAGCGAAAAAGACTGCACTTTATAAAAAGTGCGGTCTTTTTTGTAATGTTTTGATAGTGTGGTTTCAAACCCCGTTATTGGATGAGTCCTTCATTCCATAATGCGATAACCACATCAAGTTGGCTATTATGTTTCTTTTCTTCTCCAATGATTTTTTGAATTTCTGCCCAAAGTTCAGCTTTTTTATTTGCCCAAGACATATCTTTTTTTAATAAATGGATGGCAAGAATTGCATATTCTGCATTTTTAGATTCTTTCTCTTGTGGTGTTTGAATAGAAATTCCTTTTATTTTTCCCGCGTAGCACAGCCCGAAGAAGGCATTTTTAGGACATCCTTTCACTCTAGCTGAATAACTGTTAGTAAACTCTTGAACTGCTTCCGTCCATGCTTTTTTAATATCGTGTGTATAAGCGAATAGCTCTACGGCTTTTACAGCTGTTTTTCCATATAAATTCATATGTTCAACTCACGCAAAGCGCGGATTTTAGCATTGGCAGAACAGCAAAAACAACAAATCGCCCGAGAAAATCAAGAGCAGAAACATCGTAAACGGCTCGAGCAACAGTGAGACCGCGCTTTATGAAGAGGCATACCAGAATGCGCAAGAAGACTTGAATATGTTCGTGAAATGTTGGACTCAATAATCTAATTTATATGTGTTATAGAAAAAAGGTCGTCCGAAATTTCAGACGACCTTTTTGACTTTTTGCGAAACAACCGAATCTTTAGTCTTTGCGGCGGCTGCCTAAGTCGGCGGCGGCGGTAAAGAGTACGTCGGTGGAGGAGTTGAGGGCGGTTTCGGCGGAGTCTTGGATTACGCCGATAATCATGCCGACGCCGACGACGCGCATGGCGAAGTCGTTGTCTATGCCCAAGAGGCTGCAGGCGACGGGAATCAGCAGCAGCGAGCCGCCGGCAACGCCGGATGCGCCGCATGCGCCGACGGTGGCGACGAGGCTCAGGAGCAGGGCGGTGGGGTAGTCGACAACGATGCCTTTGGTGTGGGCGGCTGCCATGGCTAAGACGGTGATGGTAATCGCCGCGCCTGCCATGTTGATGGTTGCGCCCAGCGGGATGGAGACAGAGTAGGTGTCTTCATGCAAGCCGAGTTTTTTCGCCAATGCCATGTTGACGGGGATGTTGGCGGCGGAGGAGCGGGTGAAGAAGGCGTAGAGTCCGCTTTCGCGCAGGCAGGTGAAGACCAGTCCGTAGGGGTTTTTGCGGGTTTGCGACCAGACGATGAGCGGGTTCACGACGAGGGCGATAAACGCCATGCTGCCGAGCAGGACAGCCAGCAGGCGTCCGTAGCTGAGGAAGGCGGAAAAGCCGGTTTCGGCAACGGTTTGAGAGACCAGTCCGAAAATACCCAAGGGGGCGAAACGGATAACCCATTGTACGACGGTGGTAACGGCGTCGGAGAGGTCGGCGACGACTTGGCGGGTGGTATCGGAGCCGTGGTGGCGCAATGCGGAGCCTAAAACCAACGCCCATGCGAGAATGCCGATGTAGTTGGCTTGCGCGATGGCGTTAATCGGGTTGGACACGAGCTTCATCAAAAGCTCTTTGAGGACTTGGATGATGCCGGAGGGCGGGGCGAGGGTGGAGGTGGCTACGTCTTTAAACACCAGCGCGGTCGGGAATGCCATACTGGCGGCAACGGCGACGGCGGCGGCGGCAAATGTGCCGATGAGATACAGAATAATGATGGGTTTGATTTTGGCTTCGCCGCCTTTGCGGTATTGCACCAGCGCGGCGGTCACTAAGACAAACACCAATACGGGGGCGACGGCTTTCAATGCGCCGACGAACAATTCGCCGAGCAGCCCTGCGCCCAAGCCTGCTTTCGGGGAGATGGAGCCGACCAAGACGCCCAACATCAAACCGATGATGATTTGCGGGACAAGTCCGATACGGTTGACTGCGTTCAGCAGTGGATTACCACTTGCCATGATATGTCCTCTTACTTTATGTGTTAAGAAACGTTGCATTTTAAAAGAAAATATCAATTATTGCGCAGGTTTACATATCAAATCGATTGTTGTGGCGAAAAATGCTTGATTTTTTAGAGAATTGGGCAGTTTGTGCTGTATTTTTCGGATTGGAGGGAGTTAATGTGTTTTGCTTCTGTCGCACAGAGGCAGGCGCATCCGCCTTTTCAGACGACTCCTCCGTCTCGGGCAGGTTTTAAACCCGATTGAAAATAATGGTAGAATTTAGAACCCTTCTGCCGTTGAAACATTTTTTGCCATGACCAGACTGACTTCGCCCATTTTGATTGCCTCACTCGCCCTTGCTTACGGACACGCAGCCGCAGCAGACCTGCCGCGTGCCGAAGACTACGAACCGATTCCCGGCTTCAAGCAGGGCGGGCAATCCGAGCAGGCTGCCAAAGCAGGCAAACTGACACCCAAGTTTCCCGTCAAAATCGAAACCAAAAACAGCGAAGTCAAATCCATGCTCGAAGAATACCTGCCGCTGATTACCCAGCAGCAGGACGAAGAGTTGGACAAAGAGCAGGTCGGCTTCCTTGCCGAAGAAACGCCCGACAACGTCAAAACCATGCTCAAAACCAAAGGTTATTTCAACGGCAGCGTCAACGTCCAAGACAACGGTTCGAGCTACACCGTCGCCGTCAATCCCGGCCCGCGCACCAAAATCGACAATGTCAGCGTCGCCATCCTCGGCGACATCCTGTCAGACAACAACCTTGCCGAGTATTACCAAAAAGCCATGGCAAACTGGCAGCAGCCCGTCGGCGAAAATTTCGATCAAGAAGGCTGGAGCAGCAGTAAAACCTCCGTCCTCAGCGCAGTAACCCGCAAAAAATACCCGCTTGCCAAACTCAGCAACAGCCAAGCCACCGTCAATCCCAACAACAACACCGCAGACCTCAACGTTACCGTCGAAAGCAACCGCCCCATTTATTTTGGCGACTTTGAAATCACCGGCACCCGCCGTTATCCCGAAAACGTCGTTGCCGGCCTGGCACGTTTCAAACCCGGCGCACCCTACGATCTCGACCTCTTGCTCGACTTCCAACAAGCGCTCGAACAAAACGGACATTACTCCGGCGCATCCGTTCAAGCCGACTTCGACCGCCTCCAAGGCGACCGCGTGCCCGTCAAAGTCAACGTTACCGAAGTCAAACGCCACAAACTCGAAACCGGTATCCGCTACGATTCCGAATACGGCCTCGGCGGACGCATCGGTTACGACTACTACAACCTCTTCAACAAAGGCTACATCGGCTCCGTCGTTTGGGACATGGACAAATACGAAACCACCCTCGCCGCCGGTATCAGCCAGCCGCGCAACAGCGAAGGTAAATATTGGACAACCAACACGTCCTACAACCGCTCGACCACCCAAAACCTTGAAAAACGCGCCCTGACCAGCGGTATTTGGCGCGTGCGCGACCGCAACGGCATCGAATCGCGCCTCGGTATCGAATTCATCACCGAAGACCGCAAAGTACCCGATACCAATTACGACCTCGGCCGCAGCCACGCCACCATGCTGACCGCCTCGTGGAAACGCCAAAACATCGAAACCGAGCTGCGTCCCGAAAACGGCTACTACCTCGACGGCAAAATCGGCGCAACGCTGGGCAACTTCCTGTCCTCCACCACTATGGCGCGCGCCACCGCCCGCGCAGGCTATTTCTACACGCCCGAAAACAAAAAACTCGGCACCTTCATCGTCCGCGGGCAGGCAGGTTACGTTTACGCCCGCGAAGGCGAAGACGTACCTTCCAGCCTCATGTTCCGCACCGGCGGCGCCTCTTCCGTACGCGGTTACGAACTCGACAGCATCGGTCTGGCAGGTCCGAACAATTCCGTCCTCCCCGATAGGGCATTACTGGTCGGCAGCCTCGAATACCAATTCCCGATTACCAAAAGCGTATCCGGCGCCGTCTTCCACGATGTCGGCGACGCCGCAGGCAACTTCAAACGCATGAGCATGAAACACGGTACCGGCCTCGGCGTGCGCTGGTTCAGCCCCGTCGCCCCGTTCTCCTTCGACGTCGCCTACGGACACCAAGACAAGAAACTCCGTTGGCACATCAGTTTGGGTACAAGGTTTTAAGGTCGTCTGAAAATAAAAAACAGGGGTGCGTGATGGCATCCCTGCTTTTTTATGTGGTATGTGGAAACCGAACACGTCGGATTTTCAAAAGCCAACGGATTCGCAGCCGACAAAAAACGGTCAGACCAAATGTTTTGCCAAAAGATTGAGGGCAAACTCGACAGCCTGTGTTCTGACGGCTTCGCGGTCGCCGCTGAAGACTTGCATCTGTTCCAATGATTCGGTCGGCGTCGACAAACCGAACCAAACCGTGCCGACAGGTTTCGCCGCGCTGCCGCCGCCCGGGCCTGCGATGCCGGAAATACTGAGGGCGTAGTCGGCTTGGGCGACGGCTTTCGCACCACGCGCCATTTCGTAAACAGTCTCGCGGCTGACCGCGCCGTGTTGCAGCAGCGTGTCGGGCATGACGCCGAGGCGTTCTTCTTTGGCTTGGTTGCTGTAAGTGACGAAACTTTGATGAAACCATTGCGAGCTGCCTGCAATGCTGGTGAACGCGCCCGCCAACAGACCGCCGGTGCAGGATTCGGCGCAGGTGACGGTTTGGCGGTGTCGGGTGAGGTGTTCGGCTATGGTTTGCAGGGCGGTCATGGGATGTCCTTTCGCTGGGCGGGTTTCCCCGAAATATGGGGTTGGGTGGAGACCCTATTATATAGTGGATTAACTTTAAACCAGTACGGTGTTGCCTCGCCTTGTCCTGATTTAAAGTTAATCCACTATAGAAGGATTGCAGAGAGTGGGCGAAAGGTCGTCTGAAAACCGGAATCCCAATTTTTCAGACGACCTTTTGTGCTTTACCCTATCCGTTAAACCGCCAACCGCCCGCAGCGTAGGTTTTACCTACGGATGAACAGGGAGGATTGGATTCGGATGTTCGGGCGGAAAATCGCAGGCAAAGCCCACGCTGCGGATTGGTTTATCCTGAGCCTTGCCTATTTGAACAAAAGGTCGTCTGAAACCGAAATTGGTTTTCAGACGACCTTTTTTGTTTGACGGGCAATTATGCGCCGAACACTTTCAAACGGTTTTCCACAGGCTCAAAGGCTTTTTCACCGGCAGGCGCTTCGATGCCGCCGATAACCATTTGCGCGCGCAAGAGCCAGCTTTCGGGCAGGTTCCATTCTTTGGCGATGGCGGCGTCGGGCAGCGGGTTGTAGTGTTGCAGGTTCGCGCCCACGCCGACGGCGGCAAGCGTTGTCCAGACGGCGTATTGCGTCATCGCGTTCGCATGGTCCGCCCAGACGGGGAAGTTGGCGGCATAAGAAGGGAACTGCTCTTGCAGGCCTTTGACGACGTTTTGGTCTTCAAAGAACAAAATGGTCGCCGCGCCTGCTTTGAACAGGTTTAATTTTTGCGCGGTCGGCTCGAATTGTTCGGTAGGCACGATGGCGCGCAATGCGTCTTCAACAAATTGCCACACTTTGCCGTGTTCTTCGCCGAAGAGGACGACGACGCGGGTGGATTGCGAGTTGAAGGAAGAAGGTGTGTGCAAAACGGCGTGTTTGACGATTTCGCTGATTTCTTCGTTGCTGATGGGCAGATTTTTGTTCAGCGCGTAAATGGAACGGCGGGTTTCTGCCGCTTGTTGCAAGGTTTGATAAGTCATTTTGTTTTTCCTTTGATTGAAGTTTAATCGGTTGGCGGGTTTGGAAATGGATTCGCAAAACCCGCTTTATAGTGGATTAACTTTAAACCAGTACGGCGTTGCCTCGCCTTAGCTCAAAGAGAACGATTCTCTAAGGTGCTGAAGCACCAAGTGAATCGGTTCCGTACTATCTGTACTGTCTGCGGCTTCGTCGCCTTGTCCTGATTTAAATTTAATCCACTATACTTGTTTTCTTTTCAGACGACCTTTGGGCCTATCAGGATTTGTTTTTGCCGAACAGGTTGTCCAATGCCAATGAGCCGCCGCCGGCTGCGGCGAGATAGAGGAACACGAAGCAGAACAATACTGCCGATTCGCCGCCGTTGGCAAGCGGGAACAGCGCCGAACCTTGGGAGGCGTGTGCCATGAAATAGGCAGCCGCCATCTGACCGGACAGAATGAAGGCGGCGGGACGGGTGAACAGTCCGAGAATCAACAGGATGCCGCCGACGATTTCCAAAATGCCCGCCACCAGCATCAAACCTTCGGGCGAGCCGCCGCCCATGGAGGTCGGGAAGCCGAAGAATTTCGACGTACCATGCAGGAGGAAGAGGTAGGCGGTTACGATACGCAATACGGACAATAAAATGGGTTGGATACGGGCGCAGGTTGCAGACATGGGGTTCTCCTTATCAAAATGCGGGGTTTAAATGAAAACTAATCTTATCTGTGCAGTATAGATAATTACTTCCAGTAGATATATACTTCTTTTATTGATACAACGTTTCCCCAAAAGAAAACATGGATACCCTGTTCAGCCTCAAAGTTTTCCGCCAAGTCGTCCAAAGCGGCAGCTTCACCCGCGCCGCCGAGCAGCTTGATATTTCCACCGCGATGGCGAGCAAACACGTCAGCCATCTGGAAAATACGATTAAGGCCAAACTGCTGCACCGCAACAGCCGCAACCTCCACCTGACCGAAGCGGGCGAAGAATACTACCGCCAATGCAGCTACGCGCTCGACACGCTCGACACCGCCGCACAAAAGGCGGCAGGCGGGGCGGATACGCCGCAGGGCATGTTGCGCGTAACCATGCCGCTTTGGTTTGCGGGCAATTTAATCGGCACTTGGCTGGCGGAATACCGCGAACGCTATCCCGAAGTCACGCTCGATTTGGTGCTCGACAACCGCCACGTCGATTTGATTGCCGAAGGCTTCGACCTTGCCTTGCGCGTGGCAAAAACCTTGTCGCCCTCGCTTATCGTCAAGCCGCTGGCGCAAATCCAATTCGTTCTGCTTGCCTCGCCCGAATATCTGGCGAAACACGGCAAACCGCAAACGCCCGAAGAGGTCATGCGCCATCCCGCCATCCTGCCGACCTACACCGACCAGCGCAATTTGGAAATCACCCATCGGGAAACGGGCGAAAAAAGTATTCTGACGCTCAATCCGGTGATTCAAAGCGACAATACGCTGATGATACGCGAATTGGTCAGGGCGGGCGCGGGCATCGCCTATCAGCCGCTGTGGTCCGCCAGACAGGATTTGAAGGAAGGCAGGTTGGTCAGCCTGCTGCCGGAATATCGGGTGCGGACCGAGCAATTAAACGCGGTTTATGTGGACAGGGCGTTTTTGAGCGCGAAGGTGCGCAGTTTTATCGATTTCCTGAACGAGAAGATTTCGGCGGAAGGGGAATGAGGATTGGGGATGAAGATTGGCAAAAGGTCGTCTGAAAACGGGAAAGCGGTTTCAGACGACCTTTTGTTTGTGTGGCGGTTTATTTGACCTGCTGCATGTATTTTTTCAGACGACCTTTGCTCTGCATGGCGCGGTTTTCCAGTTCGTCCACGACGGCTTGCGCTTTGGCTTTGTTCACCGGTTTGCCGACCTGAATCACGCCGCTCATGTTCATCATGCGGTGCGGCGGGCAGGTGTAGACGTACACGCCTTCTTTGTCGAGTTTGAGGGTGAAGTCTTTGCCGTCTTCGGAGAGGAAGTCGGCAACGCCGTCGGGCAGGGCTTTGCTTTGCACCCAGTGGCCGCTGTTGGTGGCTTTGAAGGTTACGGTGTCGCCGACTTTAGCGTTGACGTAGCCGGGTTCGAACACCATGCTGCCGTCTTTGCCGTTGTCGAGCATTTTGACTTCGTGGTTGGCGGCGTATGCGCTAAGGGAAGCGGTCAGCATGAGGAGGAAGAGGGATTTTTTCATGGGGAAAGTCCTTTCTAAGGATAAAAAATAGAGATCGGGCTGATGGGGCGAAGAGATAAGCCTTGGGCTTACCGCCCTCTCCCTAACCCTCTCCCGCGGGAGAGGGGGTAAGTTGCAGGGAGTTCGCAGATCGGATGTTCAAATCCGACATTTCAGAAGCGGATTGTTGATTGTCAACCGTCGTCATCCTCGCGCGGGCGGGAATCCATTGGAATGACGGCGGCGGTTAAGTTACGCACTCTTCCGCATCGGGCGGATAACGGGCAGGCCTTTGCTGTCGTACAAAAGCTCGATGTCCACTTTGTACAGTCTGCCTATCATGTCCGCCTGCAACACGTCCTGCGGCGCGCCCTGCGCCTGTACTTTGCCTTCGCCGAGCAGAATCACGCCGTCTGAAAACTGCGCGGCGAGGCTCAAATCGTGCAACACCATCAGCGTAACCAGATTGTGTTCGTGCGTGTATTGCACCACGCGTTCTAAAAGATTGAGTTGATGGTGCATATCCAGTGCGCTGACCGGTTCGTCCAGCATCAGGATTTCGGGGCGGCGCAGCATGACTTGGGCAAACATCACAAGCTGCCGCTGTCCGCCGGAAAGCCGCATGACGTCGCGGTGCGCCAGATGGCCGATGCCCAGCTCCGCCATGATACTTGCGGCTTCGTGCAGCAGTTCGTCGCCGACGTGCATGTGCAGTGCGTCCATGCGGCCGAGCAACACGACTTCCAGTGCGGTCAGCGAGGCTTCGGCGGCGGTGTCCTGCGGCATATAGCCTATGCGTTTGCGCCAGCTTTGCAGGTGGATTTTGCTCAACGCTTCGTCGCCGTAGCGGATGGTGCCTTTGTGCGCCACTTCGCCGAAAATCGTTTTCATCAGCGAGGATTTGCCCGTACCGTTCGGGCCGAGCACGGAATAGACTTTGCCTTGTTCCAGCGTCAAATCGATACTGTCGGCGACCACATAATCGCCGCGTCGGATATGTACGTTTTCCAGTCGGAGCATTTTGGACGACCTTTAAGCAAAGAGGGCGGCAAACCAGTTTTTAATACGTTGCCATAGTGACGGTTCGGCGACGGTTTCGGCTGATGCCGCAACAGTGTCGGCAGCCGCTTGTTTGTTGCAGTCTTCCAAACCGTCGCAACCCAAACGGATAAAGAAAGTACCCTGCGGCTCGACCGGCAGGTATTTACGGTGGAATTCACGGTAGGTCTCTTCCGGATTCACATCGGCAAAGGCTTCGGGATACAACGCTTTGGCGATAAATTGGGCGGATGCCAAATCGGAAAGCGAACGCGAAGCAGTATGGTAAATGCCGAACACACGGCCGTTTCGGACAGCGGGAATTTCCGCCCAACCGGCACGCCGGATGAAACCCTGTAAGCGTTTTTGCGCTTCGGCGGCTTCGATGCCGATGCCCATCGCCATTGCCGCCGGCTGCTTCAGTCCGGCTTCGGTGCCGGAAATAATCACAACGTCGGGCTTGGCGGCAAGAAACTGCTCGGGATTAATCGCCCCCCAGTCTTTGATGAAGGCTGCGGCAATATTGTCGCCGCCCACTGTATCGGCAATCGCACCCCACATATTTTTGCCGAAAGTAAAGCTATGTTCGGCAGGACCCTTGTCTCCGAACTCGATATAGATTTTCGGCTTGGGCTTACCCGCTTCGGCCACGCGTTTTTGAATGTCGGCTATGCCTTGGGCGTATTCGCCGGCAATCTGCCCTGCACGCTCCGGCGTACCGGCGATTTCGCCGAAAAGTTTGGCACTGGCGGTATGGCGTTCGACCGTTTGCGCATTGAAATCGACCACAACCACCGGAATGCCGGCTTTTTCGAAACGCGGCATTTCTTCTTTCAACGCGTCATACTGCCAATCCGCCAACACCACCACATCGGGTTTCATTGCCAAGGTTTTCTCAAACGAAAATGTACCGGCGTTCACATTGCCGATGTCGCCGATGTTTTGCAGCGAAGGGATTTTGGCGCGGTAGAGCGACCAACTGCCGGAGTTGAATTTCTCCCAAAATTCGCGCGAAATACCGACCACATTGTCAAATTTATCGACACCGGATACGGCAATATAATCAGGATAATAAAAGCCCAGCACCACACGTTTGGCAGGCACATCGACCCGCACTTCGCGCCCGCGTACGTCGGTAAGCGTTTTCATTTCGGCACAAACACCCTGCACGGCAAGACTGAACAAGGCGGCGGTTAAAATACGGCAAATAGGTTTCATTGGTTCTCTCTGTAAAATAAAAAAAACAGTTTCAGACGACCCCGTCGCAACAAAAGACCGTCCGAAAAAACTTACCGCTTGGACAATACAATCCAAAAGAAAAACGGTACGCCGACAAACGCGGTAACAATCCCCACCGGAAACAGCGCCCCGGGAATAATCACTTTCGACAACACGCTGGCAACCGACAAAAACGCCGCCCCCGTCAGCATTGCGCCGGGCAGGAAGAAACGTTGGTCTTCGCCCAAAAGAATCCGCGCCACATGCGGGGCAACCAAGCCGATAAAACCGATGACGCCGACAAAACTGATTGCCGTTGCCGTCATGACGGCCACCAACACCAGCGTTTTCAGGCGCAAAAGTTGCAGATTGATGCCCAGCCCGACGGCGCGTTCTTCGCCCAAGCGCAGCGCAGTCAACTTCCACACATCGCGTGAAAGCAGCAGCACGCATACCGCCGTAACCGCCGCCGTAACGATGACCGTTTCCCAAGTTGCTTTGTTCAAACTGCCAAACAGCCAAAACAAAATCTGCTGTGAAATCTCAGGCGCGGCGATAAATTGAATCAGCGACAAAATCGACTGAAACAGAAACAACAGCGCAATCCCCACCAACACCAGCATCGCCGAATTGAAGCGGCGTGCCGAGGCAAACAGAAACAAGATGCCCGAAGCCAGCATGGTCATCACAAACGCGCCGATGGGAACGGCGACTGTTTCAGGCAGCCCGAAACCGCCGAACGCAATCACCACCGACGCACCCAAACCCGCCGCCGCCGCTAAACCCAGCGTATAAGGGCTGGCCATCGGATTGTTCAAGAGCGTTTGAATCTCCGCCCCGCCGACACCCAAAGCCGCGCCGACCACCAGCGCCATCACCGCAATCGGCAGGCGCAAATCCATCACAATCAGGCGGTTCATTTCATCGACTTCGGGTTTGCCCAGCAAAACATTGACCACTTCGCCGACAGGCAGCGTGTCCGTCATCGCCGGGCCGGTGGCGATGTCGAATAAGAAGCTGACCGCCGCGATGATTAAAAACATCAAAACAATCAACCAACGCTTGCCTTCCAACTTGCGCTGGTTCCTCACAATCTCGGCGACAACCGAATCATTCATTTTTTAAGCCTTTGAAATTAGGGAACAAGGTCGGATATTCATGCCCGAAAATCTCTTTTGTCTGTATCCGTTTTGAAGGGTGGTTTTTTGAAAATCGGGATAACGGCGTCCCAAACGGCTTTGCCCTCTCCCTAGCCCTCTCCCACGGGGAGAGGGAACAAATTGCAGGGAATCACAACAATAGTTGAATCTCAGTCATCCGATCCCCTCTCCCCGTGGGAGAGGGCTAGGGAGAGGGCCAAAACAGTCAAACCCACCTGACACTCCCCGTTCAGCACGACGGAAAGTGGTAGCGTGGGCTTCGCCCGCGAAAACAGAGAACTCCATACTGTTCGCCATCATTTCTGTAAACGCTATCCGTGGGCAAAACCCACGCTACGGTTCTGGGCAAAGCCCACGCTGCTTTCAGACGACCTTCCGCATAAAAAGGTCGTCTGAAACCCAGAAGCCCGTTTTACTGCCCTTTCGGATACAGGTAGAACGTACCGTTGAAGTGGTAGCGTGGGCTTCGCCCGCGAAAAACAGGGAACCCCATACCATTCGCCATCATTTCCGCAAACATCACCCGCAGGCAAAGCCCACGCTACGGTTCTGTACAAAATTCACGCTACTTTCAGACGACCTTCCGCATAAAAAGGTCGTCTGAAACCCAGAAGCCCGCCTTACTGCCCTTTCGGATACAGGTAGAACGTACCGTTCGGCACGACCGGCAGATTTTGGCGGTAGAAGTCGGTATAAGTCTTTTCAGGATTGAAGTCTTTGAACAACTGCGGATAAATCGCTTTGGCCATAAATTGAATTGATGCGCCGTCGGAAAGCGTGCGCGAGTTGGCGTGGTAGGCGGCGTAGAGACGGTTGTTCTTAATCGCAGGCAGGTTCGCCCAGCCGGCGCGTTTGGCAAAACCGGCCAAGCGTTTTTCCGCTTCGGCTTTCGGAATGC
>CAUVJL010000033.1:0-21956 GCA_963552075.1 uncultured Neisseria sp.
TCAACCACGGGTTGCGCTGATTCAAGTATTTGGTTCCAAGTCTTTTTCATTGTTGTTTATCTCTTATCTAGTTACGAATGATAAAGGTCGTCTGAAACAGGTTTCAAGTTTTTTCAGACGACCTTTTCAAACCCACCCATATACATAAATTAAGATTTCAAACGGATTACAGTTTTATCATCATTCATTAGAAAAAACGATCATTTTCCCTTCCGGATAATCTCCTTTCCAGCCGCAAGGGAAACCGTTATGTTGGAAAACATACAAAATATCTTTCCAAATTTCCGGCATATAATTATTGGCGTAACAATTCAATAAAATTTTCATATAATAAGGCATTGTTTCCTCAAGGAAGTTTACTACACCCTCTATCGTGAGCTTTTTATCTGCTCCATGTAAATTCTTATCTAGGGCTCCCAGGCAATTGGTATTAATTAATTTACTACCAACCAAGTAGTGCCAATCAAAATCATCCGAATCTGGGAATTGTTGAGCATCTATAATCTCCTCCCACTCATCCCATTCGCGACCTAACAGATATCTGGCTTCCTCCGGAGAGGCGGTAACGATAAATCTTTCACGATCGCCGTCATAAGGACGGGAAAAGAAACTGTCTGATGACAAAAAATCAACCACGGGTTGCGCTGATTCAAGTATTTGGTTCCAAGTCTTTTTCATTGTTGATTGCCTTTTGACTCAAATTTTACAAGCACCAAGTCCGGGAATATTGGTTTACGGGGCGCGGGCGAGTTGAAAAATATTCGGTTTATATTATCTATCTGTCTTCGGGCTGACAACTGTTATCCAAACAAAAAGGTCGTCTGAAAAGGTTTCCAAGCTTTTCAGACGACCTTTGGTCTTGTGTGAACGGTAAGCCTGCCTATAACAGTGGACTCATCAGGCGGACGGTGTTTTCTATCAGCCCGCGGAATTTGGAGCGTTGCTGCCATGCTTTGACGGTGATGTAGCTGCTGTTTTTGAGGTAGTCGCGTTGGAGGTTGCAGATTTGTTTGGTGATGTCGCGGTCGTAGATGGCGAGGCTGATTTCGAGGTTGAGGAAGAAGCTGCGCATGTCCATGTTGACCGTGCCGAAGAGGGCGTAGTCTTCGTCTATGGTCATGGTTTTGGCATGCAGCAGTCCGCCTTCGAACATGGCGATTTTGACGCCTGCGTCGAGCAGCATGGGGTAGTAGGCGCGGGAGGCGTAGCGCACCATGAGGGAATCGACTTTGGCGGGCAGGATCAGGGTAACTTTGACGCCGCGTTTGGCGGCGATGGTCAATGCCATCAGGAGGGGTTCGTCGGGGACGAAATAGGGAGTGGTGATGGTGATTTGTTTGGTGGCGGCGTAAATCGCGCTGATGATGGTTTCGTAAATGACGTGGCTGCCTTGTTCGGGCGCGGAGGGGATGACTTGGGCGACGATGTCGCCCTGCTGCATTTTTTCGGGAAGGATTTCGGGAATGCGCTCTTGCGCCTGTGTCAGATATTGCTGCACGCTTTCGAGGTTTTCGTCGGTTTCGACGGCGAGGTCGGCAAAGAAGACGGCGGAGAGTTCGAGTACCAGCGGGCCGGTGCAGCGCATCATGACGTCCACCCATTCGCCGACGCCTGAATCTTTTTTGAAGAAGCGGGGATCGGCGAGGTTGAAACTGCCGGTGTAGCCGATTTTGCTGTCGATGACGAGGATTTTGCGGTGGTTGCGCAGGTCGGTGCGGGTAAAGAAGGTGCGCCAGACGCCGACGGGCAAGGAGGCGTGGACTTCTATGCCGGCTTCGCGCAGGGTTTCTACCCAGCCGCTGTCGAAAAAGCGGCTGCTGCCGACGGCGTCGGCGAGGATGGCGCAATCCAAACCTCTGTCGGCGGCGGCGAGGAGTTCGTTTAACAGTTCTTCTATCCTGCCTTCGGGTTCGATGATGTAGAAGGCGAGCATGCAGGAATGGCGGGCGGCGCGGATGTCGGCAAGCATGGTGTCGATGATTTCATCGGTGGTGGACAGCAGCGTCATGGCGTTGTTGCGCGTCGCGCCCAGCCCCGTGCCTTTGGCGGCGACTCTGCTGATGCCGTGATAACGGGATTTGACGTTGTCACCGACGCCGAGGTAGATCTCGGAGAGGTAGCTTTCGGCGAAGCTTTGATAGAAGCGGTTCATCTCGCCCGTACGCTTCGCACGCGCCGTGCCGAGTCGTGGCTCGCCGATAAGCAGGTAGGCGATTGTGCCGAAGACGGGGAATAGGAAGAGAATAATCAGCCAGGCGAAGGTGGAGCCGATGTTTTTTTGTTTGTACAACACACGCAAAACGCAGCCGAGCGCGGCGCAGGTGTGGGCGAAAATGAAGATTTCTGTCCAGGTGATGTCTTTTAGAAAAGTCATGTTCGATAGGCGGTGGAGGGATGGCGGGAGCGGATGTATAGTGGATTAACAAAAATCAGGACAAGGCGACGAAGCCGCAGACAGTACAAATAGTACGGAACCGATTCACTTGGTGCTTCAGCACCTTAGAGAATCGTTCTCTTTGAGCTAAGGCGAGGCAACGCCGTACTGGTTTAAAGTTAATCCACTATATTTTTGAATCTGACTGGTTTGAGACGGTAAGGTTCAGATGATGAGTATATACAAAGGCCGTCTGAAAAACGAGTTTACACCGATAAGCGGGTGTTTTTCGTTTTAGCGAAACTCGCTACGCTCTTTTTCAGACGACCTTTAGGTCTTTTTTTGTCGGAATTTTGGGTGTTAAACCACTAAAAGATACAGCCAGTAGGCAAAGCCGCCCAATGCCGCGCCTGCGGGCAGGTCAATCAGGTAATGCTGTTTGGTAAAGATGCAGGACAGGGCAATCAATACGGGAAAGAGGAACGCGGCGGCGCCCAAAGTCGGCAGCGCGTGCAGGGCGGTCAACATGGCGACGGAAACGTGCATACTGGGGAAGCAGTTGCTGGCTTGGTCGAACTTTTGAACAAACTGTAAAAACCATTCGGACGGTGTTTCGCCGGTATTGATGCTGCGCCAATGCGGCGGAGTGGAAACGGGAAACAGCCAGAAGAACAGCATTTGCATAAACAGCAGCATCAGGAAGCTGAACGCCATCATGTTGAAATGGCGGTGGTCGGTCGCGATGATGTTGAGGTAGAGGATGGCGGGGTAGTAAAGAAAGCTGTATATCCACGACCAACGCGGGCGGAAAGGGATTTTTTCGTCTATCGGGGAATTCCAAACAATCTCTTTGCGCAAAGGGTGGCGCTGGGTATAAAAGTAAAACTGATAAGCGCCGATAATCATCACGCCGCTCAATATCAGATTGACGAAATAGTCTTGAAAATTCATGTATGTGTTCCTAGAGGAGTTGTCAACATTCAATAGTTTCCGTGTCTTTTTATCCTCAAAGCAGCATCTTCCGCGTTGGATATCCTCGCAAGGTGTCCAACCTTGTTGCGGCTTCCGCCTTGAATCTTCCGCTTTGTGAACAAAAATCCACTGGGGAAATTAAATGTTGACAGCCCCTAAAAAGATGGATTTTATTGGAATTGGGAAGGTAATTTTGAAAGAACGTTATCATACCCACCTTTTGAAATATGTGAAATCAATCTGATTTGATTTCGGTAAATATGCAGTCAGTTAAATAGAAAATGTCTGATTTTTACATTTCATCCAAATAAAAGGTCGTCTGAAAACCAAACCGATAAGCAGTTTTGGTTTTCAGACGACCTTTTACGTTACGCTCAATCAAGCGTGATATTGGCGCGACAGTTCGTGTACGGTATCGACTAAGATTTTGGCGTGTTCGGGGCCGGCGTGTTGGTTGATGCCGTGTCCGAGGTTGAAGACATGGCCGCTGCCGTTTCCGTAGTCGGCTAGGATGCGCGCGACTTCGGTGCGGATGGATTCAGGCGTGCCAAAGAGGGCAAACGGGTCGAAGTTGCCTTGCAGGGCGACTTGGTTGCCGACGCGGCGGCGTGCTTCGCCGATGTTGCACGTCCAGTCCAAACCCAATGCGTCTGCGCCGATTTCCGCCATGCTTTCCAGCCACAGCCCGCCGCCTTTGGCAAACACGATAACGGGAACGCGTCTGCCTTCGCTTTCGCGTTTCAAACCGGCAACGATTTGGCGGATGTATTTGAGGCTGAACTCTTTAAACGCCGCATCGCTCAGGACGCCGCCCCAAGTGTCGAAAATCTGCACGGCCTGCGCGCCCGCGTCGATTTGGGCGTTGAGGTAGGCGGTAACGGCTTGGGCGTTGGTGTCGAGGATTTTGTGCAGTAAATCGGGACGCGAGTACATCATGGTTTTGATGGTGCGGAATTCTTTGCTGCTGCCGCCTTCGACCATATAGCAGGCGAGCGTGAACGGGCTGCCGGAGAAACCGATAAGCGGTACGCGGCCGTCCAATGCTTTGCGGATGGAGCCGACGGCGTCAAAGACGTATTGCAGTTTTTCCATATCGGGAACTTGCAGCTTGGCAATGTCGGCTTCGTGTTGCAAGGCGCGTTCGAATTTCGGGCCTTCGCCTTCGGCAAAATACAGACCCAAGCCCATTGCGTCGGGGACGGTCAGGATGTCGGAGAACAGAATCGCCGCATCCAAATCGAAGCGGTCTAAGGGCTGGATGGTCACTTCGGTCGCCAATTCGGTGTTTTTACACAAATCGAGGAAACTGCCCGCTTTCGCGCGCGTGGCTTTGTATTCGGGCAGATAACGCCCCGCCTGACGCATCATCCAAATCGGCGTGTATTCGACGGGCTGTTTGAGCAGGGCGCGGAGGAAGGTGTCGTTTTTCAAAGAGGTCATGTGGGGCTTTCGGTTTGTTTGTAAAACGGGGAAGGAAAACGGTTTTCAGACGACCTTTGCGGCGGTTTCCGCAATGAAAGGTCGTCTGAAAAGGGGGATAGATAAAGATGTTTCCAAACTCAGCTATGCTGCTCCAACGCCGCGTGGCGTTCGTCATCGGAGACGGCTTCCAAAACCAATTTCCGCTGTTCCTGAGCTTTTTGCGGCTGTCCGGTTTCGTCGAGTACGCGTGCCAGCATGAGGCGGGCGGCGATGCTCGGTTGCAGGGCGATGCTGGCTTCGAGGTAACTTTGCGCCTTGCCCCACAGGCTGCGGCCGTAGGCAAGCTGTCCGAGGTACATCAAGAGCGGTGCGTCGTCGGGTTTGTCTTTCAGCCAAGAATCGGCAAGGTCGATGGCTTTTTGCTGGCCGCGTTCGTTGAAGAAGCGGACGCTTTCGACGAAGGCTTCCAAAAGTTCGGGGCGGCGGTTTTGTGGGTAGTATTGGCGCACCCATTTGACGGCTTCGGTATAGAGTCCGAGACGCTCGTATTTTTCGGCAATGGCGACACACAATTCGTCCGCTTTGAGTCTCTCGGGAATGCGCTTCAGACAGGTTTTCAGACTGGTTGCGTCTGATGCTTCCGCCAACAGGCGGCGGTATGCCCAGCTTTGGTATTGTTCCGCTTCAAAATCGTTAATCGCGCCGACTTTCATCAGTTTTTCGGATTTCGCCAACACGTCTTCCGCATCGCCGTGGTCAAAGGCATAACGCAGTTGCAGGCGGGCGAGGCGGGACAGGTTGGGATGGATGCGCGCGGCGGCGTTCAGATTTTCCAGGGCGGTCGGATAATCGCGGCGGCCGAGTGCGGATTCTGCCAACAACAGATAGCGGGAAAGCTGCTGTTTGTTCGGCAGTTTTTCGATGTCTTTCAGGTAGTGGTCGCGCAGTTCGAAGTTTTCCATTTGGTCGGCGGCGTGCGCGCCCAACATCAGCGCAAGATTGCGGTTGTCGCCGGCTTCTTTGTTCTCCAATACTTTGGCGGCTTCCTGCTCCGCTTTTTCAAAGCGGCCTTCAAAAAACGCCAAACCTGCGCTGTTCAAAGCCACGGCTGCCTGACGGCCTTTGCGCGCCGTGCCGAAACGCTGCATACGGGCGGGGATGTTCATCAGACCGACGATGAATTTGATCAGGAAATACAGGGTAACAACAAACAGAACCAGCCCTAAGATAAAGGCGTGCAGGTTGACCCGCATCATGACCTGTCCGACGACGATATAGACATTACCCGTGTAAATACCGGAAGTTAGGACGATACCGACTGCGGCGGCGAATAAAACGACAATCCAGACGACGGCTTTCATGCACGGCCTCCTTTGGTCTCAGCATCGGCGGCAGGGCGGCTTTGTTTCTCAGGAGCCGCT
Organism: uncultured Neisseria sp.; assembly: GCA_963552075.1. Taxonomy (GTDB): domain Bacteria; phylum Pseudomonadota; class Gammaproteobacteria; order Burkholderiales; family Neisseriaceae; genus Neisseria. The sequence continues at coordinate 6,190 of CAUVJL010000033.1, forward strand.
TTCTTTTCCGGCTCGGAAATGTTTTGCGGTTTGGCCTCGGAAGGCAGCGCCGGAGCTTCTAAAGGCTTCGTGTCTGCTTGGGCGGAAGGGGCGGGTTTCTGCGCAGGGGTAGGTCTTGCTTTGGCAGGATGGGCAGCCCTCGGAGCCGGTGCGGTTTTCGGTGCGGAAGCAGTTTCATTCACCTGCGAGGCGGTTTGAGGAGCGGCAGCTTCGGACGCGGCGGAGGGCAGGGGCGCGGACGCGGCGGTTGTTACGGGTTCGGGCAGCGTGACCGGAGTGCGCGTACCGTCTTGATAGGCGCGGATTGCGCTGAGGCTGGCTTTCAAACTGTCGTCTGAAATCATGCGTACATCCAGCGCTTTCAATTCGGACAACTCTTTCAGCCATGCCTGTGTTGCGGGCGATTTGCCGTCAAAGTATTGTTTGACCGCGGCTTCGACGTAGTTCAAATCGCTTTGATAAACCTCGCCGTTGTGCTGCATCAGCGCGGTACGCGCATCCAAAAGGCGCAGGCGCAGGTTTTCACGGACGAAATACGCCTGTTCGGGCGACAGCAGCATCGCATCTTTATTGTCGAGTCGGCGGACTTCCACCAGCCCTTTCAGTGCAACCAAAGATTTATCCCAAGTATTTTGCCACCAAGAGCCTGAAGATGCGCCGTTGCTTTGCGCCTGCTCGCCCGGCTGCAATACGCCGTCCAACACCAGCGGCAGGCCGGAAACGGCGGTTTCCAAACGGTCGAGGCGCAGCGCCGTGCCGGAAATATCGACATACGGACGGTTTTTCAATGCCGCCAAATCATGGCTGACGGCTTGTTTGATGGGCAGCAGCTCGGGCTGGTCGAAACGGCTCAGGCGGCCGTCGATATGCTCCAACACCGCCGCCGCGCCTTGTACGTTGCCCGACAGCAGCAGTTGCTGCGAGGCGAGGTTCAACATGGTTTCCGCTTCGTCAACCAGCCAGTTGACGCGCCCTTTGGTCAGCTCTTGATACGCTTTTTGCGTCAACAGGATTTGTTCGCTGTTTGCCATTTGGGCTTTGCCCAAGCGGTCGATTTCGGCTTGGATGGCGGTTTGGCGGTTTAAATGGTCTTTCAGGAGTAAAGCGTTTTCAGATTCGCCCAAGGCAGCTTTATCGAGCTTTTGGTTAAACGAAAGCTCTTGGTTTTTCAAAACGTTCTGCCCTTGTACAAACAAAAAGCCGCTCGCGCCCAAACCCAACAGCGCCAATACCAGCGCGCCGACTGCCAGCCCTCTGCCGCCGGATTGTTTGATGATGACGGGGGCGGGTTGGTTTTGGGGAAGATTTTTAGATTCAGACATGTGTGTTCCTGCGTATTCGGAGGTTTTAGGCTGCTTGGCCTTTTTCGGAGCCGCTGTTTCAGACGACTCCGCGTTGCCCTGACTGTCGACGATAATCGGCCGACCGGCTTCGTTTGCTTCGGATGGATTGTCTTCAGACCGGCTCATCGGTTTGCTCCTTAGGAAATGATGAAAGTGCCGCTTTCAGAGAAGCGACGACCCGTATGTGGCGCGCACCCGCCTCGCGAAGCGCGTCGGCTATGCGCGGATGATGGGTGAAGTATAACAAGGATTCGAAGAATCGGGAAAATTGCGGCGGAACCTGCGCAAACAGCCCGCGTACCAGTTCGCCCGAAGCGATAAAGGCGGCATCAATCGATTCGGCATCAAAATCCTGCCAATTCAATTCATTAGGTCGTCTGAAATACACTTCCGCGATTTCCACCGCAAAGCCTTTTTTCTTTAACGACTCCGCTAAAAAATCGCGCCCGCCGCGTCCGCGCACAATTAACACGCGTGCATTCGGCGGCAGCGTATCCCAAACCGGCAGCCGCAACACCGCCTCGCTGTCGTTGCCTTCTTGCGGCGCATAAACATTTTTTGCGCCGCAGCGTTCCAAAGCTCGACCGCTTGCCTGCCCAACCGCAATCTGAGCCTTCAGGTCGTCTGAAAAATCCACATACGGCGCAGCGGTTTCAACCGCTGTCGGACTGACCCAAAATACCGCGTCCGCACGGGAAAACTGTTCTTTCAAGCCGCGCAACGCCGTTTCATCCGGCTTGATTTCAACCGGACTCAACACCCGCGCGCGCCACCCTGCCTGCGAACAGGTTTGCACATCATCTCCCGCACGCGCGGACGGACGGACAATCAGCATGACAGGCATTTCAGACGACCTCTTTATATGATGGGTAATGGGTTGATGACGTTTAAATCGGTTTGAAAAAGCATATCCAATGGATATAATTCTTTTTGTATTTTTACGGCTGATGCCTGCCAAGTCAATACTGAGTATGGTTTCAATAATGTATTGGACGGTAGGTCGGGCAGAATTCGATTTTAGGAAAACATAATATGAACAAAATAGCGACCATACTTTTCGCTGCCTTACTGGTGCCGTCTGTCTCTTTTGCAAGCGGAGACAATGCCGCCAAGATCCATTTGGTTAAGAAGATTTATGAAGAGGCAAGCCGCGATGATGAATCGGGCGTGAAGATTTTGAACCGATATGCCGATGCTTCTTTGAAAAAAGCCATCCGCACTGCTTCTCGGTCGGCGGATTTGTGTGTGGAGGTTGATCCGATATGGAACAGTCAGGATCCTGAAACCGAAGTAAAGGTCAGCGTGTCTGCTTTGTCCAACGGCAAAATTCGTGCCAGCTTCAAACAATGGGGCAATCCCACCAAAGTAGATTATTCGGTCAGCTGCTCCGGAAATGTTTGCAAAGTGACGGATGTCGATCATCTCAAACGGACTTGGCTGCAATGCCGTTAGTTTGTTGGATTCATTAAAAGGTCGTCTGAAAATATTTTTCAGACGACCTTTGTTTATACTGGTGGCTGTCAACATTCAATAGTTTCCGTTGCGTTGGAAATCCTCGCAAGGTGTCCAACCTTGTTGCGGTTTCCGCCTTGAATCTTCCGCTTTATGAGCAAAAATCCACTTGGAAAATTAAATGTCGAGAGCCCTTGGTTACCAAATGCCGAACCATTGTCCGCCTGATTCTTCACGGCGGTCGTTGTGTCCGCCGTTTTGCCCTTCGCGCTCTTCGCGGCGGAAGTCCCACGGGGCTTGGGGATTTTTACCGCTCCACAATCCTTTGCGTTTTTGTTTCGCTTGTTTTTGGGCGGCGGCGTAGTCGGTGTAGGCGGTTTTGCTTTGTTGTTTTTTGGCGTAGCTGTCGTAATGCCATGCCGCACCGTCGCGCAGTTGCATGAGGTTCAAATCGATTGTGCCGACGGAGACTTGCGCGACTTCGCGTTTGTAGCGGTCTGTTTCAAATACGCGTACCTTCACTTTTTTGCCGTCAGCGGCGTCCATCAAGTTGTCCCGCGAACGTGTGCCGTATGCCTGATTGATTTCGGGCGCGTCGATATACGCCATGCGGATTTTGTGTTTCGCGCCGTCTTCGTCGATAACGTGGAGCGTGTCGCCGTCGTGAATTTTGGAGATTCTGCCGCGATAGGTATGGGGAGTGGCGGGATTGCGTTTTTGAGTGTGCGGACGGCTTTGGTGTGCAGTATTTTCAGACGACCCTGATTTGACGGTTTCCGATAATAATGCGCCGAAGGCTTCCATACCGAGATGGCTGCTGCCTGTGAGCGCAGAAGCGAATTGCACGCCGGATCGGATGATTTCGGTATCGCGCGAGCTGTAACCCAATGCGCCCAAGACGGACAAAACCACGGGAAGCCATTTTAAGATTGTTTTGGTTTTCATAAGGTTGACGGTGGTTTGTTTGAGGTCGTCTGAAACTTTTCAGACGACCTTTGGGGAATGGTTGTATTAACCGAACAGTCTGTTCACATCAGACGCTTTTTTGCGGTAAGGCAGGCGGATGTCGACGCGGAAAATGCCGTCGAGTTGGCGGCTTTGGATTTTGGCGTCGTTGTCGTACATCAGCGTCAGGCGTTCTTTAAGGTTGCGCAGCGCCATCGAGTTGCCCTTGTGCGGCTTGGCGTTTTCGCTACTTTCAGGCGGGGTGTATGGGTTTTCGATGCGGATGTAGATGGATGATTTGTTGAGCTTGGTAAACACGGTAATCATGCCGGGGCGGTGGGTCGATTCGACGCCGTGGAAAACCGCGTTTTCCAAAAGGGGTTGGAGCAGGAGGTGCGGCGTTTCCGCGTCATCGGGTGCTTGGTGCTGCCACATAACCTGCACGCGCATATGACCCATGCGGATTTGTTCGATGGCGATGTATTCTTGCGCCCACTCGATTTCCTGTCCTAAAGTACTGCTTTGGCTGCCGTCGCGCAGTTGGGCGCGGAAGAGGTTGGCGAGGTTTTCCAACAGGGTTTCCGCGTCATACGGGCGCAGGCGGATCAGGCTGATGGCGGCATTAAGGCTGTTGAACAGGAAATGCGGGCGGATGCGGGCGGTCAGCGCGCTGAGGCGGGCTTCGGAAACCGAAGGCGCAAGGCCGTTCCGGCGCGAGGCTTCGTAATACATCAGCCCGAGCAGGAAAAGGTTGAACAGGAAAAAATGTTGCGAGAGCGTTCTGCCGTGTGTTTTCAGAATGAAAAAATCGACGATTGCAAATATCGATAAATTTAAAAAGTAGGTAATAATGACGCCGTAGGGCGATGTTTTGATGGCAGGGGTGAAGATATTGACGAAATAGGCTTTAACCAAAATCCCCAGCAATACGGGAAACACCCATTGGGAATGATGGTAAATCTCTGCGGAATAGGGGAGCGAGGAATCGCTGATCAAGGGTAGAAAGAACAGACTGCCCAAGACAATAATCAAAAGGCGCACGACTGTTGCCGAATTGCGCAAGTCCGGGACGGCGAATGTATTGTTGATTTGACGTATAATAGACATAAAATTTCCAACCGTTTTCTTTTAATGCGTTTATACGAGCCTTATTGGCTCTGTTATTTTATCTGAAGGACGAAACCATGAGTAAGGACAAAACCTGGTCGGGCCGTTTTAACGAGCCTGTTTCCGAACTGGTGAAAAAATACACCGGTTCGATCGATTTCGATAAACGGCTTGCCGAGTGGGACATTCAGGGTTCGCTGGCTCACGCGCAAATGCTTGTTCAATCAGGTGTTTTGAGTGAAGAAGATTTGGCGGCGATTCGTCAGGGAATGGCGGAGATTATAGCAGAAATCAAGGACGGTACTATTTCTTGGTCGCTGGATTTGGAAGACGTCCACATGAACATCGAACGCCGCCTGACCGAAAAAATCGGCGATGCCGGCAAACGCCTGCATACCGGCCGCAGCCGCAACGACCAAGTTGCCACCGACATCCGCCTGTGGCTGCGCGACCAGATTACCGTTATTCAAGATCTGATTCGGAGCCTTCAGACGGCCTTGGTCGATTTGGCGGAACAAAACGCCGAAACCGTCATGCCCGGTTTCACCCATCTGCAAGTCGCCCAGCCCGTCAGCTTCGGACACCACATGCTCGCCTACGTCGAAATGCTCGGACGCGATTTCGAACGCATGACCGACTGTCGCAAACGCGTCAACCGTATGCCGCTCGGTGCTGCCGCCCTTGCCGGTACGACTTATCCGATTCAGCGCGAAATCACCGCCGAATTGCTAGGTTTCGAACAAATCTGCCAAAACTCGATCGATGCCGTATCCGACCGCGATTTTGCCGTCGAGTTCACCGCCGCCGCCTCGCTGATTATGGTTCACCTGAGTCGCTTGTCCGAAGAATTGATTTTGTGGATGAGTCCGCGTTTTGGCTTTATCGACATTGCCGACCGTTTCTGCACAGGTTCGTCTATCATGCCGCAGAAGAAAAATCCCGATGTGCCCGAACTCGTGCGCGGCAAATCCGGCCGTGTCATCGGACACCTTATCGGCCTGATTACCCTGATGAAATCTCAGCCTTTGGCATACAACAAAGACAATCAGGAGGACAAAGAACCGCTGTTTGACACCGCCGATACGCTCATCGACACCCTGCGGATTTACGCCGACATGATGCGCGGCGTGACCGTCAAACCCGACAATATGCGCGCCGCCGTGATGCAGGGCTTCGCCACTGCCACCGATTTGGCGGATTACTTGGTGAAAAAAGGCATGCCTTTCCGCGACAGCCACGAAGTCGTTGCCCAAGCCGTGCGCCACGCCGACCAAGCGGGCGTTGACTTGAGCGAACTGCCAATCGAAGTCCTGCAAGGTTTCAGCAAGCTGATTTCAGACGACGTGTACGGCGTACTGACTCCCGAAGGCAGCCTGAACGCGCGTAACCACTTGGGCGGAACCGCGCCGGAGCAAGTGCGCTTCCAAGTGAAACGTTGGCGGGAATTGTTGGCTTAAAGAGAATGAAGTAAGGAGGTCGTCTGAAAACTGGAAACAGGATTTCAGACGACCTTTTGTAATCCGGCTGTATCTATTGGGAAAAATGATGAACGAACAAGATCAAGTAGAAATTTTTGAATCACTGTTGCAACAAACTGTTGACAGTTTGTTCGATAAATACGATGGAAATTTCGACCGTTTGGATAAACAAGAGCAAGAATTGGTTTACATTTGGCGCGCGGAAGCCGATATTTACAACGGCGGCATGCTCCAGTTTTTATGTAACTGGGGCTTTTCTGCCGCCGAAACGACCTGCGATATTTTAGAAAAAATGAAGGCCAATCGTAGTGCAGCCTTGATACGCCAGGCACTCGAGACAGTTACGTCTGAGGTGCAGAGAGTGCAAAAAGAAGGAAAAGTTTTAAAGGAAACATGGGATATTCCGAAATATCTCAGTTTGGAAAGTGAAAATTTCCTTGAGGACTTAGACGAGCAACATTGGGAAGACCCTGATAATTTATGTCAAAAAGGCTGGCAACATTATTTGAGCTGATTTTCAGACGACCTCATACTTTTCCTTTAAATCCAACCATCACACCGACAATTGTTCCAACAAAGCCTGTTTCAACGACGACTGTGTTTTTGGGTTTTTCAAATCGGGGCTGAAGACGATGAAGCTGTCTTCGACGCGTTCGTCCAGCGTGGAGATTTTGGCGTAGCGCAGGCTGACGTTGTGGGCGAAGAAGACTTCCGCCATGTCGGCGAGCAGGAAAGGGCGGTTGACGGCGGTGATTTCGACGGAGTACCAGTTGGGGTAGTCTTCTTCGGGGGTGATGGTGATGCTGGGCGCAATCGGCATGTAGCGGCTGCGGCGGCTGATGCGGCGGCTGTGGCTTTGGGTTTCGGCAACGGTGTGTCCGTGGATAAAGCTGTTGAGTTCGGCTTCGAGCGCGCTTTGGATGTCGGGGTAGTCTTCGGGGGCGTGCTGCGAGGGGATTTGTACGATGAAGGTGTCGAGGATGTAGTCGTGTTCGGTGATAAAGGCGCGGGCGGCGAGGATGTCGAAACCGTGGCGGCTGAAGATGCGGCAGAGGCGGGCGAACAGGCGCGGACCGTTGGGCATGAAGACCATGACTTGGAAGCTGTCGCTTTTGGGCAGGATGCGGCTGCGGACGATAGGGGTTTCAAAGTCGTGTACGAGGTTGGCGGCGTGCCACAGGATTTCGCGGGACTGATGGCGGGCGAAATAGGCGGAACCGAGCGCGTTCCATAGTTTTTTCTGCTGTTTTTCGGGGACGGCGGCACGGGTGAGCAATTCGGCGGCTTCTTGTTGGCGGCGGCCGAAGAGGGCGTGCGGATTGCCGCCGTTGCCGGCGAGGTGGCGTCCGGCGGCATGGAACAGGCTTTCCAAAAGGCTGGCGCGCCATGCGTTCCAGAGTTTGGGATTGGTGCCGCGGATGTCGGAAATGGTCAGAAGGTAGAGTGCGCTGAGGCGTTCGTGGGTTTGCACGCGTTTGCAGAAGGCATCGAGTACGTCAGGGTCTTGGATGTCTTCTTTTTGGGCGACGGTGGACATGAGCAGGTGGTTTTCGACCAGCCAGGCGAGCAGGTCGCTTTCTTCTTCGGTCAGGAAGTGGTCGGCAGCAAATTGGCGCGCGTCTGCGATGCCTTGTATGGCATGGTCGCCGCCGCGTCCTTTGGCGATGTCGTGGAAGAAGGCGGCGAGATAAAGGATGTCTTGTTTTTCAAAGGACTGCATTAGCGCGGAGGCGTAAGGCAGCTCGTGGCTGTGCATGTCTAGGGCAAGGCGGCGGACATTGCGGACGACGGCGAGGATGTGGTCGTCCACAGGATAGATGTGGAACAAGTCGTGTTGGAGCAGGCCGACGATTTTTTCCCACGCGGGCAGGTAGCGGCCCAACACGCCGTAGAGGTTGAGAAAGCGCAGGGTTTGGGTCAGTCCGTTGCCGCTGCGGAAAAAGCCGGCGAAGCGGCGGCGGTTTTCAGGATTTTGGTAAAAGCTGCGGTTGATTTTGCGCGTCGCGCCCCACCAAGCGCGCAGGGTTTGCGGTTCGAGCGCAGTAATATCGTTGCGCTGCTGCATGATTTCGACGATTTTAAAAATGTGTTCGGGTCGTCTGAAAAAAATATCGGTGTGCCGCGCGGCGATTTGGTTGTTGACTTGGATGTAGTCGTCGTCAATCCGCAGGGTAACGCGCATCGGCGTAGAGGAAACGCGGCTTTGCAGCATGGGCGTGAGGATGCCGCTCAGTTGTTTGACGGTTTTAATCGCGCGGTAAAACACGCGCATCAATTCTTCGCTTTGGCGGCGGAGGTTCAAGCCTTTATAGCCCATGCTTTCGGCGACTTGCGGCTGCAAATCGAACAGCAGGCGGTCTTCGGCGCGCTTTGCGTTTAAATGCAGATGGATGCGGATGTGGGCGAGGCGGCGGTAGCCGTGTGAAAGCATGCCGGCTTCGGTGCGCGTCAGAATGCCTTGTTTGACCAGCGCAGGCAGGTTGGCCGCTAAGCCTTGCGCCTTCGCTATCCAAAGCAGGGTGTGGATGTCGCGCAGACCGCCGGGACAGCTTTTGATGTTCGGCTCCAATACCGCTCCCGAACCTTGCGATTTGGCATGGCGGTGTTCCATCTCCACCAGTTTTGCTTCGATAAACGCCGCTACATTGCGTTGCGCGTTCATTTTTTCCGTTAACTCGTCCGCTGTTTGGCGGTTGCCGAACAAAAAACGAGCCTCTAAAAACGCCGTGTCCCCCGTAATATCATCGCGCACGCTTTCGCACAGTTCGTCAACGCTGCCGCTTTTGACCGACGGCGAAAGTTTCATATCCCACAAAGCCTGCACGAAAGCCGCAATTTTTTCCTGAAGGTCGTCTGAAACGGTTTCAGACGACACGACTGCCAAATCTAAATCAGAATAAGGATACAGCTCGCCGCGCCCGAAGCCGCCGGTCGCCATCAGGCATAAAGCGCTGTTTTGAAAATGCTCTGCCCACAATGCCGCCAACAAGGTTTCGACTGCCGCCGCGTATTCCCTGAAAAATACCGACACGCGGTTGGCTTTCAAATAATGCGCTTCGGCGGCGGCACGCTGCTGTTTGAAGGTTTCCAATGCTGAAGACAGGTTTGCAGACATTTTTTATTCTTTCAAGTAGTGGGGAGAGGGGGCGGATGATTCGGCGGTCAAATATCGTTTTCAGACGACCTCTGTTGGGCATCAGAGGGATTGGTCATCAGGTTTAGCAATTCTTGCGGCGGCAGTAGTAACTGATACGCCGCTACGCCCAAAGCCGTCGCCATTTTTTCAATATTCGACAACGCAATGTTCCAGCGTTTGCGCTCCACAGCCGATACATAAGTTCTGTCCAAACCGCATTGCCGCGCCAGCTCTTCCTGAGACCAGCCCTTATTCACGCGGAAAAGCCGCATGTTGTACGCCAAGACCGCCCGTAAATCCTGCTCGTCAGGCAGTTCGGCAGGCGGAGTCAATTTATTGCTCATGATTTTGTTTCCGGATAAATGGTTAAATTTAAGAATTTGCTGTTACGGATTTTACTTCACATAAAAGCCAAAAAAAAGGGGTGGCAACTGCCACACCCAAACACACACACATCAAGAGGAAAGAGATAGAGAGTATTAAATCAAAGCAGATGTATCATCTACTGGTCAGAAAATCTTGAGGACTTTGAGAAATTGTCGTCTCAGTTCCAATGTCGGCGATTATAAATGAAACTCAATTTGGAGCTTTGATTCAAATCAAGTCTGAGGATTATTTATAAAATAAATTTTAAAGATAGGTTATGTTAATTGAAAACAGGGGCAGATTGAAGGCAATTCATCTATTTTTATTTTAGATTGTGAACAAAATCCGTGCATCCTGCCGAAAATTCCTCTATAATGCCTGCTCATTCGGAATGTAGCGCAGCCCGGTAGCGCACTTCGTTCGGGACGAAGGGGTCGGAGGTTCGAATCCTCTCATTCCGACCAAATATAAAAACCTGCTTTGATTGCATGATCAAAGCAGGTTTTTTCATATCGTGGTTTCAAGTCTGAATCCTGACATTTTGATATAGTGAAAATGACAATGGTTTTCTAATGTATCCAGCTATATCCCCTGTTTTGTTTTCAGACGACCTTTGTCTTTATGGTTTTCCCCTAAAAAATGCAAAATTCCCAGATGTTTTCACTATACTGCTTTTTGATATTCAGTTAAGAACCGTTAATCCGTTCGCGTATAATTTGAAGTTTTCCCAACAAGGCAGATGGTGTTTTATGTCTTCCAACCAACCCCGTCAAACTTGGTCCAACCGTTTGACTTATATCCTTACCGTTGCCGGCGCGACTGTCGGCTTCGGCGCGACGTGGCGTTTCCCGTATTTGGTCGGTGAAAACGGCGGCGGCGCGTATGTGTTTTTATTCTGTATCGCCATGTTTGTTATCGGTATTCCGATGATTTTGGTGGAAAACGTCATCGGACGGCGCAAAGGTGTGAATGCGCTGGATGCGTTCGGCGGCTCGATGAACGGCAAACCTGTCGCCAAAATTTGGAAACTGGTCGGCTGGATGGGCTTACTCGGCTCGTTTGGCATTATGGCGTATTACATGGTGCTCGGCGGCTGGGTGATCAGCTATATCGTTAATATTATTAGCGGAAATCTGAATATTTCCAGCCCTGTCAGCGGCGAAATAACGAAAAGCTTCTTTACCGAACACATCGAAAACAGCCCTTGGGAAATTGCGTTCTACACTTTCTTGTTTGTTGTTGTGAACCAATGGATTTTGGTCAAAGGCGTCATCGGCGGCATTGAAAAAGCGGCAAAATACCTAATGCCGCTGCTGTTTTTATTCCTGATTGCCATGGTCGTGCGCAACGTTACCCTGCCGGGCGCGATGGAAGGGATTACTTTCTATCTGAAGCCTGACTTCAGCAAGATTACTGCAGAACTTTTCGTCTTCGTTTTGGGACAAGTATTTTTCGCCTTAAGCTTGGGTTTCGGCGTAATGATTACCTTGTCCAGCTATCTGGATAAAAACGAAAATCTGGTTCAAACCGCAGTCATTACGGCAATTACCAATACCATCATCGCCGTACTGGCGGGCTTTATGATTTTCCCGTCGCTCTTCAGCTTCGGCGTTGCCCCTAATTCCGGTCCGACTTTGGTATTCCAAAGTTTGCCGATTGTGTTCTCGAATATGTGGGCAGGACCTGTGTTCGCCGTGATTTTCTTCTCGTTGCTCCTGATTGCTGCGCTGACGACTTCGCTGACCATTTATGAAGTGTTGATTACGACCATTCAGGAAAAAACCAAAATCCGCCGTACCGCCGCGATTACGATTGTGTTGGCTGCTATCTTCATCTTCGGCAACATCCCGTCCATTTTGAGCTATGGCCCGTGGAAAGACGTTTCCGTGTTCGGCAAAAATATTTTCGATGCCTTTGACTACATCAGCGGCAACATCTTGTTTATGCTGACCGCGCTCGGCTCCGCGCTGTTTGTCGGTTTCGTGATGAAGGACGAAGCGAAGGACGAATTGCTTTATAAAGGCAACCATACGACGGTCAATATTTGGTTTGCCTATGTGAAATACCTCGTGCCGTTGGTGATTTTGCTGATTTTCGTCAGCAACTTGTTGTAATGGTGCGTAAGGTCGTCTGAAAACTTTAAACTGCCTTATATATCAGTATTGATAAAGCTTGTTCAGGCGGTTGATGTAAGCTGGGTTCTGTAAATGACAGAACTCAGCTTTTTTGATTTCAAGCCGAATTGTTGATGGTCGTAGTCTGCTTATATTTGATTACGATGGTTAAGCGTGAAGAGATAGTCGGGAACCTGTTCAAATTCAGGGCAAGGGGTCGTCTGAAAAGGAGGAATATTACAATAGGTTTACGGTTGCTTAAATCTACAAAGTTGGCCGCTTGTGATAAAGTTACGTTTGATTATGGCCGTATGAATTCTGATGCGGCTTTTTTGTACACAAAGGATTGTTATGTTGCTGTCCCCAACCCGCGCCCGCACGATTGCCGCTGCGGTCATGATGTTGTTTGCGGTGCAAGTTTCCGCCGCCAGGCAGGATAATGCCGTCGAGGTGAAAACACCGAAAGACGTGAAACAGATTATTCAAAAGAGAAACCGCTTTACGCATGATGAATTCAAGGTCGAGCAGGCTCGCCGTGTGAATATACAAAACCGTGCAAATCAGATATTTACCTTGTTGAGCGGCGAAATACTGTTGCAGAAAGGTGATGCCGGTACGGCGTTGGCAACATACATGATGATGTTGAACAATACCAAATCACCGGAGGTAGCGGAACGCGCTTTAGAAATGGCGGTTTCGCTCAATGCATTCCAACAGGCGGAAATGATTTATCAAAAATGGCGTGAAATCGAACCTGTTCCGGGTAATGCGCAAAAACGTATGACTTGGCTGCGCAATATCTTGCTGGGGCAGGGCGATAAGACCTTGAATGGTTTGGATGATATTTTGGCCAATGCCAGCGAAGAACAGAATCAGCGTATTTTCCTGCTGTTGGCTCAAGCGGCAATCCAGCAGCCGGGGTTGGCAGAGAAAGCTTCGTCACAAGTCCATAAGGAAGCTTTGAAATATAAAGATTTGCCGGAAGCTGCGATTGCCGATGTGATTTTCAGCGCACAAGGCGGCAAAAAGAAACATGCCATTGCGGCATTGCAACGTTTGGCAGGGCTGGATGCAGAGATACTGCCGCCGACTTTATTGACTTTGCGGCTGATGGCGCAACGCAGTCCCGAGATATTAAACGGCTTCTTCGAGCAAACCGATACGCGCAATCTTTCGCCCGTATGGCAGGAGTTGGAAATCGTCAACCTGATTTCCAATAAACAAAACGACAAAGCCTATGCGCGCCTGCGTACGCTGTTGGAAAATAACCCGAATCCCGATTTGTATATTCAGGCAGCGTTGTTGGCAAGCAATCGTAAAGACGATATTTCGACGATTATCAATTATTTGGATAAAGCGTATAACATCGGAACAAGCGAACAGCAAAGCCGTGCCGCCCTGATTGGTGCGATGGCTTATGCCGATGTTAAAGACTATCCCAAAGCCAAACAATGGCTTGCCAAAGTTGTTTCCCCCAGTTATGTTTTTGATAAAGCAGTTTTCGGTGCTTCATTAGAGGCCGAACAAGGAAACGGTAAGGCAGCTTTGGCAGAAGCACGTCGGGCGCAAAGCCTGCCGGAACAGGAAGGGCGTTATTTCGGCAGTAAGGAATTGCAACGGGTTACCCTGTTTGCTTTGTCCAAACACGATAATTTGCAAGAAGCATTGTCCGAGCTGAATAAAATGTTGCCCAAGATAAGCCGGCAGCCGGATGCCATGGAGCAGTTGCCTGATGTTTTGTACCAACGAGCCATGATTTATGACCGTATGGGCGATCAGGGCAAGGCAATTGCCGATTTGCGCCGCGTAGTTGAATTGGCACCGGATAACGCCAATGGTTTGAATGCGTTGGGTTATATTTTGCTGTCCCCAACCAAGAAAAATTTAGACGAAGCCTTTAAACTGATTCAGGCTGCTTATCAAATTGAGCCGGAAAACCCTGCCATCAATGACAGTTTGGGTTGGGCTTATTTTCTGAAAGACGATGTGCAAACCGCATTGCCTTATTTGCAATATGCGTTTGAAAAATATCCCGATGCAGAAGTTGCCGCACACTTGGGCGAAGCATTGTGGGCATCCGGAGAGCAGGAAAAAGCCAAAAAAATATGGACGGACAGCCTGAAGGGTGAAGGCGATATGAAAATATTGCGGGAAACCATGAAGCGTTTCGGCGTGGAGGCTGCTCCTAAACCAACGAAAAAAGCCCAATCGGGGCGTTCCGTAAAATCGAAATAATGAAAGGGGTCGTCTGAAAACAAGGCATTGGAAGAAGCCGGGATGATAGATCGTTTTCAGACGACCTTTTGGGAGTATTTATGAAATTACAAACCTTAGTATCTATTGCAACACTGACATTGCTTGCCGCTTGTGTGCATCCTAATTTGTCTCAGCAAAATGATTGGAAGCCGGCGGAGAATGTCAATGATTTCACTGCGGACGGAAGATTGGCAGTAAAAGTCGAAGAAAAAGGCTCTTACGCCAATTTTGACTGGTCCTATCAAAATCAAGTCCAAACCATTAACGTCAATACGCCTTTGGGCAGTACGGTCGGACAGTTATGTAAAGACAATCAAGGTGTATTGGCAGTAGACAGTAAAGGTCGAGTCTATCAGGCAGAAACAGCAGAAGAGCTCAGCAACAAACTTTTGGGCTATGAATTGCCTGTTCAATATCTGCATATTTGGGCGGATGGCAAACGCGTTGCCAATGCGCCATATCGATTGTTGCCCGATGGCCGTTTGGAACAATTTAATTGGACTATTACACGCAGCACCAATAGCGAAGGCAAGCCGAAAATCCTTCAATTGGAAAATGCCAAATTAAATGTCCGTCTGGTATTTGACGAAGTCAACCACGAACCTGCTGCCAGCGATCAGACGCAATGTGCAGCCCGCCTTAAAAAATAAAAAAAGAGCTTGATATGGACATTCCTTCCGACGCTCAAGCCTTTCCTGCGCCTGCTAAGTTGAATCTCGATTTGCGTATTACGGGCAGAAGGGATGACGGATACCATAATTTAGAAAGTATTTTCTGCCTTATCGGGCTGTATGATACCGTCTGCCTGAAGCTACGAGATGATAAAAAGATTATTCTGCATAATCCCACTGAAGGTATTCCCTGCGAACAAGATTTGGCTTATCGTGCCGCACTTTCTTTGCAGCAACATACCGGTTCCTGTCGTGGTGTGGAAATCTGGTTGGAGAAAAAGATTCCGACAGGGGGAGGATTGGGCGGAGGCAGCTCCGATGCGGCAACCGTGTTAACCGTGTTGAATCAATGGTGGCAATGTCGGCTGACAAGGCAACAGCTTATTGATTTGGCGGTCAGTTTGGGTGCGGATGTGCCGTTTTTCGTTTTTGGGCAAAGTGCTTTTGCACGAGGAATCGGTGAGCAATTAGTCAAAATAGAAATTCCTAAACAATGGTATGTGATAGTCAAACCGTCGGTACATGTTTCTACTGCTAAAATTTTCTCGCATGAGAACTTGACACGAAATTCCAAACCAAGCATAATGCCGACTTTCCAATCTTTGCAGCCGTTTAGAAATGATATGCAGGCTGTTGTTTTTCAGGAATATCCTGAGGTTTGGAAAGCTTATTGTGAATTATCCGAATATGGTTCTGCGCTAATGACAGGATCTGGAGCATGTATATTTCTCTCTACGGATAGTCGGCAAGAAGCAAACAATATATACCAACAAGTTTCACAATCATATGAAGCATATTGTGTTGAAGGTTTAGACGTTCATCCTTTGTTTCAAATGATTTGATAAAGTTGGGGAGTCGTCAAGCGGTTAAGACACTGGATTTTGATTCCAGCATGCGAA
>CAUVJL010000034.1:0-21946 GCA_963552075.1 uncultured Neisseria sp.
GATCGTTGCCGACCATGAATACGTTGCCGGCGCGCAGTTCTTGTGCTGTTTTCATGTATTGTCCAATCAAATCGGTTGTAAATAAACGCGCTATTTTAGCGTATTTTTTTAAGCTTTGAAATAAAGGCGGCGAGTTTTTCGGGGGCGGAAGGTTGCTTAAAAAGATGACGGCTCCAGTCCTCCGCGCCTTGCCGCCAGTCGTTTTGGTGTTGTTGCAGGATTTGCCAACATTCGAGGCGTTGTGTTGCGGATAAAGCCTCTCCTCCGTTGAGGTCGTCTGAAAGGCGGCGGTGTGCCGAGGCGGTTTCGGGCGTGTAGAAGCCGTGTGACTTATCCCAAAAGGCGTGGAGTTTGTCGAGATGGACATGCTCGTCTTGCGGGTAGATGTGCCAAAAGAAGGGTTTGCCGGCAAGCTGGGCACGGACGAAACTGTCTTCGCCACGTATCACGGCGCAGTCGGCGAGGTGCAGCAGTTTGTCGAAATCCTGTTGCGGCACGAAAGGGATTTTGACGAGGCGGACTGAGGTCGTCTGAAAAACATCGCCGTCGTTTTGCAGGGCGTTTTGCGGAATGACGCCGCTTTGTTTGAGGCTGTCGATGATTTGCGTCCCAGCCAGCAGCAGGGTCATCGGGCTGCCTGCCTGTTGCCACATGTCCAGCCATTTTGCCCAAACATCGCTCCGGTAGCCGAAAAGCAGCCATTCGGGCGCGTTTTTTTCGGGAAGCATCAGCCGCTTGCGCAAGGCTTCGGTATCAAAACGGACGGCATCGCGGTAATCGCGTTCGCGTATCAACCCGCCGCTTTTTTCGCTGAAACCCATAAACCAAAAATATTTTTGAACGCCCTCCTGCGGCGAAGGCATCAGGTGCAGCCTTTCATTGCTGTCTTCCGCGCTCAAATATTCCCAATTCAGCCAAAGCGGCTTGTTTTGGCGGATGATGTGCAACACATTTTCAGGCAGGTCGCAGGCAAAAGTTTCGATGACGACATCGGGAACGGGCGCAGCATCAATGTCTGCCGCATTGGAATGCCAAGTGCGGACATGAATATCCTGATGAACGCAGGGAACGTCGGGCAAATCGGGACAAAGCGCACGCAAAGCAGACACATCGTCCGTCCACAAATGCACCTGCCAGCCGAGTTCACGGTGCAAAACACGGGCAAGCCGCAAGGAAACGCCGATGTCGCCGAAATTGTCGATAACGTTGCAAAAAATCCAACAAACAGGAAAAGCGTGTGTATTCATAAAAGACTCAAGGTCGTCTGAAATCGGTTTCAGACGACCTTTTCAAAACTAAAACGCGCCGAAATAGTGGAACAAATACACAATCAGCAAAACGATTGGAATAAACAGCAGCATGGTTTGACGTTTCAAATCAAACTCTTGCTTAAGATGATGCTTGATGGTGTCGAAAAGGACGAATTTGAACAGAAACGTCGCTTCGCAAGCAAGGATGATGCCGTTGATTAAGTGCTGCGCCGCGTCTTCGGGCGGATTGACGGCGAAAACGGCAAGCGTCGCCAAGGGTATCAGGCAGACGGCAAGCCAGCGGATGATAAGCGGTTTGGACATGGTGTGTGATGGACAAAATAAGGATGATGGTAAAAGAGCAAGTCGGCAGTTTAATCGGGACGAAGGAGGATTTCAAACGGATGGGGAGGTCGTCTGAAAACCAATTTCGGCGAACCTGCCAAAGCCGTTTTCAGACGACCTCTTTATCCAATACGGACTTTTACAATGCCTGAAACGCCTGTACTGCCGCCCAAATGATTTCGGGCTGCTCTTTAATCGCTTCATGGGCTGCAAACGGCACATTCATCAGATGCACATCGGGCAATTCGGTTTTCAGTTCTGCCCAATCATCGAAGGCAAGCAGAAAATCGGCTTCTCCGCGTATTGCCAAGACATTAGCTGCGATTTCACGGACGCTTTCGTTGGGATAACCGCTTGCGCTTTCATCCAGCCACATGGCTTTCAATGCCGCAATCCATTTTTCGGCATCGGGTTCAGGATTGGCTGCCTGATAAGCGGCAAGCTGTTCCGACAGTTTTTCTTTTACAATATTAAGGTTCAGCGCTTCAAACATCGACCGTACGCGATTCAAGTGTTTTTGATGCCACTCTGCACCTACCGTGATGATTTTCTCAACATTTTCATCTTCCGCACCAAGACGGTAAGCAGTTATTCCTCCGTCGCTGAAACCGAACAGACTGTAATTTTCCACGCTTTCGTTGCGCAGGATTTGGCGCACATCATCGGCTGCTTGAGCATAGGTCAATGCGGTAGTGCCAAGCGTAGAGCGTCCGTGTCCGCGCGTATCGACGGCAATCACGCGGTAGTGTTGCAACAGGCGCGGCAGCAACGGTTCAAAGTCGGCAATCGAGCCGAAACCGCCGTGAAGCAAGACCATGACGGAGGCGGCTTCCTTACCGCCGATTTGGTAGTGCAGGCTTGCACCTTGATGGTTAAAAAATTTGGACTGCATGGTTTACCTTTTCAATCTATCCGGAGTATCTGCATAGGAAACATCAAAAAGCTTTTGGATTCCAACACAGATATTGAACATTTGCAAAGGGTCGTCTGAAAACGGCTTAGGAGCTGTATCTCCGTTTTCAGACGACCTCTTTCTTTAAACTTTTGTGTTCTCGATCATCAGCCGATTCCTCACCCATCTGGCGGTAGGTGCGATTTCGCCTGCCAGCATACCGGCTTCCACGCCTGTCGAGTGTTTGATAACATCCGCCGCCGCGCCGTGCAGCCATACGCCGGCGCATGCGGCTTGGAACGGCGGGATGCCTTGCGCGAGCAGGCTGCCGATGATGCCGCTTAAAACGTCGCCGCTGCCTGCGGTGGCAAGTCCGGCGTTGCCGCTTGGGTTGGTATAGACCGTGCCGTCGGGCGCGGCGACAAGCGTGCGGTGTCCTTTTAAGACGGTTACGGCTTGGAACGTTGCGCTGATGGTTTGGACGGCGGACATTCTGTCTTGCTGGACGGTTTGGGTTGATGCACCAAGCAGGCGGGCGGCTTCGGCAGGGTGCGGGGTCAGAACCAGATTACCGCGCTTTTGTGCTGCTTCGCGGGTTTCGGGGTTAGACCTTGCTAGCAAAGTCAGTGCGTCGGCATCAAGCAACAACGGTGCATCTTGATTGTGCGTCAACACGGTATTTAAGATTGAGTTGGCGGTTTCGTCCAAACCCATGCCGCAGCCGACCGTCCATGCGCTGATGTCCTTGCGTTTCAGCAGGTCTTCGGCAGTTGCCAGCATGATTTCGGGGCGTTCGGGGATGACGGCGAAGGGCAAGGCGGTTTGATTGAAGCCCGCCCACACTTTGCCGCTGCCTTGATAAATCGCGGCGGTGGAAGCGAGAACAACGGCTCCGCTCATGCCCGATGCGCCGCCGACGACGGCGAGCGTGCCGTATGTCCCTTTGTGCGATTCCGCTTGGCGTGGGGCGAATACGTCGGGAAATTGCGAGGTCGTCTGAAAAAAATCGGGCGTATCGGGGAGCGTATAGGACGGGTTCATCATCAATCTGCCTGAGTTTGGGATAAAATAGCGGATGCGTGGCGAAAAGAGGATGTCTTTTATAGTGGATTAAATTTAAATCAGGACAAGGCGACGAAGCCGAAGACAGTACAGATAGTACGGCAAGGCGAGGCAACGCCGTACTGGTTTAAAGTTAATCCACTATATCGACTGTTGTTTTCACGATTCTACCGCCCCGTATAGGAACACTACAACCGCACAACAAGGAATATTTAATGAAACAAAAAGTCAAAGTCTGGGATTTGCCAACGCGCCTGTTTCACTGGCTCTTGGTCTTGTCGGTCGGATTTATGTGGTACAGCGCGCAGGCTGGCGGCGGGATGCTGGTTTGGCACTTGCGCTGCGGGCTGCTGGTGGCAGGGCTGATTATCTTCCGCCTGTGTTGGGGCTTGTGGGGCAGCGATACGGCGCGGTTTTCGCAATTCGTGCGCGGTCCGTCGTCCATCCGCCGCTACCTGCAAGGCAGCCTGACGGGAAATGAGCAGCCCGGACACAACCCTTTGGGCGCGCTGATGGTCATTGCGCTGATTGCGGCGGTTTTGCTGCAAGCGACGACGGGCTTGTTTGCCGCCGATGAAAACACGTTTACCGACAGCGGCTATCTGAATCATTTGGTCAGCTCGGACACGGGCAGCCTGATGCGCAAAATCCACGTCAATTTCTTCAACCTGCTGGCGGCATTGGCAGGCTTACACATCGTTACGGTCTTGGCGTATAAGTTTTTGAAGAAAAAAGATTTGATCCGCCCGATGATCAGCGGCTACAAGTATATCGAGGGGCAAACCGTTGCCTTGAAATTTGCTTCCGCCGCCAAACTGATTGCCGCCTTAGTAGTCACGGCTGCGGCGGTGGCTGCGATTTTGATGTTGAAATAGAAAGGGGCGGCAGGTTTTCTTCATGCCGATGGAAAAGGTCGTCTGAAACGAGAATTCCGTTTTCAGACGACCTTTTCTTTATGCCCTACCTTACAAATGCGGGTTCATCAGGTTTTCGGGCGACAGGATGCGGTCGAGTTCCGCTTCGCTCAAGAGGCCGCGTTCGAGCACGACTTCGCGCACGCCTTTGCCGGTTTGGGCGCAGATTTTGCCGACCAAATCGCCGTTGCCGTGTCCGATATACGGGTTCAGGTAAGTGACCAAGCCGATGGAGTTGAACACATAGCGTTCGCAGATTTCGCGGTTGACGGTAATGCCTTTGACGCATTTTTCGGCGAGGTTTACCGCAGCGTTGCCCAAGAGGGAGATGGTTTCAAACATACATTGCGCGATGACCGGCTCCATCACGTTTAATTGCAACTGCCCCGCTTCGGCGGCGAAGGTGATGGTGGTGTCGTTGCCAATAACTTTGAAGCAGACTTGGTTGACCACTTCGGGAATCACGGGGTTGACTTTGGCGGGCATAATCGACGAGCCTGCCTGCATTTCCGGCAGGTTGATTTCTTTCAAACCGGCGCGCGGGCCGGATGACAAGAGGCGCAAGTCGTTACAGATTTTCGATAATTTCACCGCCGTGCGCTTCAATGCGCCGTGTACCATCACATACGCGCCGCAATCGGAAGTCGCTTCAATCAGGTTTTCAGTCAGTTTGCAATCCAATCCGCTGACTTCGGACAATTTTTTCACCGCCAAAGCCGCGTAGCCTTTGGGCGTGTTCACGCCCGTGCCGATGGCAGTTGCGCCCAAGTTGACTTCCAACAACAAGGCGCGCGTGCGGTCCAGATTCAAAATCTCTTCTTCCAGCAACACTTGGAAAGATTGAAACTCCTGCCCCGCCGTCATCGGTACGGCATCTTGAAGCTGGGTGCGCCCCATTTTCAAAACATCTTTAAATTCATCGGCTTTGGTGGCAAACGCGTCTTTCAGCAACGCCAGTTTTTCCAGCAGTTCGCCGACGCTGTAATACACCGCCAGCCTGAAGCCGGTCGGATAGGCATCGTTGGTGGACTGGCTGGCGTTCACATCGTCCATCGGATTGACGATGTCGTAGCGGCCTTTTTCGTAGCCCAATATTTCCAAAGCAAGGTTGGCGATGACTTCGTTAGTATTCATGTTGACCGAAGTCCCCGCGCCGCCCTGATACACGTCGGACGGGAATTGGTCGAGGCAGCGGCCTTTAAGCAACACTTCGTCGCAAGCCTTTTCGATGGCGGCGGCGATTTCGGGCTTCACCGCGCCCAGTTCGCCGTTTGCCTGCGCGGTTGCTTTTTTCACCATCACCATGCTGCGGACAAACTGCGGCACGTCGGAAATTTTTTGATTGGAAATTTTAAAGTTTTCCACTGCGCGCAAAGTATGGATGCCCCAATACGCCTCGGCGGGGATTTCGCGGTCGCCCAGCAAATCGTGTTCGATACGGACAGTCATTTCTCTTACCTTCTCATTCGTTGGTTTATCAAGTAATGTGCATATGCAGGCGGAACATTAGACCGTTTTGCATGGGTTGTCTAGCTGCAAACGCGCCGTTGTTATCAAAGCAGGAAAAACACTCCCACCCGAAAGACAAAAGGTCGTCTGAAACCTTTTTCAGACGACCTTTTTACATGCTTACATCCCGACCAGTCCCCGTATCTGCGGCCAGTAAAACAAACAGGCGATGGCGCAGACGGCGACGCTGATGCCTGCGGCGTTGATGCTGCTGATTTTTTCTTTAAACGCCATCGCGCCGACCAGCGTTCCCAAGACGATGACGCCGATGTTCATGCCTGCGAAGACCAGCGTCGGGTTGTCTTTCATCATTTGGTGGGCAGTGATGTAGGTAACGATGTTGGCGAAGTTTAAACCGCCCAAAACGATGCCGCCGATAATGCCTTCTTTCGTCCATTTGGTCGATTGGGAGAAAAGGTAGCCGAACATCAAAATACCGGCGAGGCTGAAGGCGACCAAGAGGTTGCCGGAAAACGCCGTACCGCTTTTGGCAAGCTGTTTGAAGAGGATGTCGATGATGCCGTAGCCCGCCCAAACGCCCGCGAGCAGCGTGATTTGCGTACCCAATCCGCCCGATTTCTTGCCGCCGTCTGCTTTCCACAACAGGCAGAACAAAGCCACAAACGCCAAAACGATGCCTATCAGCCTGCCTTCGGTCAACGCTTCGCCAAAAATCACGAACGCGGAAATAATCGGCAATATCAAAGACAAACGCTGCGCCGCATCAGACTTGACGATACCCGCAGCATCGACTGCCTTGCCCATAATCACAAACACCGAAGGCAGCAGCACACCCAGCGCGCCAAACAACCACCAAGTCGGCAAAAAGGCTTTCGGGTTGCTCAAATCGGGTTTCAACACCCAAGCCGTCAGCGCTACTGCGACGATGTAGTTCACCGCCACCGCCTGCGCGACGTCGATTTTGTTCTTACGCGCCAATTTGAGCAATACCGACACAGACACGCTGCACAGTATGCTTGCCAATAAATAAATCATGTTTTTCCTTTGATTGAATGTGTCGGATGCGTGGACAAATTTTCAGACGACTTTCTTGGTGTCCTGTTTTGATATTTAGTTTCCCGCAAACGACCCATACAAAAATTTCAGACGACCCCGGGATGCGAAGGTCGTCTGAAAACAAGGCGGGCGGTTGCGCTTAGAACCAAGTATCCAAAGACATACGCTTGTTGTCCGTCAGTCTGACAAAACCTGCCGCCAGACGGTAAGCAAACCAAACCGATACCAAAAACAGCAACACAGAGTCGATGCCGATAAACGCGGTGATTTTACTCAAAACAAACCCCGCCAGACCGCCCCAGAAGGTTTTAATCAGATAGTCTGCGTGGTTATTATAAACCGAGTCGTCCATTTCGCCACGTTTTACATACGCCAAAACGATGCCGGCAACAGGCATCACCAAGGTCGCAAATGCCAAGGCAAACAAGGCATACATCGCCATCACATAAGTCCGGTCGCCGTCTTGGCGCGGCGCTTCCGCCGTATGCTCGCTACCGGTCTGCTGGCTGGCGGTCTGCCCGCCTTTACCGCTGAATTCACGGAGCGACTCGTCGTACCATGCCCGACGTTCGGGATCGACCAGCGTATCGTAAGCCTGACGGATTTCCTTAAAACGCTCTTCCGCTTCGGGATTGCCGGGATTACGATCGGGATGGTATTTCATTGCCGAATCGCGATAGGCTTTTCTGATTTCTGCAATGTCCGCATCCGCCGAAATGCCGAGAATTTCATAAAAATTACGGTTTTCCATATTAGGGTGTGCCTCTTTGGTTTGTGTTTGCCAAAGCCCGATACCGTGAAATCACGCCAACAGGCTGTTTGACAGAATGAAAACAGATATAAAATCAGGCATTGTGTTCTTTTTATAAAACCTTCAAATTTGCCCGAATCTGCGTTTCCCGACTTAAAACCGTTTTGCATCCCTTTAGACGGCGACCTGTACATCCTGCGGATTCAAAGCCCGCAAAGCCTGCGGACTGATACCGATGATAAATCCGCGCTTGCCGCCGTTGATATAAACTTTCTCCAAATCCCAAATACTTTTTTCAACATACACAGGCAACCGGGTTTTCATACCGAAAGGCGTCGTCCCGCCCACCAGATAACCCGTCCATTTGTTTGCCTGTTTCGGATCGGCAGGCTCGATGTGTTTCATACCCAAATCGCGCGCCAGATTGCGGGTCGAAATCTGCTTATCGCCGTGCATCACGACAACCAGCCCTTTCTTCGCTTCGTTTTGCAACACAATGGTTTTGACCACCTGATGCTCGTCCACGCCGAACAACTGTGCAAACTGCCCTGTCCCGCCGTGTTCCTCATAAACATAAATATAAGGCTCAAAATCAATTTGATGTGTACGCAAGAAACGGACGGCAGGAGTAACCGGATAATCGGTATTTTTGCTCATGATGCAGTTCCAATAATATTCAGACGACCTAAAACCAATATGACAATGACGCGTAAAAATAGTTTCCGCATCTTTTCAAAAACAACAAAACCGCCCGCCTGCTGTGGCAGACAATCAAGCTGAATGTTACCATAAGCCCCTGCCCAATATCCGCCGTCTCGTTCTGACCCCATCAGGCAAACCGAAATCCGACAACAGAACAGAATGCCCCGTGCGCCCAACCTCAAGGAATATCAAATGAATATCCGATACCTCGGTTCCACCGAACGCTACTCCGAAGCCGTCTGCGCCGGAGGATTCGTCTTCCTCTCAGGCATGGTTCCCGAAAATCCCGAAGCCGATGCCAAAGCCCAGACTGAAAATGTCTTGGCACAAATCGACCGTTGGCTTGAAAAATGCGGCTCCGACAAAGCACACATCCTCGAAGCCACCATCTTCCTGACCGATATGAACAACTACGCCGCCATGAACGAAGCCTGGGATGCCTGGACAGCCCCCGGCCGCGCCCCTGCCCGCGCCTGTATCGAAGCCAAACTCGCCAAACCGGAATGGGCGGTCGAAATCAAAGTATCCGCCGTGTGCAAGTAATTGGATTGGACAAGGGTCGTCTGAAAACCACAGTCGATTTTTCAGACGACCTCTGTAACAAATAAAATCTGCAACACCGATACGCTCAAAAATTAGAAAACATTTAATTTTATTAGAAACAAATAGTTATTTAAAATTTTTCAAGTAAGCCCGCCTGCACGTCAAAATAAAATCGAAATAAACTATACTTTTTCTTAATTTATGAGATAATAGCTAAACAAATTCTTAGCTAACTTCATCAACATCAAACGAGAACAACACTATGTCAGACGAAAAAAGCAAAGCCCTAGCCGCCGCCCTTGCCCAAATCGAAAAAAACTTCGGCAAAGGCTCCATCATGAAAATGGACGGCAGCCAGCAAGAAGAAAACCTTGACGTCATCTCCACCGGCTCGCTCGGTGTGGACCTGGCACTCGGCGTCGGCGGTCTGCCGCGCGGCCGCGTTGTCGAAATCTTCGGCCCCGAATCCTCCGGTAAAACCACGCTCTGTCTCGAAGCCATCGCCCAATGCCAGAAAAACGGCGGCATCTGCGCCTTTATCGACGCCGAACACGCCTTCGACCCCGTTTACGCCCGCAAACTCGGCGTTAAAGTAGAAGAACTCTACCTCTCCCAACCCGACACCGGCGAGCAGGCTCTGGAAATCTGCGACACGCTGGTACGTTCCGGCGGCGTGGACATGGTCGTTGTTGACTCCGTAGCCGCCCTCGTACCCAAAGCCGAAATCGAAGGCGAAATGGGCGACAGCCATGTCGGCCTGCAAGCCCGCCTGATGAGCCAAGCCCTGCGCAAACTGACCGGCCACATCAAACGCACCAACACACTGGTCGTCTTCATCAACCAAATCCGTATGAAAATCGGCGTGATGTTCGGCAGCCCCGAAACCACCACCGGCGGTAACGCCCTCAAATTCTACGCCTCCGTCCGCCTCGACATCCGCCGCACCGGACAAATCAAAAAAGGCGACGACGTCATCGGCAACGAAACCAAAGTCAAAGTCATCAAAAACAAAGTCGCCCCTCCGTTCCGCCAAGCCGAATTCGATATCCTGTACGGCGAAGGCGTAAGCTGGGAAGGCGAACTGATCGACCTCGGCGTCAAATACGACATCGTTGAAAAATCAGGCGCATGGTACAGCTACAACGGCGCCAAAATCGGACAAGGCAAAGACAACGTCCGCGTCTGGCTGAAAGAAAACCCCGAAATCGCCAACGAAATCGACGCCAAAATCCGTGCCGCCGTGGGCATCAACATCGATATCACCGAAGGCAAACTGGACGACACCGACGGCGAACGTCCCGAGGAATAAATCCCTCTTGAGTCTTGGTTAAAATGAAAAGAGGTCGTCTGAAATATTTCAGACGACCTCTTCATGATTCCGTATCAGGCAAATCAAGCTTTCAGCAATTCTTGCAGCTCACCTGCTTCGTACATTTCCATCAAAATATCGGAACCGCCGACAAACTCTCCGTTTACGTAGAGTTGCGGGATGGTCGGCCAATCGCTGTATTCTTTGATACCTTGGCGGACGGCATCGTTTTCCAAAACATTCACGGTAACGTAATCAGTGCAGCCTGCGGCGCTGAGGATTTGTACGGCGCGTGAAGAGAAGCCGCATTGCGGGAACTGCTTCGTACCCTTCATAAACAAAACAACGCGGTGGGTGGTAACAACTTCTTTGATTTGGTCGTGGATAGATGTCATGGTTTAATCCTTATTTACATGAATCGGTTAATCGGAATTTGCGCCATTATACGCAAATTGACGTGTTTGGGTACGCCTGTTTGCATGGATATTTGAACAAATTAATATCGGTTTACCCAAAATCCCCCAATCGCAAACCTGCCGATCATCCTCAGCCCATCCTATTCAATACGCAGCCGCCCCAACCGACAGAACCTGAAAATTGTCAACAATCCAAGCCATCTTATTTTAAAGCGGTGCTATAATTCCCGAACCAGATTTTTCAGACGACCCCTACAAGGACCCTGACTTATGAACAATTCAGTCATCACTGTCATCGGCAAAGACCGCGTCGGCATCGTGTACGACGTTTCCAGAATTTTGGCGGAAAACCAAATCAACATCCTCAATATCAGCCAGCAGCTGATGGACGATTTCTTCACCATGATTATCTTGGTGGATACTTCGAAATGCCCCAAATCGCGGCAGGAAATGCTGGATTTGTTTGCGGAAGAGAGCAAAAAACTCGCGCTCGACATCCGTATGCAAAATGAAGAAATCTTCCAAGCCATGCACCGCATTTGATTTTAGGAACTCTAAAATTATGTCAAAAAATAAAATTAGTTTTAATGTAGCTGAAGAGAAATCTGCACGGCTGGCTGTTTTAATTGATGCTGATAATGCGTCAGCGCAAACCATTGATGCGATTTTAGAAGAAACAACTAAATTCGGTGAAGCAATGGTAAAACGCATCTATGGCAACTTTGTTGGTGACAACGGTAAATGGAAAGCTGTCATTAATGAGCATGCTATCAAACCTATGCAGCAATTCGCCTACACCACAGGTAAAAATGCCACTGACGGTTTTATGATTATTGATGCGATGGATTTACTCTATACCGGCCGTTTTGATGGTTTTTGTTTGGTATCTAGTGATAGTGACTTTACTGCACTGGCTATCCGGTTGAAGGAACAAGGTGTAACAGTTTACGGTTTCGGCAAAAAGCAAACACCTGAAGCTTTCCGTAATGCGTGCAGCCAATTTATCTATGTAGAAAACTTGATGCCTGAACCCGCACAAAAAGAAACAGTAACCGATAAACCACAGAAACCAACAGAGAAACAGATTCAAACAGTCTCTCCCGAAAATGCTCAAGCTCAACCGAAAATTGCCGAACAACTTGAGAACAAACTACCGTTGGAGACTATACATAAAATTTTCGAACATGCGGATAGTGAATGGATGGCTATGACTGCATTCGGTGCCACTTGGAAACGCTTGCAGGTAGATTTTGACCCACGTAATTACGGTTGTAAGAAATTTACTGATTTAGTAAAAAAATATTCTGATGTGTTTGATTACGAGATGCGAAAAACTGCTGAAGGCACGCAAGAGCATATGTATGTCAAGCTTAAAGTCTAATCGAAGGTCGTCTGAAAATATTTTTCAGACGACCTGCAAGAAAGGCCGAATCCCATGAACAATTTCCACAGTAATGAGATACTTGAAACCGTCAAAATGGTTGCCGACCAGCATTTCGACGTCCGCACTATTACCATAGGCATTGATTTGCACGACTGTATCAGCACCGACATCAATGTGTTGAACCAAAACATTTACAACAAAATCACCACTGTCGGCAAAGATTTGGTCGCTACGGCGAAACACCTTTCCGCCAAATACGGCGTGCCGATTGTGAATCAGCGTATTTCCGTCACGCCGATTGCCCAAATCGCGGCGGCAACCAAAGCCGATTCTTACGTCAGCGTGGCGCAGACTTTGGACAAGGCAGCCAAAGCCATTGGCGTGTCTTTTATCGGCGGCTTTTCCGCGCTGGTGCAAAAAGGCATGTCGCCTTCAGACGAGGTGTTAATCCGCTCCATTCCCGAAGCGATGAAGACTACCGACATCGTGTGCAGCTCCATCAATATCGGCAGCACGCGCGCCGGTATCAATATGGATGCGGTCAAGTTGGCAGGCGAAACCATCAAACGCACGGCTGAAATTACGCCCGAAGGTTTCGGCTGCGCCAAAATCGTCGTGTTCTGCAACGCGGTGGAAGACAACCCATTTATGGCGGGCGCGTTTCACGGTTCGGGCGAAGCGGATGCCGTTATCAATGTCGGCGTATCCGGCCCGGGTGTTGTAAAAGCCGCGTTGGAAAATTCGGATGCAACGACACTGACCGAAGTTGCAGAAGTCGTGAAGAAAACTGCTTTCAAAATTACCCGCGTGGGCGAACTCATCGGCCGCGAAGCCTCAAAAATGCTGAATATTCCGTTTGGTATTCTCGACTTGTCGTTAGCACCAACCCCTGCCGTCGGCGACTCGGTGGCACGCATTCTTGAAGAAATGGGTTTGAGCGTCTGCGGTACGCACGGCACGACAGCGGCTTTGGCCTTGCTGAATGATGCTGTGAAAAAAGGTGGCATGATGGCTTCCAGCGCGGTCGGCGGCCTGAGCGGCGCGTTTATCCCCGTTTCCGAAGACGAAGGCATGATTGCCGCCGCCGAAGCAGGCGTGCTGACGTTGGACAAACTCGAAGCGATGACCGCCGTTTGCTCGGTCGGGCTGGACATGATTGCCGTTCCCGGCGACACGCCCGCACACACGATTTCCGGCATCATCGCCGATGAAGCCGCCATCGGCATGATCAACAGCAAAACCACCGCTGTGCGCATCATTCCGGTAACGGGTAAAACCGTCGGCGACAGCGTCGAGTTCGGCGGCCTGCTGGGCTACGCGCCCGTGATGCCGGTCAAAGAAGGTTCGTGCGAAGTATTCGTCAACCGCGGCGGCAGGATTCCCGCGCCGGTGCAGTCGATGAAAAACTGACTGTTTGACCATGGAAAAGGTCGTCTGAAAACTTGCAATGCTTGTTTTCAGACGACCTTTTGTTTATTTGAGACTGTATTTTCAGACGACCTATAAACCCAATTCCCTGAGGAAGCGCACGTCGTCCGCCCAGCCTGATTTGACCTTGACCCAAACCTTTAAAAACACTTTAGTATCAAACAGTTTTTCCATATCGAGGCGGGCTTCGGTGGAGATTTTTTTCAGTTTTTCCCCGCCTTTGCCGATTAATATGGCTTTTTGGCTGTCTTTATCGACCAATACGGCGATGTAGATTCGGTAGAGGCCGTTTTCCTCTTCTTCGAATTGTTCGATTTCCACATTCATGGCGTAGGGCAGCTCTTCGCCGAGGTAACGGAACAGTTTTTCGCGCACGATTTCGGTGGCGAGGAAACGGCTGGAACGGTCGGTCACCATTTCTTCCGGATACATCGGCACGCTTTGGGGCAGGTAAGGTCTGAGGCGCGCGAGCAGGTTGGCGATGCCCAATCCGTGTTTGGCGCTGACGGTTTCATGCCCTGCAAATTTGAATTCTGCGCTGATTTGGTCGATAAATTCCTGCAAACCGCTGCTGCCCGCTTTGTTTTTGTCGATTTTGTTGATAACGAGGATGACGGGCGTGTTTGTCGGCAGTTGTTTCATTACGATACGGTCGGCATCGGTAAAGCGCATGGCTTCGACGACGAAAACGACGGCATCGACGCCGCTCAACGCTTCGGTGACGTTTTGATTGAGGCGGTCGTTCAGGGCGTTGCGGTGTTTGGTTTGGAAACCGGGGGTATCGACGAAAACGAATTGGGCGGTGTCGTCGGTGTAAATGCCGGTAACGCGGTTGCGCGTGGTTTGGGCTTTTTTACTGGTGATGCTGATTTTTTGCCCGATGAGGTGGTTCATCAGCGTGGATTTGCCGACGTTGGGGCGGCCGACAATGGCGACGAAGCCGCAGCGGTAGTCGGCGGGGTGGTTGGATTCGTTTTGTAGGAAGGTTTCGATGTCCATGATGGCTTTCTGTTTGAAGTTTCAGACGACTTTTTTGTATCCATAGGTCGTCTGAAAAATAAATCGGCTATTTTTTTGCTTTTTTCAAAGGATGGTGTTGCTCGAGCCATTGCAGCGCTTCTTTGGCGGCTTGCTGCTCGGCAACTTTGCGGCTGCTACCTTGTGCTTTGCAGATAAAACCGAGTTCGCCCAAGTCGCATGAAATCAGGAACATACTGTCATTGGCATGACCGATTTGTTCCTCGATGCGGTATTTGGGCAAGGCAAGGCGGCGGGCTTGGAGGGCTTCTTGCAGGGCGGTTTTATTGTCTTTGCCCTGCGTTTTGAAATCGGCACGTTTGACGCGTTCGGCGAACAAGTGCCGCACCACTTTCTCCGCCTCGGCGAAATCCGCATCAAAGCTGACGGCGGCAAACATCGCTTCCATAGCATCGGCAAGGATGGAGGGGCGTCTGAATCCGCCGCTTTTCAACTCGCCCGCACCCAAATAAAGCCCGTCGCCGACATTCATTTCCAAAGCGATTTCCGCCAACACGCCTTCATTGACCAAGCTTGCGCGCAAACGCGACAACTCGCCTTCGGTCAGCTTGGGGAACGCGTCAAACAACATTTTGGCGACGGTGTAGTTCAAAATCGAATCGCCGACAAACTCGAAACGCTCGTTGTTTTTCGCATGGTAGCTGCGGTGGGTCAGCGCCTGCTGCAAAAGCGCGGTATCTTTGAAATGGTAACCCAGTTTATTCTGAATGGCGGCATGCGCCTGCTGTTTTAACACATCTGTTTTCATGAGGACGTTTGTCTTTCTTCTTACTTCGGAATATCAGGCGGGAAGCGGCGAAAATCCAGCCTCCCAAACCAACCCGAATGCGTTTCGGCACTTCATGCAAATACGGAAACACTTTAGGGCTGCAATAGTCGTCTGAAACACAGCTCAGCCCGTTTCAGACGACCAGCATTGTACCATCAAACCATAAGCGGCAAATATATAGTGGATTAACTTTAAACCAGTACGGCGTTACCTCGCCTTGCCGTACTATCTGTACTGTCTGCGGCTTCGTCGCCTTGTCCTGATTTAAAGTTAATCCACTATAAAGATACACGGTGCAGAGGCTGCCCTAATCATGATAAAATCCGCACAATTTTTACGGCATGCACACACCGCAATGAATAAATTTGCCCAAGCCCTCTCAGCCGCACTCGACCGCTGCATCGTGACCAATACGGTAGCCAAACAAGGCGAACCCGTCGGCTTCCTCTACCGCGAAGCCCCCGTTTTCGAAAACGACAGCGGCTGGCGCTTCTTCAGCGGCGACGAAACCGACGAATACACCGACGATCCCGACAATTTCAGCGTCGTCAGCCTTTCCGAAATCACCCAGTCCAATCCCGCCATCGCCGCGCTGATAACCCAACCCGAAGGCAGCGCATGGGAAATCGGCGAAGACGGCGAGTTTCAAGCCGTTGCCGACTGGCAGCCGCAGGAATAAATCCCCAATATCGTTTTCAGAAAAGCCACACGTCGTCTGAAAACCCGTTTACCGCTCAAAATACAAGGAAACACCATGAACATCATCGCCCCGAACCTCGACGGCGCACACCTGCGCATCGGCATCGTACAAGCCCGCTTTACCAACGAAATCGGCAGCGAAATGCTCAAAGTCTGCTGCCGCACCCTGCAAGAATTGGGCGTAGCCGACGACAACATCACCATTGCCACCGTACCCGGCGCGCTCGAAGTACCGCTCGTCCTGCAAAACATGGCAGCCTCCGAGCAATACGACGCGCTGATTGCCATCGGCGTCGTCATCCGCGGCGAAACCTACCACTTCGAACTCGTTTCCAACGAATCCGGTTCAGGCGTAACCCGTGTCGGACTCGACTACAACATCCCCATCGCCAACGCCATCCTGACCACCGAAAACGACGAACAAGCCGTCGCGCGCATTGAAGAAAAAGCCGCCGACGCCGCCAAAGTCGCCGTCGAGTGCGCCAACCTCGTCAACCGCCTGATCGAAGAGCAGTTTGACGACGAAGAAGAATAAGCCCGAACGCGAAACCCGTAGCTTTGCCGCATTCCGGTTTCGCCCCGTCTGTCGGACAAACCGTTTTCAGACGACCCGTCATCCGACAGAGGTCGTCTGAAACATTCATTACCGCACCCACCGTGCCGCCAACGAAGGAATCCCCATGAAAACCCCACGCCGCCGCGCCCGCGAGTTAGCCGTACAAGCCCTCTACCAAGCCGGCATCAACAACACCGCTGCCCCTGAAATCGCTAAAAACATCCAAGACCAGCCCGACTTCGCCAAAGCGGACGAAGAGCTGTTCAACAAACTCTTCTTCGGCACGCACACCCACGCCGCCGAATACATCCAGCAAATCCGCCCCCTGCTCGACCGCGACGAAAAAGACCTCAGCCCCATCGAACGCGCCGTCCTGCTGATGGCATGCCACGAATTGAGCGCAATGCCCGAAACCCCCTACCCCGTCATCATCAACGAAGCCATCGAAGTAACCAAAACCTTCGGCGGCACCGACGGACACAAATTCGTCAACGGCATCCTCGACAAACTCGCCGCCCAACTGCGCCCGAACGACCCGAAACGCGGCAACGCGTAATTTAATATGAAAACTTCCCTCCAACTTCTAACCGCCGCCGCTCTGATGCTGTCAACACAGGTCATTGCCAAAACCCCGCCTCCCGGCGTTTACATGACCATGGATTCGCAGCTTGTCGGTATCCTGGCAAATGGCAGCTATTGCATGGCTGTGCAAAACGAGGTCAAAAACGGCCGTTGGCAAAAAACGCCAAACAGCCTAAAACTGGACGACAACAAAACGGTCATCTCCGACAACGGCAGCGACGGCTACGCCCTCAACGGCGAACCGGTCATGCTCATGAACGGCGGCAACACTGCCGGCATGTGTGCCACCCTCAAGGAACACGCGGACAGAAAGCGGCGTGCCCAACCGTAAACAGGAAGGAACCCATTTACCACTTTCACTCTTCCATGCAAAAGGTCGTCTGAAAACCCAAAAATCGGTTTTCAGACGACCTTTCTCTTTGTCAGGATATTGTGTAAAGAATTTGTCAAAAAATAAGTGGTAATATAGTGGATTAAATTTAAATCAGGACAAGGCGACGAAGCCGCAGACAGTACAGATAGTACGGCAAGGCGAGGCAACGCCGTACTGGTTTAAAGTTAATCCACTATATCGTAATGAATGACGATTGCTTGAGTTAAATCTAGCCCGCACGTTATCGGATTGTGTTAACCTTACGCTAGACTTGATGATAGTTAACATTCTAGGGTTTTGGTTCCCTTGTTTATTAATTATCTCAAGCCAGGGTTCCCGCACCATCATCGCTTCATTTTTTTCTTCCATAAATGCTTCGGGATGCAGTTTGTCCCCCCGCAACAATAAGAACCCGAACATTCTCACTCTTGTATTTTAAGGATTAAACAATGAAATCACTCAAAACGTTCCTTATTTGGGGCATTGTGGTTTTGGTCGGCGTAGCGTCCTTTACCACTTTGGCCATCAGTCGGGGCGAGCAGGTCAGCGCGGTATGGATGGTCACCGCCGCCGTATCGGTGTACTGCATCGCTTACCGTTTTTACAGTCTCTACATCGCCAAATATGTGATGCAGCTTGATCCGAACCGCCTCACGCCCGCCGAGCGGCACAATGACGGTTTGGACTATGTGCCGACACATAAAGGCGTATTGTTCGGACACCACTTTGCCGCGATTGCGGGCGCAGGTCCGTTGGTCGGTCCCGTGCTGGCTGCGCAAATGGGTTATCTGCCGGGTACGCTGTGGATTATCTTCGGCGTAGTGTTTGCCGGCGCGGTACAAGACATGATGGTCTTGTTCGTCTCCATGCGCCGCGACGGTAAGTCTTTGGGCGATATCGTAAAACAAGAACTCGGCACTGTCCCGGGCGTGATTGCCTCCATCGGTATTTTGATGATTATGGTCATCATCATGGCGGTGTTGGCGCTGATTGTGGTGAAAGCACTGGTTCACAGCCCTTGGGGTACGTTTACGATTGCCGCCACCATGCCTATCGCTCTGTTTATGGGTATTTACACCCGCTATATCCGTCCGGGCAAAATCGGCGAGATTTCCATCGTCGGCTTTATCCTACTGATGCTGGCGGTGATTTACGGCGACAATGTGGCGCACAGCTCCATCGGTCATTGGTTTGACCTTGACGGCATCCAGCTCACTTGGGCGATTATGATTTACGGTTTCGTGGCATCGGTATTGCCGGTATGGCTGCTGCTGACTCCACGCGACTATCTCTCTACCTTCCTGAAAATCGGTACGATTGTCGCACTCGCCATCGGTATCCTCATCGTCAGCCCTGCGCTGCAAATGCCTGCCGTGACCCACTTCATCGACGGTTCCGGCCCGGTATTCTCAGGCGCATTGTTCCCGTTCCTCTTCATTACCATCGCCTGTGGTGCGGTTTCAGGCTTCCACGCGCTGATTTCTTCCGGTACTACGCCGAAAATGCTGGAAAACGAAACCCACGTCCGCATGATCGGTTACGGCGGTATGTTGATGGAAAGTTTCGTGGCGATTATGGCTCTTGCCGCTGCCGCATCGCTTGATCCCGGCGTGTACTTCGCCATGAACAGCCCTGCCGCCCTGATCGGCACAGATGCCAATACTGCCGCCGAAGTGATTACCACCAAGCTGCAATTCCCTGTCGATGCCGCAACCCTGTTGCACACCGCTAAGGAAGTGGGCGAAAACACCATTCTGTCCCGTGCGGGCGGTGCACCAACCCTCGCAGTCGGTATGGCACACATCATGAGCCGCCTGATTCCGGGCGAAGCCATGATGGCATTCTGGTATCACTTTGCCCTGTTGTTTGAAGCCTTGTTCATCCTGACCGCCGTCGATGCCGGTACCCGCGTCGCACGTTTCATGATTCAAGACTTAGGCAGTATCTTCTACAAACCTTTCGGCAACACCGACTCCATCCCTGCCAACCTGATTGCGACCTTCTTCGCCGTGGCATTATGGGGCTACTTCCTCTACACCGGCGTGACCGACCCCTTGGGCGGCATCAACTCGCTCTGGCCTTTGTTCGGTATCGCCAACCAAATGCTGGCAGGCGTAGCCTTGATTATGTGTGCCGTTGTGCTGATTAAGATGAAACGCGACCGTTATGTCTGGGTGGCACTCGTTCCTGCTGTCGGCGTACTGTTTGTAACCTGCTACGCCGGTCTGCAAAAACTGTTCCACAGCGACCCGCGTGTCAGCTTCCTTGCCCATGCCGGCAAATACAGCGACGCATTGGCTAAAAACGAAGTCCTCGCGCCCGCTAAAGACATCGGCGAAATGTCGCAAATCATCTTTAACGACCAAATCAATGCCGGTCTGACCGCATTGTTCCTCTCCGTCGTCGTCGTCGTTGCCATCTACGGCGTGCGTACCGCCATGAAAGCACGCAAAGTCGGCTGGTCAACCGCTAAAGAAATTCCGGCGGTGTACCGCGACGGCAAACAACCGGAGGCACAAAGTGAAGCGTAAACTCGCCGCTTGGTGGAAAACCGCCAAACTTACCGCCAACCTCATGGCAGGCGTGCCCGATTATGAAAACTACGTTGCCCAACAGCGCAAACATAATCCCAACGCCCCCGTCATGACCGAGCTGCAATTTCAAGACTACTGCCGCAAACGCCGCTGCGGCGCAAACGGCGGAAGATGTTGTTAATCGCTTGAACGGTTGAAAAAAGGTCGTCTGAAAGTTTTCAGACGACCTTTTTATATTACAATATTGGCATTTTATAGTGAATTAAAATAAAAATGAGACAAGGCGACAACGCCCGCCGTGTACGGGTAGTACATAAGGACGTTGGCAACGCCGTATCATTGCAATTTTAATCCACTATAAAATCGGCATAGGCAAATACCGTCAGTTGATCCAATTTCCGCCAAAGCGCAACCCAGCAGCGCCGCAGTTTGAGTTCAACAGGAAACTGCCCTATCTTGCCGCCAAGCTGATTTGAATCTACCCGATTCCAATCCATCCATTACATTTTTACCACCTGCTTAAGGACAAGACATGAAGAAAAGCATCATTGCGACATTAGTCGGCATCGCCGTACTGGGAGGAGCAACCGCTGGCGGCGGTATTTATGCCGACAACAAATTGAAACAGGAATACTATTTCCAAAACAATCCCGATGCCGACAAACGCCTGAAAATCACTCTGGATAAATTCGACATGGGCCTCACTTCGGGTAAAGCTTCATGGAGGGGCGACATCACGCCCGACTTGTGCCATCAGGACACAAAATTCTCAATACGCGGCGAGGACATTATTACCCGCGGTCTGAACGGCTACACCATCCAAACCAAACTCTATCTGATTGGAGATGACAATAAAGAAATATTCCGGTTGGACGGCAATACCGTGCTTTCTTGGGGTGGCGAATTAGAGGGCAAACTGACCGCACCGGCAGGCTCATTAAACATCGATTCCGACGAAGTCAAATGGGAAACGGCGACTTTGGCTGTCAAAGGCCACAAATCCGACCATCAGTACCATCTCGATAATTTCAATTTCGAATGGCCCGGCATGACTGCCTCACACCCTGACAAACCTGAAAGCCCGGGATACCAATTTAGCTTGAAAAACGTTAAATATCAGGCCGATATGGAAAAAGGTGACACCACTGCATTGCGCAACGGCACATCCCTCTTCACCGTAGACTCTGCCGCATTCAAAATGGGCAACCAAACCTTTGATTTCGCTGTCGACAAAATCAAAGCAGGAAGCAAACAGTCTGCAAAAGACAACAAATACGCTATGGAAGGACAAAGCGAAGTCGAAAACTTCCGCATCAACAACATCAAATTCGACCGCATCCATTACAACTTCAACCTCCGCGATATCAATGGCGAAGGTATCGACCGCATCAATAAATTCTTCGATCGTCAAGGTAAAGAGTGCGTCGATATGAACAGTCCCGACACACAAAAAGAACTGATGGAAGCCGTAAAAACCTTTTTAAAAACCGGCATCAAATTCGACTCAAAAGGCAATCAAATCTACTTGAACAACAGCGCGGTCAAAGCCGACGCAGACGCCTCCATTCCGCCTATCGAATATAAAAACGACGAGCAGCTTCAACAAGACCTCCTCAGTAAGCTGAAATACAACATCAACGCGGAGGTCGATAAAAACTTCATCAGAGAAGTGCTCAAACTGGCTTCTCAATACGATCCCAATATCAAAGAAAGCGATTTGGACAATGTCGTCAAGGAAATGGCAACCGCGCTCAATGCCGAAGTCACCGAAGACAAGCTGATTATCAAACGCAGCCAATAATCCGCCGACAAACCTGTTGGAAAATATAGTGGATTAACTTTAAACCAGTACGGCGTTGCCTCGCCTTAGCTC
>CAUVJL010000035.1:0-21710 GCA_963552075.1 uncultured Neisseria sp.
AGTGAATCGGTTCCGTACTATCTGTACTGTCTGCGGCTTCGTCGCCTTGTCCTGGTTTAAATTTAATCCACTATATTTGTGTGATGGGTTTGTCCGTATTTTCGTCTTAAGGTCGTCTGAAAATGCCAATCCGGGTTTTCAGACGACCTTTCGTTTGGGTCTTACAGCAATCCTTCTATCGGCAGGATGGAGAGGATTTTGGAGGTAACGCGTTTCCAGAATTTGGCTTCCGGTTCGGCGGAGTAGGTTTTTTGGGTGGTGGGGTCGTACCAGTGAAGTTTGTTGTATTTGTCGAGGGTGACCTGATAGGCGTATTTGGGGGTGGTATTGACGAGGGTGCGCTGCATTTCGCCTGCGATTTTGGGGCTTTCGAGGACGACGCCCATTTCGGTGTTGAGTCTGGCGGAGCGCGGGTCGAGGTTGAATGAGCCGATGAAGACGCGTTTTTCGTCCACGATGAAGGTTTTGGCGTGCAGGCTGGTGGCGGAGCTGCCGGTCAGACCGCGGTCTTTGGTGGTGGGGACGGCGTGGTTGGGTTGCAGCTCGTAGAGTTTGACACCGGCTTTGAGCAGGGGCTTGCGGTATTTGACGTAGCCTGAATGGACGGCGGCGACATCGGTCGCTTGGAGCGAGTTGGTCAGGACGGTTACGTCCACGCCGTTTTTGACGAGTTGGTCGAGCGCGCGCACGCCTGATTTGGTGGGAACGAAATAGGGCGAAACGAGATAGACGCTTTTTTCGGGTGTTTTCAGGGCGTTTTGCATGCGGTCGAAAATGGGCGGTTTGTGGCGGTCGCGGTCCAGCCCTTTGGCGGGGTCGTCGCTGATCAGGCGGGTGTGGACGCTTTGCCAGTCTATGCTGTTGCTCTGCATTTTTTTGTAGAGTTCGGAATTTTCGATGCTGTTGCGGTAGCGGCTGAGGGTTTCGTTTTTGTCTTTGTCGTTGTAACCCAGCTCTTGGAAGCCTTTTTCGATATCGCCTTTTTTGATGATGCTGGCGACGGTGTAGGAGGAATGGCTTGCCCAATAGCGGTCGAAGTCTTGAGAAACTTCGGTCACGACGCGGCCGGTGGCGAGGATGTCGAGGTCGGCAAAGATGGTGTCTTCGCCGACTTTAAAATATTCGTCGCCGATATTGCGCCCGCCGAGGATGGTGGCGCGGTTGTCGGCGGTGAAGGATTTGTTGTGCATCCGGCGGTTGAGGCGCGGGAAGTCGGTCAAATAGCCCAGCGCGCGCCATTTGCGGCGGACGAAGGGGTTGAACAGGCGGATTTCGATATTGGGATGGCTGTCGAGGGCGAGCAGGACGTTGTCCAGACCGTTGGTGTTGTTGTCGTCCAGCAGCAGGCGCACGCGCACGCCGCGTTCGGCGGCACGGTGGATCAGGTTGAACATGAGCTTGCCGGAGATGTCGTTGTGCCAGATGTAGTATTGGAGGTCCAGGGTGTGGTCGGCGGCTTCAATCAGGGCGGCGCGGGCGACGAAGGCTTCGTGCGCGTCGTTGAGCAGATAGACATTGGAAATATCGCCGCCGGTTTTGGCAGTGGCGGTGTTGAGCAGGGCATCCATGCGCGGGGCGGAACGGATGTCGAGGTAGTGGCTTTCAGGGCGATCGTCCAGTGAGGGCAGGCCGGCGCAACCTGTCAGAAAAACCGGAAGCATAAGGATGAGATGGATTTTTTTCATTCTTGAGGGCGTTTCAGACGACCTTTTTCGCTGAAACGATATTTTTATTTAGAAGGGTCGTCTGAAAAGAAGTTCGATGTTTATACGGTTCGCATTTTAACCTATTTTTTTGAAGTCGTTAGGTTGCGTCCGTCGGAAATGTGCAGGCGGCTGAATATGGTGCTGGAGACAAGCGTAATCAAGCCGATGGAAAGCAGGGTGAGGCGGAATGAGAGGTGGAGGTTGCCTGCGGTGAAGCTGCTTTGCGACCAGTTTTGCAGGATAAGCGCGCCGAGCGCAATGCCGAGGCTGATGGCGAGTTGTTGGTTGACCGCCATCAGGCTGTTGCCGCTGCCGGTTTGGTGCGCGCGCAGGTCGGCGATGGTCAGGGTGTTCATGGCGGAAAACTGGATGGAGTTGCAGGTGCCGATGAGGAGCAGCAGAACTATCCAGACGCTTAAGGACGTGTCGGCGTCGGGTAGGGCAAGCAGCATAATCAGTATGGCGAGGAGGCGCGTGTTCCAAATCAACACGTTGCGGTAGCCGAAGCGCGACATCAGGGGCTTGATGAGCGGTTTGACAACAAGCGAGGCGAAAGCGACGGGCGCGACCAGCCAGCCGGATACGCTGGCGGCAAAGCCGAACGCGACTTGAAACAATAGCGGCAGCAAAAAAGGGATGGAACTGATGCCGAGCCGGCTGAACAGATTGCCTGTCAGACCCAGCCGGAAAGTGCGGACTTGGAATAAATCCGCCGCATAAATCGGGTTGGCGGCGGTTTTCATGTGGCGGTAGTAGAGCAGGGCGAATGCCGTACCGCCGAGCGCGAGTAGGAGTGAAAACCAAACTGCGCCAGAGTGGGACACCATTTCCACCGCCAACATCAAGAGACACGCCGCCGAAGCGAAAGTCAGGTAGCCACTCAAGTCCAGAACCGTATTTTCGCCTTTGACATCGGGCATAATCCGCCAGCCCAGCAAGACGCCGAGCAGCCCTATGGGCAGGTTCATCAGGAAAATCCAATGCCAAGATGCGTATTCGACCAAATAGCCGCCGACCAAAGGGCCGAATATCGGACCGATCAGCGCGGGCATTACGGCATAGTTGATGGCGTTGAGCAGTTGGGATTTGTCGTACACGCGCAAAATCGTCAGACGCGGTACGGGTACCAACATCGACCCGCCTATGCCCTGAATCACCCGCGCCATCACCAGCATGGGCAGATTGGCTGCCGCCGCACACAATGCCGATCCGAGCATGAAAATGCCGATTGAACCGAAAAATACGTTTTTAGTGCCGAACCTGTCCACCAAATAGCCGCTTAAAGGGATCAGCAGGGCAACGGTCAGCGTATAGGAAATCGCCGCCAGCTGCATATTGAGCGGCGATACATTGAAATCTTTGGCAATTTCGGGCAGGGCGGTATTCAGAATCGTCGCGTCCAGCATTTGCATGAAAATCGCAATCGCCAACAGCAGGGGCAGCCATCGGGACGGGCGGACGGGCGGCGTTTCCGAAACGTTTGATTCGGTTTTGTTCATAGGGATGAATTGTAACTGATTTGGCAGGAGGTCGTCTGAAAGGCGGCTTGCTCTTTCAGGCTTTGGGATGAGAACCGGATGGCTGTCGAATGAATGGATTTTTGACAGATTTGTTGGCTGGAGGATGAAGAAACGAGCGGCTTGCGCCTGTAAAGGGATGCGGAGGGCAGATTATGAGTGGAACATCCATTTTGTCAAAAAGGTCGTCTGAAAACGGGCAATACCGGTTTTCAGACGACCTTTGCGTCTTTAAGCTGCTTCAATCATCAGGCGATTTCGAGCCACATCACTTGGTAGGGGCGCAGCACCAAATCCTGATTCAGTGCCACAGTTTCGCCGCTGATGAGGTCTTTGGCGCGGGCGGGCATGGCTTGCAGGGTGTGCGCGCTGATGGTTTGCGGGTGTTCGCTGAAGTTGCCGAACGCCAACAGCGCGTTGTTGCGGATGTAGCCGATGATGTGTTTGTTGTTGGTGTTGAAGGTAACCAGACGGCCGCCGTTCAAGCGCGGGTTGTTTTGGCGGATGTCTATCATGTGGCGCAGGCCTTGATAGATTTGTCCTGCCGCGGTTGACGGGTCGTGGCGCTGTTCGTACAACTCGGCGTTGTAACGCGGACGGTGCGCCCAGCGGCTGTCGTCGCTCTTGTTGCTGTCGTTCGACCAGTCGTCGTCGTTGAGCGTGCCGACTTCGTCGCCGAGATAAATCAGGGGCAGGCCGCCGGTACTCAGGGCGATGCTGTACAAGAGTTTGATGCGGTCAACGGCTTGTGGGTCATGTTGCGCCAAACCTGCCAGGGCGGCGGCAGTACCGCTGACGCGGCAGTCGCCGGTGTTGGGGTTGTATTGGAAGGGGACGCCGCGCGCGAAGCTGCCGTCGAAATGGTTGACGAAGAAGCGGTTGAGGAATTGGCGGTGGTCGTAGCCGTGGATGCCGAACTG
This sequence comes from uncultured Neisseria sp., assembly GCA_963552075.1. Lineage (GTDB taxonomy): Bacteria > Pseudomonadota > Gammaproteobacteria > Burkholderiales > Neisseriaceae > Neisseria. The sequence goes on from CAUVJL010000035.1 coordinate 4,144, forward strand.
CCATGCGTCTTCGTCGGCGAACGTCCAGCCGATGTCGTCATGGCTGCGGACGTAGTTGACCCATGCGGTATGGTCGGGCAGGTTGTGGCGGTAGGAGAGGGCTTGGTGGAGCAGGTTGACTTCGCGGGTGGCGAGGGTGTTCCACAACAATGCCATTTGCAGCGGGTTGTAGCCGATTTGGCATTCGTCTTGTCCGATGTATTGGACGACTTGGTCGGGGTGGACGATGGCTTCGGATTTGAAGAATACGGCAGGTGCGGCGATGCGCATGACGGCGTTGAACGCGCGGATTAAGGCGTGGGCTTGCGGCAGGTTTTCGCAATCCGTGCCCATTTGTTTCCAAATGAAGGCGACGGCGTCCATACGCAGGATGTCGATGCCCAGATTGGCGAGGAACATCATTTCGCCTGCCATGGCGCGGAATACCCATGGATTGCTGTAATTCAAATCCCATTGGAAGGAATTGAACGTCGTCCATACCCAGCGTCCGTCTTCCAATTGGGAGAAGCCGCCCGGATGCTGGTCGGGGAAGATTTCGCGCAGGGTGCGGTCGTATTGGTCGGGCATCCAGCGGTCGGGGAAGATATAGTAGAAATTGTCGAAAAGCGGATCGCCGGCGGCGCAGCGTTTCGCCCATTCGTGTTCGTTGGAAGTGTGGTTGAAGATGAAATCGACGACGGCGGAAATGCCCGCTTCGTGCAGCGCGGCAATGACATCGCGCAAATCGTCTATCGTACCCAAAGCCGGATTGACGTCGCGGTAGCTGCTGACCGCATAGCCGCCGTCGCTCTTGCCTTCAGGGCATTTAAACAGCGGCATCATATGCAGATAGGTCAGCCCCAGCTCTTGAAAATAAGGGATTTTTGCTTTCAAGCCTTTCAAATCGCCCGCGAACAAATCGACATAACACACGCCGCCGACCTGTTTATTGGACAAAATCCAATCGGGGTCATTCTCACGCGCGGCATCGATGGCTTTCAGAGACTTGTCGCGTTGGGAATAGCTTTGCCATGCTTGGGCAATCAGTTGTTCCAACATGGGCAGGACGGCTTCGTTATCGTTGTAAACGTTGTCCAGCTCGTGCATCAGCTTGGGGAAATGCTCGTTCAAACGCCGGTCAAACTGTTTCCAGTCTTCGGAAGCTTCGACGGTCGCACGCTGTTTGGGGCTATATTCTGCCAAGGCGCGCTCTTTGAGATGATGCAGGGTCAAATCGACCTGTTGGGTCTGGGTCAACATGATGTTTACTCCGAGTTGAGGTTGGATTTGTTTGGAAGCCTGATTCCTGCTGCCTGCGCCGCTGAAACGCATACAGGCTTAAGGCAAAATTGAGAAGTCCATCATACTGTAAGAAGCTGTTCGTGCATAGTAGCCTGAAATGGTTGGGAAAATAGGCTTTTAATCGGGTTGGGGTCGTCTGAAAACGGCATGGATTTTTTTATATGGGTTGGAGTAGGTTTGAATGCTTGGTATTTAATGTTAATTGGGTGGTTATTTTTTAGATAAATGGCTCTATTTTTTATGTTCTGAACAATAATTTGCTGATGTGTCGGCTGTGTATTTATCCAATAGGCAATATTTGGGTATTTGATGAGGAGGTGAACGTATTTATTTTCTTGGGTAAAGGACAACGGGCGTTTTTGAAGAAGATAATTTTGTTTGATGGAAGTCAAAGGTCTTTGATGGGGAAGTTTGGGCGTATTGGCTTGGAAGAGTAGGGTGTTGCCATGAGTAAGTTTGAAGGGCATAAACATCGAAACAAAAGGTCGTCTGAAAACGGGAATACTCGTTTTCAGACGACCTTTCGAGTTTTAAAGCGTTAACCGTTTACAGCGGCCATTTCAGCGCGGGATTGCTTTCTATGACGACTTTGAACTGGTTTTGAATCCGCTCGATGGCTTCGTCGGAATCCGCCTCGAAGCGCAACACCAAAATCGGCGTGGTATTGGAGGCGCGCATCAGACCGAAGCCGTCGGGGAATTCTACGCGCAGACCGTCGATGGTGATGATTTCGGTCGCGCCTTCGAATTTGGCTTTGGCGGCGAGTTCGTCGATAACCTGATGGCCGTTGCTGCCTTCGGGCAGGTCGATGTTGAGTTCGGGCGTGGAAATGCTTTGCGGCAGGCTGTTCAACACTTCGGACGGATTGTCGAAGGCAGACAGGATTTCCAAGAGGCGCGCGCCGGCGTACATGCCGTCGTCGAAGCCGAACCAGCGTTCTTTGAAGAAGATGTGTCCGCTCATTTCGCCTGCAACCAGCGCGCCGGTTTTTTTCATGGTGGACTTGATGAAGCTGTGGCCGGTTTTCTCCATGACGGCTTCGCCGCCGTGTTCTTTAATCCACGGTGCGAGCAGGCGGGTGGATTTGACGTCGAAGATGACTTTCGCGCCGGGGTTGCGGCTCAAAACGTCTTGGGCGAACAGCATGAGCTGGCGGTCGGGATAGATGATGTTGCCGTCTTTGGTGACGACGCCCAAGCGGTCGGCATCGCCGTCAAAAGCCAAGCCGATTTCGGCGTCGCTGTTTTTCAGCGCGGCAATCAAATCTTGCAGGTTTTTCGGTTTGGAAGGGTCGGGATGGTGGTTGGGGAAATTGCCGTCCACTTCGCAGAAAAGTTCGGTCACTTCGTTACCCAAACCTTTGTAGAGCTTGCCTGCGAATGCGCCGCCTACGCCGTTGCCCGCGTCGATGGCGATTTTCATGGGGCGTTTGAGTTTGACGTGGCCGACGATGTGGTTGTGGTATTCGCCGGAGATGTCTTTTTCGGTTACGCTGCCTTTTTTATCGGAAGCGGTCAGTTTGTCGGCTTCGATCAGGGCGAGCAGTCCTTGGATGGCTTCGCCTGCGAGGGTGTCGCCGCCGAGCATCATTTTGAAGCCGTTGTAATCGGGTGGGTTGTGGCTGCCGGTAATCATCACGCCGCTGCCGCCGCATTCGTTGATGGCGGCGAAATACAGCATGGGGGTGGCGACCATGCCGACATTGAGGACGTCGATGCCGCTGTCGGTAAAGCCGCGCTGGATGTGTTCCATCAGTTCGGGACCGCTCAAGCGTCCGTCGCGTCCGAGTGCGATGCGGGTAATGCCTTTTTCGGCGGCTCGGGTGGCGATGGCTTTGCCGATGAGGTAGGCGGCTTCGTTGGTCAGGGTTTTGCCGACAATGCCTCGGATGTCGTAGGCTTTGAAGATGTCGCGGGCAATGTTTGCCATGATGGTTTCCTTTGTGATTGTGAATGGAAAACGGGCTTATTCTAACATAGGCAAAGGTCGTCTGAAGGCTTTCAGACGACCTTTGGGGGTTATATCAAATAACCATTTACTGCGGTTTCAATCAATTGCCGAATGTGTTGCATTGATTGATGTCGCCGCTGTCCAAACCGCGTTTGAGCCATGCCATGCGCTGTTCGGACGAGCCGTGTGTAAAGCTGTCGGGAACGACGTAGCCCTGCCCGTCTTTCTGCAGGCGGTCGTCGCCGACGGATTCGGCAGCCAGCATGGCTTTGGGGATGTCTTCGGGTTTGAAGATATTATTGTTGACGGCGTAATGCCCCCAAATGCCCGCGTAACAGTCCGCCTGCAATTCGAGTTTGACGGAAAGGGCATTGGCTTCTTTTTTGCCGACCTGCTGCTGCATTCTGTGGACTTGGGGCAGGGTGCCGAGCAGATTTTGGACGTGGTGTCCGACTTCGTGTGCGATGACGTAGGCGAATGCGGCATCGCTGGCAGAGTTGAGTTTGGTCTGCATATCCCTATAAAAGTCTAAGTCGAGATAGACTTTTTTGTCGCCCGGGCAATAAAACGGCCCCATTGCCGATTGACCCATGCCGCAGGCGGTGGATGTACCGCCGTTGTATAACACCAGCGTGGTCGGGGTGTAGGTCCGTCCGATTTGTTTGAAATAGCTGCCCCAAGCTTTTTCAGTGTCGGCGAGGACGACGCGGGCAAGTTCGTTCAGCTCGGCTTCTTCTTGAGGTTTGAGCTGGGAGGTTTGGGTTGAACCCGTACCCATGGAAGGCGTGCCGACCAAGCCGCTCAAATCGACGCCGTAATAAGCGCCGATCAAAACGACGATGATGCCGAGGATGCCGGGCGTTCTACCGCCGCCGCCTCCACCGCTGCTGCCGCGTCGGTCTTCTACGTTTTGACTCTGTTCGCGTCCTTTCCAATCCATCTTGTGTGTTCCTTGTTGTGAAGTGATATGGGGCGGATTATACCGTGAAGGGGCGGCGTGATGCCTGCCTATATTGAGAAAAGGTCGTCTGAAAACACCAAACGGAGTTTTCAGACGACCTTTGGTCAGATAAACCGTTGGGTATTTCAACCAACGACGAGGGCAGTCAGGCTTTATGTCTGATTTCCCAACACTGATGGATTTTCTTGTTGCGGAAATCGTCGGGAACGGATTGTTTGGAAATGTTTTTGACGGCGTATTGTTCCGATACCGAATCGTCCAAGACGAAGCTGCGCAAGTTATTGGAGAAATACAAGATGCCGTCTGAAGCGAGCAGGTTCATCGCGCCGTCAATCAGCTTTTTGTGGTCGCGCTGGATGTCGAGGATGTCGAGCATCTTTTTGCTGTTGGAGAAGCTGGGCGGATCCATGACGATCAGGTCGAACTTTTTGCCTTCGTCTGCGGCATTTTGCAGGTATTGGAACACATCGGCGCGGACGATTTTGTGTTGTTCGGTGCTGATGCCGTTGAGTTCGAAATTGCGTTTTGCCCACTCTAGATAAGTGTTGGATAAATCGACGGTTTCACTGGATAACGCGCCGCCGGTTGCGGCATAGACGGTAAAGCTGCCGGTGTAGGAAAACAGGTTGAGGAAGCGTTTGCCCGCTGCGGTGTCGCCGACTTTTTTGCGCGTGTTGCGGTGGTCGAGGAAGAGGCCGGTGTCGAGGTATTTGTCGAGGTTGACCCAAAATTTGCGGCCGTTTTCCGTGATGACGAAATCGTCGCCGGTTTTGCCGGTTTTTTCGTACTGTTGCAAGCCTTTTTGGCGTTCTCGGCGCTTGAGGTGGATTTGTTCGGGCGCAAAACCGGTCACAAAACCAATGGCTTCCAATACATCGGCAAGCCATGCTTCGTATTCTTCGGGCTGCATCAGCCAGCCGGTATCGTATTCCTGAAGGTGGATTTGGTCGCCGTAAACATCGACGGCGAAGGGGAATTGGGGGATGTCGCGGTCGTAAATGCGCCAGGCTTCGATGCCGTTGCGTTTCGCCCATTTCATGAGGTGTTTGATGTTTTTGCCCATGCGGTTGGCGAAGGGTGTGATGTCGGTCATGGTTTCAGACGGCCTGAATGAGGATTGGGAAGGGTTTGGATTTTAACGCACTTGATGCCTTTTTGCTTGACCGTTATCCATAAAATCTATATTATCCGCCGTTCGCCTTTTTATACGAAGCCATCGTCTTCCAACCTAAACCGCCGTTTCGGGCGCGTTTCTTTTATTGCTTGCTGATTTGCCAAGCCTTTCTGTGCAGGTTGTCGTCGATGTTAACCACAAGCAAGATGCTTGCGACAACCCTGTAACTTCACATTTCCCGTATCGTTACTTTCCTTTGCTTCAGGTCGTCTGAAATTGTTCAGGCGTGCGCGTTGTTGTCTCTTTAGGATAGCCATGTCTATTAAATTTGCCGATTTGAACCTTGATAAAAACATCTTGTCCGCCGTGCGCAGCGAGGGTTACGAAAGCCCGACGCCGATTCAGGCGCAAGCCATTCCGTTTGCTTTGGAAGGCCGCGACATCATGGCTTCGGCGCAAACCGGCTCCGGCAAAACCGCCGCCTTCCTGCTGCCGACGTTGCAGCGGCTGACCAAACGCAGCGAAAAACCGGGCAAAGGCCCGCGCGCGTTGGTGTTGACGCCGACCCGCGAATTGGCGGCGCAAGTCGAGAAAAACGCGTTGGCGTACGCCAAAAATATGCGCTGGTTCCGCACCGTCAGCATCGTCGGCGGCGCATCTTTCGGCTACCAAACCCGCGCCCTGAGCAAACCGGTTGACCTGATTGTCGCCACGCCTGGCCGTCTGATGGACTTGATGCAAAGCGGCAAAGTCGACTTCGCCCGCTTGGAAGTGCTGATTTTGGACGAAGCCGACCGTATGCTGGATATGGGTTTTATCGACGACATCGAAACCATCGTCGAAGCCACCCCGACCGACCGTCAGACTTTATTGTTCTCCGCCACTTGGGACGGCGCGGTCGGCAAACTCGCGCGCAAACTGACGAAAAATCCTGAAATCATCGAAGTCGAGCGCGTGGACGACCAAGGCAAAATCGAAGAGCAACTGCTGTATTGCGACGATATGCGCCACAAAAACCGCCTGCTCGACCACATCCTGCGCGACGCCAACATCGACCAATGCGTGATTTTCACGTCTACCAAAGCCATGACCGAAGTCATCGCCGACGATTTGTACGAAAAAGGTTTCGCCGCCAACTGCCTGCACGGCGACATGCCGCAAGGCTGGCGCAACCGCACGCTGATGGATTTGCGCAAAGGCCGTTGCAAAATTTTGGTTGCCACCGACGTTGCCGCTCGCGGTATCGACGTGCCGACCATTACCCACGTCATCAACTACGACCTGCCGAAACAGGCGGAAGACTACGTTCACCGCATCGGCCGTACCGGACGGGCAGGGCGCACGGGTATTGCGATTACCTTCGCCGAAGTGAATGAATACGTCAAAGTACACAAAATTGAAAAATACATCGGCCGTAAATTGCCCGAGCTGACCGTCGAAGGCATGGAACCGACCCGCAAGCGCAAATCCGCAGGCGGCAAGCCGAAAGGCAAAGGTGGCTGGGGCGATAGAAAATCCGGCGGCTGGCGCGGCGATAAGAAACCGGGCAAAGAAGGCTTCGGTGGCAAATCGCGCGGCGAAGGTTTCAAAAAAGAAGGATTTAAGAAAGGCGGCGAAGGCTTCAAAGGCAAACGTAAAGCCAACGATTCTTTCGGCTCGAAACCAAGCCGTCCAGCGAAAAGAGGCTGATGCTAAAGTCAAATCAATAGCGGATATAGTGGATTAAATTTAAATCAGGACAAGGCGAGGCAACGCCGTACTGGTTTAAAGTTAATCCACTATATGAAGAAACCTTGATACCGCGTTGCCTAACAAAAAGGTCGTCTGAAAATCGATTTCAGACGACCTTTTATTTTAAACGTTCAACTTAAGCAGCAAAGCGTTTGGCGACTTCGTCCCAGTTGACGATTTCCCAGAAACCTTTCAGGTAGTTGGGGCGGCTGTTGCGGTAGTCGATGTAGTAGGCGTGTTCCCATACGTCGCAGGTCAGCAGCGGAGTGTTTTCAGTGGTCAGCGGAGTTGCCGCGTTGGAAGTGGAAACCAAATCCAATTCGCCGGCAGGGGTTTTCACCAGCCATGCCCAACCGGAGCCGAAAGTACCTGCCGCGCAAGCGGAGAATGCTTCTTGGAATTTCTCGAAGCTGCCCCATTTGGCGTCGATGGCGGCGGCCAGTTCGCCGGAAGGTTTGCCTTGACCTTTAGGCGTGAAACCCAGCCAGTAGAAAGTGTGGTTCCAAGTTTGGGCTGCGTTGTTGAATACGCCGCCTGAAGATTTTTTCACAATCTCTTCCAAAGGCAGGTTTTCAAATTCGGTACCTTTGATTTGATTGTTCAGATTGGTGATGTAGGTTTGATGGTGTTTGCCGTAGTGGAACTCCAAAGTCTCTTTGCTCAGATGTGGGGACAATGCGTCCAGTTCATAAGGCAGTTGTGGCAGCTTATGTTCCATTTTAGTGCTCCTAAATTATTTATATATGATTGTATTTTGGTAGTGTTCGTCGGATGGTGCGGGTGTTTGCCCGCATCAGGCAACGGCTGCCATTTTACCTGCTTTAGATTAAAGAAACTAGGGCAGGCCGATATTTCGAGTCTGCCGCAGTTTGAGAAAAATTGAGGGAAATCGGGTGTCGATACAGATATTTATCATGAATGAAGCAATGATTTCAGACGACCTTTTGCTATAATCCGTCCGTTTCCCCACGCCCCTTTTGATATGAACACCCCAAAAGCCTTTGCCATCCTCGGCCCGACTGCCGGCGGGAAAACCGCCCTTGCCTTGAAAATCGCCGAAGCCCTGCCGGTTGAAATCATCAGCCTCGATTCCGCGCTGGTGTACCGCGATATGGACATCGGCACGGCAAAGCCGACCGCCGCCGAGCTTGATGCCGTGCCGCACCACCTTATCGACATCATCCCGCCGACGGAGTCTTACAGCGCGGCGGAGTTTGTCGACGACTGCGTGCGGCTGGCGGAGGAAATCCGCGCGCGCGGCAGGCTGCCTTTGATAGTCGGCGGTACGATGATGTATTTCCACGCGCTGACCGAAGGCTTGAACGATCTGCCCGAAGCCAATGCCGACGTGCGCGCCCGGTTGCAGGAAGAAAAACAACAATACGGCTTGGCGCATCTGTATCAAAACCTACAAACCATAGACCCTGAAACCGCAGGTCGTCTGAAACCGAACGACAGCCAACGTATCGAACGCGCTTTGGAAGTGTACCACCTGACCGGCAAGCCTTTGAGCGCGCATTTTGTCGAAAAAGCCGAATACACCCCGCCGCTCGACCTCTGCACCACCGCCCTGATTCCCGAAAACCGCGCCTTGCTGCACGACAACATCGCCCGCCGTTTCACGCAAATGCTGGAACAAGGCTTCATCGACGAAATACGCGCCCTGCGTCAAAAATATTCCGAGCTGACCGCCGATATGCCCTCTATGCGCTGCGTCGGCTACCGACAGGCATGGGATTACCTCGAAGGCTTGACCGATTACGACACCTTTGTCGAAAAAGGCATCGCCGCCACCCGCCAGCTTGCCAAACGCCAACTCACTTGGCTGCGCAAAATCCCATTGGCGCACAGCATCGACCCCTACACCGACGGCAACCACGTTCAAACGACCTTGGCACTCGTCCGCCGCCATTTCCAAATCTAAAACGCCATGCCGACCCTGTTGACCACGCCGCCCGTCGCCCCGCAAACCTTAGCCGCCCTGCAAGCCCTCGGCATCCGCAGCGTAGAGGAGCTGCGCGACACCGGTTCCGTCCAAGCCTTCCTACTACTCAAAGCCGCCGGACTGACCGTCACCCGCAGCACGCTTTGGCAACTCGAAGCCTTGCTGCTCGGCATCAAACCGCAAGAGCTGCCGCAAACGCAGAAAACCGCTTTGGAACAAGCCCTCAAAAACCATCCGCCCGTCGCCGTTTTCCCCACGTCGTCTGAAATGGAAACCTTCATGCGCGCTGCCTTGACGCAGGCAGAACAATCCGCCCGCATCGGCGAAATCCCCGTCGGCGCGGTCGTCGTCTCCAACAACCAAATCATCGCCGCCGCACACAACACCTGCGTCAGCGACCACGACATCAGTCGCCACGCCGAAATCCGCGCCCTTGCCGCCGCAGGTGCCGCCCTCCAAAACTACCGCCTCGACGGCTGCGACCTCTACATCACGCTCGAACCCTGCGCCATGTGTGCCTCCGCCATCATCCAAGCCCGCGTCCGCCGTGTCATCTACGGCGCAGCAGAACCCAAAACCGGCGCGGCGGGCAGCGTTGTCAATCTGTTTGCAAACCCGCTGCTGAACAAACACACGGCAATCAAAGGCGGCATTTTGGAAGGCGAATGCAAAGCCGTTTTGCAGGCATTTTTTCAGACGAGGCGCAAACAGTATTAAGCGCAAAAAAGGTCGTCTGAAACCTTAAATCTAAGATTTCAGACGACCTTTTGAGAGATTGCGAACTTTGTTTCATCCCGTTTTTCAGCAATTCTGATAAATATCCGGCGCGCCGTATTAAAATACGGTTTTCAGACGACCCCATCCATAAGGAACCCGCCATGCACACCGAAGCCGTTTTAACCGTATTGAAAAACCTGCAAAACCAAATCTGCGCCGCGCTTGAGCAAGAAGACGGCGGGGCGGTGTTTGCGCGTGAAGAATGGACGGGCAAATTAGGTGTGGGCGAAACCCGCGTCTTGAAAAACGGCGCGGTATTCGAGCAGGCGGGCGTGAATTTTTCGCATGTGAAGGGCAGTAAAATGCCCGCTTCGGCGACGGCGCACCGTCCTGAACTGGCGGGCGCAGCGTTTGAGGCAATGGGCGTGTCGCTGGTGATTCATCCGAAAAATCCGTATGTGCCGACCAGCCATGCGAACGTACGCTTTTTTATCGCGTATCCGGAAGGCGGCGAGCCTGTGTGGTGGTTTGGCGGCGGCTTTGATTTGACGCCGTTTTATCCGTTTGAAGAAGATATTTTGCATTGGCACACGGTCGCGCGGGACGTGTGCGCGCCGTTTGGGGAAGCGGTTTATCCCGAGTTCAAAAAATGGTGCGACGAATATTTTTATCTGAAACACCGCGGCGAAACGCGCGGCGTGGGCGGTTTGTTCTTCGATGATTTGAACCGCTGGGATTTCGACACCTGCCTGAATTTCATCAAGGCGGTCGGCGAAGGCTATATCGGGGCGTATCCGCCGATTGTGGCGAAACGCAAAAACACGCCATACGGCGAACGCGAGCGCGATTTCCAGCTTTACCGGCGCGGGCGTTATGTGGAATTTAATTTGGTTTGGGACAGGGGTACGTTGTTCGGCCTGCAAAGCGGCGGACGTACGGAAAGTATTTTGATGTCCATGCCGCCTTTGGTGCGCTTCGAGTATCGATACGCGCCGGAAGAAGGTTCGCCCGAAGCGCGGCTGAACGAGTTTCTCACCGCCCGCGACTGGCTCTCGGAGATGCAATAATGGCGGATAAACGCAAGCCCGACGCCCATCCTTCGGACAAATTCATCCTTGCCATGATTGTCATGGCGGTGTTCCTGGTGATCATCATCGGCGGCGGATTTATCGCCGTAGAATATTTTAAGGCGCATCCCGAAGTGTTTGAATTGAAGCCGCCTGCAAAATAGTTTAGGAAGAAAGACAAAAGGTCGTCTGAAACTTTTCAGACGACCTTTTTCAGCTCTAAAACCCTTGTTTACAAAACAGCCAAAGCCGCGTCGTAATCAGGCTCGTTGGCGATTTCGGCAACCAGTTCGCTGTGCAGGACTTTGTCGTTTTCGTCCAAAACCACAACGGCGCGCGCAGTCAGTCCGCGCAACGGGCTGTCGGTCAGGGCGACGCCGTAATCGGCGGCAAAGCTGCTGCGGAACGTAGACAGGTTGATAACATTGTCCAAACCTTCCGCGCCGCAGAAGCGGGCTTGGGCAAACGGCAGGTCGGCGGAGATGCACAACACGACCGCGTTGTCCAAAGAAGACGCGCGTTGGTTAAACGTACGCACGGATTGGGCGCACACGCCGGTGTCGACGCTCGGGAAAATGTTCAATACTTTGCGTTTGCCCGCAAAATCCGCCAAAGTTTTGTCGGACAGGTCGGCAGCGGTCAGGCTGAATGCAGGCGCGGTTTGACCGACAGCGGGCAGGTCGCCGGAAGTGTGGACAGGGTTGTCGTGGAAGGTAATTTGAGCCATAAGGGTTTCCTTTTTGGGATTGACTGGAAAAATAAATAGAGCGAAATGAATCGGTTATCAATATCGGGCGAGGGCTTACAGATTGCGCAGAGCAAAATGGGCCAACGCCGCGACAGCCGACAGTATAGCCGAAACCACTGTCCATTGGATTTTATAGTGGATTAACTTTAAACCAGTACGGCGTTGCCTCGCCTTGTCCTGATTTAAATTTATTCCACTATAATGAAACGCGTGATATCCGTTTTCAGTACGAGAAGTCTCCTTGCGGACAGCCTATTTTGTTTCGGCGCAGAGGCTCAATCAATGCTGCCGAATTTGCCGCTTTTGAAATCGCTGATGGCTTGGCGGATTTCTTCGGCGGTGTTCATCACAAACGGGCCATAGCCGACGACAGGTTCGTCAATCGGGACGCCGGAGAGCAAAAGGATTTTGACTTCTTCACTGCCGGCTTCTATGTGTACGTTGCCACCGCTTTTCTCAAAGCCGACCAATTGTCCTGCGCCCGCCTGCTCTTTGCCGTTTAGGGTAACGTTGCCACGCAGGACGACCATAGACAGGTTGTGGGCTTCAGGTATTTCCAATACGGCTTTTTTACCGTCATTCAAAACGATGTCCCAGACGTTCATTTCGGTGAAGGTGTCGGCTGCGCCTTTTACGCCTTTGTATTCTCCGGCAATCAGCCGCAGGCGGCCTGCTTCGTCAGGGAGCTCAACCACGGGGATACCGGCTTTGGCGAGGTGCTGATAGCGCGGCGGCGTGTTTTTGTCTTTGGCGGGCAGGTTGACCCAAAGTTGGACCATTTCAAACAGTCCGCCTTTTTTGCTGAAGTTTTCGGAGTGGAATTCTTCATGGATGATGCCCGAACCTGCGGTCATCCATTGCACGTCGCCTTCGTAAATGATGCCGCCCCCGCCGCTGGAGTCGCGGTGTGCCACTTCGCCGTGGTAGGCGATGGTAACGGTTTCAAAGCCTTTGTGCGGGTGTTGTCCGACACCGCGCGGGCTGCGGGCTTCGTTGGGGGAGAATTCATAGGGTGCGGCGTAGTCGAGCATCAGGAAAGGGTTGGTGCCGCGGTCGTCGCCCATGTGGGAGAACAGGGGTTGGACGAGGAATCCGTCGCCGACCCAGTGTTGGCTGGTTGCACGGTAGATTTGTTTGACGTTGCGCATGATGAGGTTCCTTCTTGTGGGGTCGTCTGAAACCTTTTCAGACGACCTTTGTGTAATGAAATTAATAATGTCATGGTTGCCATACTTTGTTGCATGTATTATATGGGGTACAAACTTATTAACAAGTACGCACAATTTTTATACTGTCATTCGGAGGTCAATAATGGCGGAAACAGAACCGACACACGGCGCCTGCTGTCCGGTCGTCAATACTTTGGATATTATCGGCGGCAAGTGGAAGGTATTGATTTTATATTATTTACACGGGGAAACCCGACGATTCAACGAGTTGCAGCGTCTGCTGGCGGGCGTTACCCAGCGGATGCTGACGTTGCAATTGCGCGAGTTGGAGCACGACGGTATTGTCCATCGCGAAGTGTATCCGCAGGTGCCGCCGAAAGTGGAGTATTCGCTGACCGCGTTCGGGCAGACATTGATGCCCGTCATCGAGGCGATGCACCGCTGGGGCGAGCAATATGCCGCAGAATGTGCAAAACACAGAAAGCAGCCGCAAGAGTAAGCCGTTTCAGACGACCTCTTGGTCAGGCCTTTAAAATGAAAAGTGATGCGGGCATATATTCGCAACGGGCTTTGCTTTATAATGATGACAGTCAAACATAACGACATAAGCATTTGGAATCAATAATGAAAAAAATTGTAACGGCACTTATCGCCACCATTTTGTCAGCAGGCGCAAATGCAGCGGATACTTATGGTTATCTCGCCATGTGGCAGAACCCGCAAGACGGCAATGATGCGCTGCTGATTAAAACGACTAAAGAAAATATGTCGCAAATCGAGGCAAATGCGGAGCTGGAAGCGTTTTGCCGCGGGCAGGACACGCTTTCGGGCGTACAAAACGGCGAGGCGACAGGCTGTAAATCCGTTGTTCCGCTTCATAACACCTGCATCGCCGTCGCATATCCGAAATCGGAAGGCAAGCTGACGACAAACAATGCGGTTGTGATTACTTCGCCGCGCTTTAAGAGCGTGCATCAGGTCGCGCTGAATCAGTGCATTAAGAAATACGGCTCGCAAGGTCAATGCGGCTTAGAAACGGTGTACTGCACTTCAAGCGCGTATTACGGCGGTACGGTCAAAACGTTGTTGAACCGCTTGAAATCGCAATAAGCGGTGTAAAAAGGTCGTCTGAAAACCGCATAACGGCTTTCAGACGACCTTTCAATTCATCTTCTATGTATAGTGGATTAACTTTAAATCAGGACACGCCGTACTGGATTAAAGTTAATCCACTATAAAACGGCAAGGAAAAATCTGATGATTGATTATATAAAAATGTATGAAAGCATGAGCGCTTCTCATGAAAATAAAAGTCTGCGCTTTCCGCTTTATTTCAATTTCAAACTTTTATCCATTGCCAATGATTTCTTTGTCAAAGACGAAGCAGGGAACGAAATCGCTTATACGCGGCAGAAAATGTTTAAACTCAAAGAGTGGATTAATGTTTTCCCTAACCGCAATCAGGATACGCCCGTATTCACCATTCATTCGGAACAGATTATTGATTTTGGTGCGACCTATATCATCCAAGATGCTTCTGGCAAGGTTTTGGGGAAAGTGGTGCATGATGGCGTCGGGTCGCTTTGGCGCACCAGCTATCAGGTGGCGGATGCGGAAGATCAGCTGCTTTTCCATATCCGTGAAAAAAATCCGTGGGTGGCAGTGTTGGACAAAATGGCAGGGCAGATTCCTTATTTGGGTTCGCTGACGGGTCTTTTTTTCAACCCGACTTATTTGATTACCCGACCTGACGGGACTTTGGTGTACCGCTTGAAGAAATTGAGGGCATTATGGGAAGGGAAATTCAGCCTGCACAAAGAAGCCCAAGCGAGTTTGAACGACGATATCTTGATATTGAATTCGGTGATGTTGTTTTTGTTGATGGAGAGAAGTAAAGGATAAACAGGGCGGTATGGTATTCAGGCAGGCTTGCGGATGAAATGTCGGGCATTTGATTTTGAGGACAGGGCTGCACAAGGTTTATCGCATCCATTCACATTCAAACATTTTCATTTCTAGGACGCGCTGATAAAATAGCTCGTCTGAAAAGTATAGAAGAATCAAAATAATGAGTATTGCCAATAATAAAAAAGCCTTTCACGACTTCTTTATCGAAGACCAGCTTGAAGCCGGCCTGGTATTGGAAGGTTGGGAAGTCAAAGCCATCCGCGCAGGGCGGGTGCAGTTGAAAGAAAGCTATATCTACTGGAAAAAAGACGCTTTTTATCTGGTCGGCTGCCATATTACCGCGCTGCCGACTGCCTCGACGCACGTCAAACCCGACCCCGTCCGTCCGCGCAAGCTTTTGCTCAAGCAATCCGAAATCAACAAGCTCATAGGCAAAACCGAGCGCGCGGGTTACACCATCGTCCCGTTGAACCTGCACTTTACGCGCGGCAAAATCAAAATGGAAATCGGCTTGGCGAAGGGTAAAAAACAACACGACAAACGCCAAAGCCTGAAAGAAGCCGACTGGAAACGCGAAAAACAACGTTTGATGAAAAATGTGCGCTGAGACTGATAGCAGCATGAATGGAACGCCGGGCGCTGATGCCGCTGCAAACTTGTGCCCGCCGTTTACACATCAAACCCTATGTTTGCAAAAACATACCCAAGATTGCTTTCTTCAGGCTTTTCAGACGACCCCTGCGACCCAATAATCAGGGTCGTCTGAAATTTTACGGAGTAACGCCATGTCCCGCTCTTCGCTTTTCCTGCCGCTGTTTTTGATTATCTTCGGTGCTGTTTGGTTTTTGAAAACGACGGACATCCTGCCCGCAACTTCGACCATTGTGTCCGCCGGTATGGTGCTGGCTGGGATTGCGGTTTTGGTGATGGACGGTTTCAACAAGCAGTCTATCGTTTCCGGCCCGCTGCTGGTGTATATCGGTGCGGCGGTATATCTGCACAATCAATATTGGCTCGGCTATTCGCCGCTGGTTGCTTTGGGAATGATGGTGCTGGGCTGCCTGCTGCTGCTTTCGCGCAGCGATATGGTGCCTTATAAGCAGCATAAACAGCAGGATAACTAAGCCCCTCTCTCTGCAAAGGTCGTCTGAAAATGGTATAATCCGCCGTTTTCAGACGACCTGTTTTGTTATCGGAATCCCGTTTTGAAACAGTCAGACCGTTCCCTATCACTCTGCAAAGTTCCCGCCATGACCCAAGACAAAATCCTCATCCTCGACTTCGGTTCGCAAGTTACCCAGCTTATCGCCCGCCGCGTGCGCGAAGCTCATGTTTACTGCGAGCTGCATTCCTTCGACATGCCTTTGGACGAAATCAAAGCCTTCAATCCGAAAGGCATCATCCTCTCCGGCGGCCCCAATTCCGTTTACGAATCCGATTATCAAGCCGATACCGGCATTTTCGATTTGGGCATTCCGGTTTTGGGCATCTGCTACGGAATGCAGTTTATGGCGCACCACTTGGGCGGCGAAGTTCAGCCCGGCAACCAGCGCGAATTTGGTTACGCGCAAGTCAAAACCATCGATAGCGAACTGACCCGCGATATTTACGACGACGCGCCGAATACGCTGGACGTATGGATGAGCCACGGCGATAAAGTATCCAAACTGCCCAATGGCTTTGCCGTTATCGGCGATACTCCGTCATGCCCGATTGCCATGATGGAAAACGTTGAAAAACAATTCTACGGCATCCAATTCCACCCCGAAGTGACCCACACCAAACAAGGTCGCGCCCTGTTGAACCGCTTTGTCTTGGACATTTGCGGCGCGCAACCGAGCTGGACGATGCCGAACTACATCGAAGAAGCCGTTGTCAAAATCCGCGAACAGGTCGGCAGCGACGAAGTGATTTTGGGTCTGTCGGGCGGCGTGGACAGCTCAGTAGCCGCCGCGCTGATTCACCGCGCCATCGGCGACCAACTGACTTGTGTGTTCGTCGATCACGGCCTCTTGCGCCTGAACGAAGGCAAAATGGTGATGGATATGTTCGCCCGCAACTTGGGCGTGAAAGTGATTCACGTCGATGCCGAAGAGCAATTCATGGAGAAACTCGCCGGCGTTACCGATCCCGAGAAAAAACGCAAAATCATCGGTGCGGAATTTATCGAAGTATTTGATGCCGAAGAGAAAAAACTCACCAACGCCAAATGGCTGGCGCAAGGCACGATTTACCCCGACGTAATCGAATCCGCAGGCGCGAAAACCAAAAAAGCCCACGCCATCAAATCGCACCACAACGTCGGCGGCCTGCCTGAAAACATGAAACTCAAGCTGCTTGAGCCGTTGCGCGACTTGTTCAAAGACGAAGTGCGCGAACTCGGCGTTGCCTTGGGCTTGCCGCGCGAAATGGTGTACCGCCATCCGTTCCCCGGCCCCGGTTTGGGCGTGCGTATCTTGGGCGAAGTGAAAAAAGAATACGCCGATTTGCTGCGTCAGGCGGACGACATTTTCATCCAAGAATTGCGCAATACCACCGACGAAAACGGCACATCTTGGTATGACCTGACCAGCCAAGCCTTCGCCGTGTTCCTGCCCGTCAAATCCGTCGGCGTAATGGGCGATGGACGCACTTACGACTACGTCGTTGCACTGCGCGCCGTCATCACCAGCGACTTTATGACCGCACACTGGGCAGAACTGCCGTACTCACTGCTCGGCCGCGTGTCCAACCGCATTATTAATGAAGTCAAAGGCATCAACCGCGTGGTTTACGATGTAAGCGGCAAACCGCCTGCCACGATTGAGTGGGAATAAAAGTAAAGATATAAACGCATAAAAGGTCGTCTGAAATGGTTTCAGACGACCTTTTGGTTTTTATAAAAGAATAATGGAACAAGGAGATGGCTGAAGTGCATTTAGACAATATAGTGGATTAACTTTAAACCAGTACGGCGTTGCCTCGCCTTAGCTCAAA